>JALORP010000028.1 GCA_025458865.1 Steroidobacteraceae bacterium | reverse complement strand
AGCAGCCCATGCCGATGATCGCCACCTTGTCGCGGATGCCCGTGGCCATCAGGCGCTCCCGGCCGGCGCGGCCTTCCAGAAGTAGCGGCGGAAGCCGCGGACGCGGTCCACGTCCTTCAGCCGGAACACGAATCGCACCGGAGCTCCGACCTTCGCCTCGCCGGGCTCGAAGTCCGCAAACTCGATGAAGGCGTTCCCGCCCTCCTCGAAAGCGACGTTGCCGTACACGAGCGGCGGGCGCGCGCTGTAGGCGAGCCAGTCCTCGGTGAAGGTCTTGATCCTGCCGGCGCTCTCGGCGAGGCGGTGGGGTTCCTGGGTGTCCGTGCGGCGGCAGTCCGGGTTCACGCAGACCCGCGAGCGGGGAAACTGCACGGTGCCGCAGTCCCGGCAGCGGCCGCCCGTGAAGCCGGTGATGTCCTCGTGCTTGCGCCACAGCACGGTCATGGCGGTGCGGCTGTCGCGCTCGGCGCGCATGCCGAAGTCCACGGCGAGCAGGCCGCAGTGCGACAGGAAGCGGGTGTAGCTCGTCTCCTCGCGGCGGTCGGCGAGGCAGCCCTCGGCGCCTCGCGCCGGCCGGAACCCGCGCACCGCGTCGGTGACCCTGAAAAGCAGGGCGTCTACGCCCTGGCCGAAGCCGACGACCAGCACGTGCTCCCCGGGCGACGCGCGCTCGAGGACCGAGCCGAACATCAGCAGCGGGTGGCCGCAGCCGGTGTCACCGCAGCGGCCGGCCAGCGTGTCGGCGAGCGCTTCCTCGCGCAGGCCGGAAAGCGCCGCCACGCGCTTCGCTGCGGCCGCCGGCGCGGAGATCACCACGTGATCCACGCTGGCGGGAGCAAGGCCGGCGTCCTCGATCAGCGCCTTCAGCGTTCCCGGAACCAGTTCGAACCAGCCCGCTTCGCGGGTCCAGCGCTCCTCGAGCGTGTAGTCGAACGCCTCGCCCGAGCCGCGGTAGTGGTCCACGAAGTCGGCCGTCAGGTGGCGGGTGGCGACGAGCTTCGCCACGCCGTCGCCGGGCGTGGCCAGCATGGCCGCGGCGCCGTGGCCGTAGGCGGCCTCCTGGTCGCTCCCGGGCTTCGCGAAGCGGCGGTCCGCGGCGACGACCAGCGCGGGCCGCGCGCCCGGAGCGCCACAGGCGGCGAGCGCCTGCGCGAGCGCTGCGGTGCCGGCCCGCTGGGAGCCCGAGGCATCCTGCGCCAGCGTCCCCTCGCCGAGGCCGAGCGCGGTCGCGAGCACGGCGGCGTTGCTTCGGTCGGCGAAGGGCAGGGTGGTCGAGGCGAGGGTCACGTGGCCGAGGCCGGCGCGCGCCTCCATGGACGGCAGCGCATCGCGCGCGGCCTCGACCGCCAGGGTGAGGCTGTCCTCGTCCCAGCTGCAGATGGAGCGCTCGCCGCGCCCTGCGGCAAGGCCCTTGTTGACCCAGCCCATCGCCGCCCCGATCGTGCTGCGGGCAAGCCGCAGCCGCGGGATGCACGCGCCCCAGGCGGCGATGCCGGGCATGTCAGCCGCTGATCCAGGGCGCGCCGATGACCTGCTGGACGCGCAGGTGCTCGGGAATGCGCTCGACGCCGATCCGCCGGTCGAGTTCCTGGTGCCAGTGGTAGATGCGCCGTTCCTGATAGTTGAGCGTGATGCCGCGGAACGCGGTCGACTCCACCGACTCCTGGATCTGCGGCGCGAACTGCGTGTCCTCCTCGAGGATCCGCTCGAAATTCGAGATGCGCGTGGCCCACAGCGGACTGATCTCGCCGCCGCCCCAGTCGGGCGCGAACCAGCAGACCTCGATTTCCATCTCCCGCGGGCCGGTCGGCCAGAAGAGCAGGAAGGGGTTGCCGCTCGCGTCCACCGGCGTGACGAGGTTCGGGTAGAACATGAACGACGGGTTGTTCGAGTTCGTGATCTCGGAGGCCGTCTCGATGCGCCGCATGCCGCGCGTGCCGGGGTCCTGCCAGTCGGGGCGGCGGTTCGGCGTGAGCATCAGCGAGTGGCCGCGCGGCCAGAGCGTGATGTTCGTGCCCCGGTGGTCGAGGAAGCGATCCACCGTGTTCTGGTGGATGGACTTGAGGTGATACACCTCGAGGAAGGCGTCGAGGAGAACCTTGACGTTGCACTGCACCTTGTAGGAGCGCCGGTCCACGAACCGCACCTGGTGAGGCTGGATCTCCTCGAGGTACTCGGGGATGACGCCGAGGTGCTCGAGGAGCGGCTGCGCGTCGGGATCCTCGTTGACGAAGATCCAGTTGCCCAGGCTCTCGCAGCGCACCGGCACGAGCGGGTACTCGCTCATGTCGAGTTCGACGAAATCGCGCTTGTCGCGCAGGTTCATCAGCCGGCCGTCGAGCCCGTAGGTCCAGCCGTGATAGCCGCAGACCAGGCCCTCGACCTTGCCCTTGCACTCCTTCACGAGCGGCGCGCCGCGGTGGCGGCAGGTGTTGTAGAAGGCCCGGACGACGCCGTCCTTGCCGCGCACGACCAGGATCGGCGAGCCGGTGCGCTTGAACAGGTAGAAGCTGCCCGGGTCGGGGATCTCGTCGGCGTGGCAGGCATAGAGCCACGAGCGGCGCCACATGTAGCGGTGCTCGAGCTCATGGAAGGCAGGGTCCGTGTAGCGGCCGCCGGGGATCACGGGCAGCTTCGGGAAACCCTCGGGCGGTGCCGTCCGCTCCGTCTCGTAGCGCATGGCGCTCTTGAGTCTCTCGACGGTGGCTGCATCCATCTTTGGCGCCCCCAGCAGGCTGGATTCCAACCCGACCGATTATAGGAACGCGGGCCCCCAAAAGAAACAGGCATGACTGTTTTTTTTGAGGGCCGCCGTGTAGAGTGCGGCAACGATCCTGACGCGAGGGGACGCCGTGTCCGAGCTGATCCTGCATCACCACGACCCGTCGCCATTCGCGGAGAAGATCCGCCTCGTGTTCGGCATCAAGCGCCTGCCCTGGCGCTCGGTGCAGATCCCCATGGTCATGCCGCGCCCGGACCTGATGCCCCTCACGGGTGGCTACCGCAAGGTGCCGGTGCTGCAGGTCGGCGCCGACATCTACTGCGACACGCGACTCATCGTGCGAGAGCTCGAGCGGCGCTTCCCGGAGCCGACGGTGTTCCCGGCGGGCGGTGAGGGGCTCGCGCTCGCGCTCGGGTCCTGGAGCGACCGCAGCTTCTTCGACCCCGGCGCCGGGCTCGCCATGGGCCTGAACGTCTCGATGATCCCGCGCGAGGTGATCGAGGACCGCAAGGGATTCTTCAACTTCATGGACTTCGAACGGCTCGAGACCGACACGCCGCACCTGTTCACGCAGTTCCGCGCGAACCTCGCGCTGGTCGAGCGGATGCTGGCGGACGGCCGGCCGCACGTCCTGGGCGAGGCCGTCTCCTGGGCCGACGTGAACGCTTTTTTCCCGGTGTGGATGGCGCGCGGCAACATCGGCAGCGCTGCGGCGCTGCTCGAACCCTTCCCGCGGCTTCGAGCCTGGGAGCAGCGCATGGCAGCGATCGGCCAGGGTGAGCGGACCGAACTCTACAGCCACGAGGCGCTCGCGATTGCGCGCGCTGCGAACCCCTCGCCTGCCGAAGGCGTGGATCCGGCCGATCCGCTCGGTCTCGCCGCCGGTGACCGCATCAGCGTGACGCCGGACGACTACGGCCGTATCCCGGTCGAAGGCGAACTCGTGACGCTCACGGTCGACGAGGTCGCCATCCGCCGCGAGCCGCCCGAGGCCGGCGACGTGGTCGTGCACTTTCCGCGCCTGGGCTACCGGATCGAGCGCGCATGATCGACCTGCACTTCTACCCGTCGCCGAACGGGATGAAGGTGGCGATCATGCTCGAGGAGTGCGGGCTCGAGTACCGCATCGTGTTCGTGGACATCACGCGCGGCGGCCAGTTCGATCCGGCCTTCCTCGCCATCGCGCCGAACAACAAGATCCCGGCGCTGGTGGATCACGATGCGCCGGGCGGGCCGCTCGAGCTGTTCGAGTCGGGCGCGATCCTCACCTGGCTCGCGGAGAAGACGGGTCGTTTCATGCCAGCGGACGTACACGGCCGCTTTGCCGTCCTCAAGTGGCTGTTCTGGCAGGTGGGCGGGCTTGGGCCGATGGCCGGGCAGGCGCATCACTTCCGCGCCTTCGCGAGCGAGCAGGTTCCCTACGGCATCAAGCGCTACACCGACGAAGTCAACCGACTCTACGGAGTGATGAACCGCGCGCTCGGCGAGAACGAGTACCTCGCCGGCGAGTACTCGATCGCCGACATGGCCGCCTGGCCCTGGATCAAGCCGCACGAGCGGCAGGGCCAGAACCTCGAGGACTTCCCGAACATCAAGCGCTGGTTCGACGCGATCGCCGCGCGCCCGGCCGTGCAGCGCGCCCTCGAGCTTGGCAACGAGCGCCACGCGGATCGCGAGGGCTACAAGCACCTGTACGGGCAGACCGCGGCGATGGTCGAAGATAGTTCCGCCAAGCAGAGGGGGCTGAAGCCGTGACCGACCTGATCCTGTGGAGCTACGACGCCTCGCCGTTCACGCAGAAGGCGCTCGGCATGCTGGGCGTGAAGGGCCTCGACTGGCGCTGGGTCGAGACGCCGATGATGCCGCCCAAGGACGACCTCGTGGCGCTGACCGGCGGCTACCGCGGCACGCCGGTGCTGCAGGTGGGCGCCGACGTCTACGTGGACTCGCAGCTGATCGCGCGCGAGCTGGAGCGGCGCTTCCCGAGCCCGACGCTGTTCCCGGCCGGCGGTGGCCTGGAACTGGCGCTGGTGCGCTGGAGCGACGCCTTCTTCCGCAGTGGCCTCAAGCTCGCGCTGGCCCTGCTGCTGCCGCAGTGGCCCGAGCCGTTCCGGAAGGACCGCGAGTACCTGTTCCCGGACGTGGACTTCGACACGGTGCAGGACGATTTCCCGCACGCCAAGTCGCAGTTCCGCGCCCACGCGGCGCTGCTCGAGGCCCAGCTCGCCGACGGCCGCGATTTCCTCGCCGGCCCGGCGCCGGGGCTCGCCGACATCCAGGCCTACCCGTTCGTATGGATGGCCCGTGGTGCCTTCACGGAGCTCGCCGGGCAGCTCCTGGGCGACCTGCCGGCGCTCGCGGCCTGGGAGTCGCGCATGAAGACCGTGGGCGAGGGCCGGCGCCGGCCGTTGGCCGCCGCGGAGGCGCTCGCCGAGGCGCGCGGGGCAACCTCCCGCGCGGCGGTGAACGTCGACCCGCGGGATCCACAGGGGCTGCGAGCGGGCCAGCGGGTCGAGGTTTCGCCCGACGACACGCGCCGCGGCGCCGTGCACGGCGAGCTGGTGATCGCGACGGCCGGCGAGATCGCGGTCCGCCGGCGGGGCGACGCCGTCGGCGAAGTGGTGATCCACTTCCCCAGGCTGGGCTACCGTGTCGATCCCGTCGCCTGACCGCTCAGATCACGCCCTGCTCGCGCAGCGCGGCGATCTCGGCGGCGTCGTAGCCGAGCCCCGCGAGGATCGCGTCCGTGTGCTCGCCGAGGAGCGGCGGCCGCGACTCGATGCCGCCCGGCGAGCGCGAGAAGCGCAGCGGCAGGTCGGGCACGGGTGCCGGCCTCGGCAGGCCGGGATAGCCGTCCACGCGCCGGAAGAAGCCCATCGCGGCGGCCTGCGGGTCGTCGAGGGCCTGCTGCGGCGTGTAGACGGGGCCGGCGGGCAGCCCCGCGGCCTCGAGTTCGGCGAGAGCGTCGGCGGTCGTGCGCGCGGCGCACCACTCGCGCATGCGTGCGAGGATGTCCTCGCTGTGGTCGCCGCGGGACTGGTCGGACCGGAAGCGCGGGTCGGACGTCCAGCGCTCCGCGTCGCCCATGAGGCGTGCCCAGCGGCGGAAGAGGCCGTTGCCGACGACGTGGGTCAGCACGTGTCCGTCGCGCGTGGCGAACACGTCGGAGGGTGCCGAGGTCTGCACGCGGTTGCCGGTGCCGATGCGGTTGATGCCGGTGACGCCCTGCTCGATGAGGTGCGAGCCGAAGACGGCGAGCGCGGTCGCCTGCAGCGCCGCCTGCACGTGCTGGCCACGGCCGGAGGCGTTGCGCTCCATCAGCGCGGCGAGCGCCCCGAAGGCCGAGAGGGTTGCCGTGGCGTAGTCCACGTAGGGCGCGGCCGCCTTGACCGGGTGGCCCGGCGTGCCGGTGATGTGCATCGAGCCAGACATCGCCTGGCCCACGCCGTCGAAGCCGCCGCGCGAGGCGTACGGCCCCTGGTCGCCGAACGCGGTCTGGGTGACGAGCACGACGCGCGGATTGAGCGCCGAGAGCGTCGGCCATTCGAGGCCGAGCGAGGCGAGGGAGGCGGGCGGCAGGTTGGCGACGACCACGTCCGCGGTCCTCACCAGCCGGCGCGTGACTTCGCGGCCGGCGGGCGTGGCGGGATCCAGCGTCAGCGACTTCTTGTTGCAGGCGGTCTGGAAGAATACGCCGCCCTCGCCGCCGGCGCAGACCGGCGCGATGAAGCGATCCTCGCTGCCCTCGCGCTTCTCGATGCGGATGACCTCCGCCCCGAGGTAGCCCAGCAGCGTCGCGCAGTAGGGGCCTGCGACGTAGCGGCCGAAGTCGAGCACGCGGATGCCGGCGAGGACGGGACGGGATTCGGACATGAGTGGACCTTCGGGTCTGTGACGGAACAGCGAGCCTACGGGAGCATGCGATGGATTTCAGCCTGACGGAAGAGCAGCGGGCCCTGCAGGAGACGGCGCGCAAGTATGCACGCGAACGCCTGCCCGAATTCGCCCGCCACTGCGAGGAGAACGACGAGGCGCCGCCGCACGAGCTGATGCACGAGTTTGCCGAGATGGGATTCCTCGGCATCAACGTCGCGGAAAAGTACGGCGGGCTCGGCCTCGGCAACGTCGAGGCGCTGCTCGTGATCGAGGAGCTCGCCAAGATTTCGGGCGCCGTGGCTTTCCCGGTGTTCGAGTCCTGCGTCGGGCCGGTGCGCGCGATCGAGCATTTCGCCAGCGAGTCGCTGCGCCAGCGGGTGATCCCCGCGGTCTGCCGCGGCGAGAAGATGGTGGCCGTGTCCATGTCCGAGCCGAACGCGGGATCGGCGCTCACCGACCTCACGACCCGCGGCGAGGTCCGCGGCGGGGAGGTGGTGCTGAACGGCACCAAGCGCTGGTGCTCGGGCGGCGGCCACGCCGACGGCTACGTCGTCTACTGCCGGCTCTCGGACGATCCGGGCCCGAAGGGCATCGGCGCCGTCTACGTCGAGAAGGACACCCCGGGGATGACCTTCGGCGCGCGCGAGCAGCTGATGGGCTTCCGTGGCGTGCCGTCCTCGGACATCTACTTCGACAACTGCGCGGTTCCGGCGGACAACATCGTCGTGCCGGCCGGCGGGTTCAAGAAGCTGATGGAGGCCTTCGACCTCGAGCGCTGCGGCAACGCGACCATGGCGCTGGCGCAGGCCTCGGGCGCGCTCGACGACGTGATCGCCTACGTTCAGGAGCGCAAGCAGTTCGGCAAGCCGATCGTCGAGTTCCAGGCCGTGCAGATCCGCCTCGCCGAGATGCGCATGCGGGTGGACGCGGCGCGGCTGCTGATCCACCGCGCGGCGGCGAACGCCGAGAAGGGACTGCCGTCCATCCTCGAATCCTCGATGGCCAAGTGCTTCGCGAACGAGATCTCGCGCGAGGTCTGCGGCCACGCGGTGCAGCTGATGGGCGGCTACGGTTATTCGCGCGAATACCCCATGGAGCGGCGCCTGCGCGACGCCTGGGGCTGGGGCATCGCCGGCGGCGCCATCGACATCCAGAAGGTGAACATCGCTGCGGCGATGGTCGGCAAGCGCTTCGACCAGCGGCGCTGAGGCGCCGCGCGGGAGTTCGTCAGCCGGCGCCGAGGGCGACTTCGACGTGGCCGTCCACCAGCCGCAGGCGGTGCACGGCGAGCGGCGTGGTCGCCGGGGCGCCGAGGACTGAGCCATCGCGCACGTCGAAGGACGCGCCGTGCAGCGGGCAGATGAGCCGGCAGCCGCGCAGGCGGCCCTCGCTCATGCGGGCATAGGCGTGCGAGCAGATGTTGTCGAGGGCGAACCAGCCTTCCTTGCTGTGGCAGACGACGACGTCCCTGCCCTCGATGTCGAAGGCCTGCATCCTGCCTTCGGCGATGTCGGACTCGGCGGCCAGGCGGTGCCAGGTGTCGGTCATGCGTGGGTCTTCGCCAGGATGGGGACGGGCCGGAACTGTAGCGGAGCGACGGCAAAAGCGACAGGGCCGGCGGTTTCATTTTCCGGGCGGGCTCGCTAGCATGCGACGGCCCGCCAGCGACGAGGAATCAGCGATGCCGAGAGTCACGTTCGTCTCCCGCATGACCGTCAAGCCCGGCCGCGAGGCCGAGTTCGTCCGCCGCTGCAAGGCGCTCACCGAGATCGTCCACGCAACGGAGCCCGGCACGATCTGGTACCAGTTCTTCAAGCTGCGCGAGCCGCGCCGCTATGCGGTCGTCGAGTCCTTCGAGAGCCAGGCCGCGGAGGACGCCCACATGAGCTCGCCGGCGCTCGCAGAGCACGGGCCGGGCATCGTGGACTGCCTCGACGGACCGTACGTCCGCGAGTACCTGGATCCGTTCGAGGCGCCTTGAACCGCCGCCGATTTGACAGAAGCGCGCCCCCGCCGGCGCGCACTGTGCGCTGCTCGGCAGTCCCGCGCCCCGCCGGCTGACATATTGGCCACGTCCGGTCACGTCGAGCCGGGAGGGCCCGATGCAGGCAGGGGAATCCACGGATCTGGTTGCGGAGCGGCCGCGCTTCCCGCTTGCGCTGGCGGCCGCCTGGATCGTCGCCTTCTCGGCCGTTGACTGGGCGGCCTCGGGAACCTGGCGGGCGGAGCCCGCTTTTCTCCCCGTGGTCGCCGCGATCGCCTGGCGCTACGGCATCCGCAGTGGATTGCTGCTCGCGCTGCTCGCGGCCGTCGCCGTCACCGTCGTTGACCTCGCTTTCACGCCGCGTCCCGGGGCCATCGCGCTGGCGTGGAACATCGCCGCGACGCTTTGCGCGTACGCCGTGCCTGCCTGGCTCGCCGCGGAGCTCGGCCGGAGCCGGCGCCAGCTGGCGACGGTGATGACCACGGACCCCGAGAGCGGGTTGCTGAACCGCTCGGGCCTGCTCGCCCGCCTGACCGACGAGCTGCTGCGGACGGAGCGCTTCGGCGGCGACCTCAGCGTGCTGTGCATCGGCCTCAACGGGCTCGCCCGGTTCGAGGAGCAAAAGGGCGTCGAGGCCGCGCAGCGCCTGGTGTTCGGCTTCAGCGAGGCGCTGCGCGTCGTCGCGCGGCGCACCGACACCGTCGCGCGCGTCGGCGACGAAGAGTTCGCCGTGCTGCTGCCGGGCACCGGCGGCGCGACCGCGCAGGTCGTGGCGGAGCGTCACCTGCGCGTGCTCGGCGAGTGGCTGCAAAGCCAGGAACCGGATCTGTCCTGCAGCATCGGGCAGACGACCGCGCCGCTCGGCCGGAAGCTCGGTGCGACTGCGCTTCTAGGCTGCGCCGTGGCCGACATGCAGGACCGGCGGCCCGCGCCCTTGCGAAGCACCGAGCCGCCGGCCGAGCAGGAGGCGCCGCCGAAGGGAATGCTGGTAGCCGGCTGAGCAACCACGGGTCGCGGCCGGCCGCCGGGTCCATAATGTCGATCCCGACAGCTGGGACGAACGACATGACCTGGATCAACCGCGACATCACCGAGATCGACGGGCAGCGCCTGCATCCCGAGACGCTGATGATGGGCTACGGCTACTTTCCCGGCCTGTCCGAGGGCGCGGTGAAGTGCCCGATCTTCCAGACCTCGACCTTCGTGTTCCGCTCGGCGGGAGAGGGCAAGCGCTTCTTCGAGGTGGCCTACGGCCTGCGCGAGCGGGAGCCGCATGAGGCGCAGGGCCTCATTTACTCGCGGCTCAACAACCCCAACCTGGAGATCCTCGAGGGCCGGCTGTCCATCTGGGACGGCGCCGAGCGCTCGCTCGCCTTCTCGAGCGGCATGGCCGCCATCTCGACTTGCCTGTTCGCGTACTGCCGCCCGGGCGACGTGGTCGTCCACAGCACGCCCGTGTACGGAGGCTCGGACTACCTCTTCGAGAAAGTGCTGCCGGCCTTCGGCATCCGCACGGTCAGCTTCGCGGCCGGGGCCGGCAACGCGGTGCTCGATGCCGCCGTCGCGGAGGCGCGTCGCCACGGCCGCATCGCTGCGATTTTCGTGGAGACGCCTGCGAACCCGACCAACGGGCTGGTGGATCTCGCCGCTCTCGCGGCCGCGGCCCGGAGCCTCGAGGCCACGCAGGCCACGCGCCCGCCGGTGGTCGTGGACAATACCTTCCTCGGGCCGCTCTGGCAGAAGCCGCTGGCGCATGGTTGCGACATCGTCGTGTACTCGCTGACGAAGTACGTGGGCGGTCACAGCGATGTCGTGGCCGGCGCCTGCGTCGGCTCGTCTGCCGTGCTGGAGCCGGTGCACGTCATGCGAACCATCCTGGGCACCATGACCGACCCGCACTCGGCGTGGCTCCTGATGCGCAGCCTCGAGACGCTGGAGCTGCGCTGCACGCGCTCCATCGAGAACGCGCGCCGCGTGGCGGAGTTCCTGCACGATCACCCGAAGGTTGAGCGGGTCTCGTGGCTTGGCTTCCTCGACCCGGCGAGCGAGCAGGGAAGACTCTACGCGCGCCAGTGTCTCGCGCCCGGCGCGACCTTCTCCTTCACCGTGAGAGGCGGCGAGCGGGAAGCCTTCCGGGTGCTCGACGAACTGAAGCTGGTCAAGCTCGCGGTGAGCCTCGGCAGCACGGAGAGCCTCGCTTCGCACCCTGCGGCGATGACGCACAGTGACATCGAGCCGGCGCGGCGGGAAGAGCTCGGCATCACCGAGAACATGATCCGCGTCTCCATCGGGATCGAGCACCCGGACGACCTGATCGCCGATTTCCGGCAGGCGCTGGCGACGATCTGAAGAGTCCGTCGCGCGGCGTAACCACTTTGTAACCGTCCGGCGACTGCCCTCCAACCAGCCCAGCCGCTAGCATCGCCGATCATGTCTTGGCCCCCGCGGCCGCGGGCTGACCCTCCATGTCCATATCGCTCGACCAGGTCACCAAGCGCTACCAGGACCTGCCGGTCGTCAACGATGTCTCCCTCGAGGTCGAGGCCGGCGAGTTCCTGGTACTGCTCGGGCCGAGCGGTAGCGGCAAGAGCACGCTGCTGCGCGCGATCGCAGGACTGATCGACATCGACCATGGACGGATCGCGCTGCACGGCCGGGACGTGACGCGGACGTCTGCCCGGGAGCGCGAGATCGGGTTCGTCTTCCAGCACTACGCGCTGTTCCGGCACATGACTGTCGCTGACAACATCGAGTTCGCGCTTCGGGTCCGCAGGGTGCGCGCCGCGGAACGGGTTGCGCGACGCAAGGAACTTCTTCAGCTGGTGGCGCTGGAAGGCATGGATTCGCGCCTGCCTTCCGAACTGTCGGGCGGCCAGCAGCAGCGCGTGGCCGTCGCACGTGCGCTTGCCCACCGGCCGCGGGTGCTGCTCATGGACGAACCGTTCGGCGCGCTGGACGCCAAGATCCGCGAGGAGCTTCGGCGAACCATCCGCCAGATCCAGCGCGACCTGGGCATGACCACGATCCTCGTCACCCACGATCAGGAGGAAGCGTTTGCCCTCGCCGACCGCATCGGCGTGATGCACCAGGGGCGGCTCCTCGAGTGCGGCCGGCCGGATGACCTGTACGCGAGGCCGGCCTCGCGCTTCGTGGCGACTTTCCTCGGCGCGGCGAACCTGCTGCTCGGCTACCGTCGAGGAGAGCATGTGCACTTCGCCGCGCCGGCCCACGCGGCGGGTCCGCCGGACGAAGTCGTCGCGGTGCTGCGTCCGGAGGAAACCGAACTCGTCCCGGTGGGAAAGACGCCGGCGACGCCGGTCGGCCGAGGCACGGTCGAGGAGGTGCAGTTCGGGGGTGCCGTGGAGCGCGTCCGCGTCCGCCTGAGTGACCGGACGGCGCGCTCGGCCTCCGGCGCGGACGGAGCGGGAGCGTTGCTCGACGTGACGCGAACGCTCGCCGACAAACGGGCGTTCCCGGTTGCGCCCGGCGCCGAAGTCGCGGTCGGTGCGCGCCGCGTGCACGTCCTGCCGACCCCGATCACGAGCTTCACCGTGCTCGCGACGGCTGCCGGGATTGCCGGTCAGCTCTGCCGGACGCCGCTGCTCGAGGCGCTTTCATCGCGCATGCAGGCGCGCATCTTCGAGGCGGAGCCGGCCTCTGGCACCGTGCCGCCGGGGCTGCCGGTGATCCCGACGGGGCCCGGCGCCCTCGCCGCTGCGCGCTGGCAGCTCGAGCACGGCGCCCGCCAGCTCCTGTGCCTGCCGCCCGGCGCCGAACTGCCGGGCAGGGTCGTGATCCACGTCCAGGATCCTGCTGCGCGGAGTTCGACCTTCCTGGTGGCCTCGAGCCTGCTGCGCCACCTCCACGCCGAGGCCGTGTACCTCGCTCTGCGCGACGCCTCGGCCTCCGAGTCCGGGCGGACCTCCGGGATGCGCGACCTGCTCGACGCGAGGTCCGCCGCGATGTCCCGGCATGGCCTCGACCTGCGAACGGAACTGCGGCTGGGCGACCCTCGGTCCGAACTTCAGGCGGAACTCGCGTTGCAGCCGCGCAGCCTGCTGGTGATCGGCGTCGGCCCGTCGCTCGACGCCCTGGATCGGCTGGTTCAGCCCGCGCTCGAGGGCCCGACGGAGTTGCCGGTGCTGGTCGTGCGTGCAGAGCTCCTCGAGCACGCGGGTGGGGGTTGAACATGGCCGCCGGCTCGCAGCGCAGGTTCAGCGTGCTGCCGGGTTTCGGCCTGACGCTCGGCTTCACGACGTTCTTCCTGAGCGCGATTGTCCTGTTGCCGCTGGCCGCGCTGGTGCTGCGAACGGCAGAAATCAGTATCGACGACTTCCTGGCCATCGTGCTCGACGAGCGGGCCATTGCGACCTATCGGCTCAGCTTTGGCGCTGCGGCGCTGGCCGCCCTCATCAACGCCATTTTCGGCTTCATCGTCGCCTGGTCGCTGGTGCGCTACGACTTCCCCGCCCGGCGCCTGCTGGACGGCATGATCGACCTTCCGTTCGCCCTGCCCACGGCCGTCTCCGGCATCGCCCTCGCCGCGGTGTTCTCTCCTACCGGCTGGCTGGGCGAGCGGCTGGCCACGCTCGGGATGCAGGTGGCCTACACCTGGCTCGGCGTGGTGGTGGCACTCGTGCTGATCGGTCTCCCGTTCGTCGTGCGCTCGGTGCAGCCGGCGCTGGTCGAGGCGCAGCGTGACCTCGAGGAGGCCGCCGAAACCCTGGGTGCAGGCGGCTGGTACGTGTTTCGGCGGATCATCTTCCCGACGGTTGCGCCCGCGCTGGTCACCGGGTTCACGATGGCGCTCGCGAGGGGCATCGGCGAGTACGGGTCGGTCGTCTTCATCTCCGGCAACCTGCCGATGCAGACGGAGATCACGCCGCTGCTGATCGTCATCAAGCTCGAGCAGTTCGACTACGACGCCGCCGCGGCGCTGGGCTTCATCATGCTGGTGATCTCCTTCGTGATGCTGCTCGCCATCAACCTCGTCCAGGCGTGGGGCCGTCGCCGGCTGGGCCTCGAGGGGCGGCGGTGACCGCGGTCACCCTGCCGGCACCGCGGCGGGCCGAGGGCATCGGCGCGCGCGTCGTCCGCGCGCTGCTGATCGGCATCGCGGTCTCGTTCCTGGCGCTGCTCCTGCTCGCGCCTCTGGGTGCGATCCTGGCGCAGGCGCTGGAGCGCGGCGTGCAGGTGTACCTCGACAGCTTCGCGGACAGCGACACGCGCGCTGCCATCCGGCTCACGCTGCTCACGGCGGCCATCGCCGTTCCAGTCAACACCATCTTCGGAGTCTGTGCCGCCTGGGCCATCGCGCGCTTCGAGTTCCGCGGCAAGAGCCTGCTGATCACGCTGATCGACCTGCCCTTCGCGGTCTCGCCCGTCATCGCGGGCCTCGTCTTCGTGCTGCTGTTCGGTTCGCACGGCTGGTTCGGCGCCTGGCTGCTGGAGCGCGACATATCGATCATCTTCGCGCTGCCCGGCATCGTGCTGGCCACGACGTTCGTGACCTTCCCGTATGTGGCGCGCGAGCTCATACCGCTCATGCAGCAGCAGGGCAGCGAGGAAGAGGTGGCCGCCATCACGCTCGGCGCCAGGCCGTGGACGGTCTTCGCCCGCATCACGCTGCCGAAGATCCGCTGGGGACTGCTTTACGGCGTGATCCTGTGCAATGCGCGCGCTATGGGCGAGTTCGGCGCGGTGTCGGTCGTGTCGGGCCATATCCGTGGCTTGACCACGACGATGCCTCTGCACGTGGAGATCCTCTACAACGAGTACAATTTCGTCGCTGCGTTCGCGGTGGCGTCGCTCCTGGCCTTGCTGGCGATGCTGACGCTGGTCGCCAAGTCGCTGGTCGAATGGCGCATGGGTTCCGGCAGGACATGAACTGGATGGGCATTCTGGGCGAAGGCTGGGCCAGCCTGCGCAGACTGGTGGTGGGCCCGAAGTCGCTGGAGCGCCTGCTGCTGCTGACGATCGGCGGGACCTCGCTGGTCGCGATCGCCGTGGTTGCGCTGAGCGGCATGGGATTGCTTCGGGAGCAGGCCGCCGACCAGGCGCTGTCTCAGGTGCGCGAGGCAGGCCTCGCCGCGCGTGACGAGCTGCGGCGGTCCGGCGAGGACACGTTGACGACCGCCAGGCTGCTGGCAAGCCGGCCGACGCTCGTCCGCCTGGTCAGGACGGACAGTCTCGGGCAGCTCGAGCTCTTCCTGCGCCGGTACTGCGACACGGCCGGCCTCGACGGCTGCGCGGTGTTCGCGGCCGACGTCGTGCTGGCTGCCTGGGGAGAGCCGGTGGACTGGCGGCAGGGCATCGATGCCGCTACCGAGCAGGGTGAGCGTTTCATGGTTCCGCCGACCGGGTCTGCCAGTGCCTGGTTCGGTGCCGTCGTGGAGGTCGCGGAGCTCCCGGGCGTTCGCGTCGCAGTCGCGCAGGTCTTCGATGAGAGGCTTGCGCATCGCCTGGCTGCGGGTTCCGGGCATGAGCTGCGCATCGTGCCGATCTCGGACTGGATGGACGCGGCGGGCATCGAGTTCCGCGACCTGCATTCCGCGGCGGTGGCAGACGGCCAGACGGCCGCGGTCTTCGACGAGGAGCGGTCGGTCTACGTGTCGAGCACTCCCGTCAACGCAGTGACGGGCGAGGGCGTCGTGCTGATCGAGGCGCGCCTGCCCGCGGCCTCCGTGAGTGGCACCGTGGATCGGTTCGTCGCGAGGCTCGGCTGGACGGTCGCGGTCGTGGTACTGCTTGCGTTCGCCGCGGCGCTGCTGCTTGCCCGGCGCATCGGCCAGCCCCTGCGGGACCTGGCCGAGTCCGCCGGCCGCCTGGGACGTGGCGACTTCTCCGCGTCGATTCCGGCGGAGGGGACCCTGGAAGTCGCTGCCCTCGCCACGACCATGGAGGAAATGCGTCGAAACCTCCTGGACACGACCGCGGAGCTCCGCCGCCGCGACGCGGAGTCGCAGGCCGTGCTCCAGGGCATCGTCGAGGGTGTGTTCGCGGTGGACGCAGACCGGATCGTGCGCTACCTGAATCCGCAGGCAGCGGCGCTTCTGGGCGTGGAGCCCGCCCAGGCCATCGGCAGGTTCTGCGGCGACCTCTTGCGCGCTTGCGCCAGCGATGGGGGGCGACCCTGCGACAGCGCCTGCCCCATCGTCGAGGCGCGAATCGCGGGCAAGGCCCAGGCGGCGGAACAGCTCGGGCTGGACAGCGGGATGCGTAGCGTGGTGATCACCAGCGCGTCCCCTGTCGAGGGCCTGCAGGTCCAGGTGATGCGGGACGAGACCGACCTGGAGGCGGTGCGCCGCGCGAGGGACTCGGTCCTTGCCAACATCTCGCACGAGTTCCGCACGCCGCTCGCGGCGCAGCTCGCTTCGATCGAGCTGATGCTGGACGGCTGGGAGCAGCTGCCCCGCGAGCGCCTTGCGGAGCTGCTGCGCGCCCTGCAGCGCGGTACCCAGCGCCTCACGCAGCTGATCGACAACCTGCTCGAGAGCGTCCGTATCGAGTCAGGCCAGCTGGGAATCCGCCGTCAGATGGTGGATCTTCGGGATGTGGCCGCGGATGCGTGGGCCCTGATAGAAGGGCTGCTGACGCAACGGGGGCAGACGCTCGAGTTGGACATCCCGGACGGCCTGCCTTGGGTCGAAGGCGATCCGCAGCGGCTGACGCAGGTGCTGACGAACCTGCTGGCGAACGCCAGCAAGTTCGGCCCCGAAGGCCGGGCGATCCGCATCGGGGCCCGGGAGGCCGCCGGCGAGGTGAGCCTGTGGGTGGAAGACGAAGGGCCTGGGGTACCGGACCTCGACCGTGGGTCGATCTTCGACCGCTTCTATCGCTCTGCGGATGCCGAACCGGAACCCAGGGGCCTTGGGCTGGGTCTGTGGATCGTCAAGTCCATCGTCGAACGTCACGGCGGGCGCGTCGCCGCCACGCGCACGCCCGAGGCGCGGACCCGCTTCACCGTCACCCTTCCTGCATCTTCCGGGATATCCTCGTGAAGATCCTCGTAGTCGACGATGACCGTGACCTGCTGGAGCTGGTGGCCTTTGCACTGGCGCAGGCCGGCTTCGGCGTCGTCAAGGCCATGGATACGCGCGCGGCGCTGGCGACGTTCGACGCCGAACTCCCGAACTTGGTGATCCTGGACATCAACCTGCCCTCGGGCAGCGGCCTCGACGTGTGCCGCGCCATCCGCGAGCGGTCGACCGTCCCGGTCATGATGCTCACCGTGCGCAGCGAGGAGGAGGACCTGGTCAAGGCCCTCGAGATCGGCGCCGACGATTACCTCACCAAGCCATTCAGCCCGCGTACGCTGCTGGCGCGCGTCCGGGCGCTCCTGCGCCGCGCCGGGCTCGAGGCGGGTGATGCGCTGGCCGCCGGCTCCCTGCGCCTCGATCTCGAGAGCCACAGCCTCCGGATCGGAGATGAGGCGTCCATCCGTCTCACCCGCCTCGAGACTCGGCTGATGCAGCTGCTCATCGCGCAGGCCGGCAAGGTTGTCAGCGCGGAGCGCCTGCTGGCGCACGTCTGGGGACAGCGCGGCAGCGGCGACCGGCAGCTCCTGAAGCAGCTGGTCCACCGGCTGCGGCAGAAGATCGAGCCCGATCCCGCGGCGCCGCGCTACCTGCATACCGAGCCGGGTGTCGGCTACCGGCTGGGCGCCGACTGATCGGCTGCGGCAGCATCCGCCGACATTCCGGACCGGGCAGGCCCTTCAGGACCGGGACGGTCAGCGGCGACGGTAGATGCGGTCGAAGATGGCGCCGTCGGCGAAGTGGTCGCGCTGCGCCTTGGCCCAGCCGCCGAAGTCGGCGATGGTCACGAGCGTGAGCTCCGGGAACTTGCCCGCATAGCGCAAGGCAACGTCCGGATCGCGCGGTCGGTAGTAGTGCTTCGCCACGATCTCCTGGCCCTCGCGCGAGTACAGGTACTCCAGGTACGCACGGGCGGTCTCCTGCGTCCCCCGCCGAAGCGCGACCTGGTCGACGACCGCGACCGGCGGCTCGGCGAGGATGCTCACCGACGGGGTCACGATCTCGAGGCGGTGGGCACCGAATTGCTTGAGGGCGAGGAACGCCTCGTTCTCCCAGGAAATGAACACGTCGCCGATACCGCGCTGGGCAAAGGTGGTGAGCGCGCCGCGTGCGCCGGTGTCGAGCACGGGAACGTTGCGGTACAGCCGGCCGACGAACTCCTCGGCTGCTGCCGCGTTGCCCCCTGGCTGCCGCAGCGCCCAGGCCCATGCGGCGAGGTAGTTCCAGCGCGCCCCGCCGGAAGTCTTCGGATTGGGCGTGATGACCGACACGCCCGGCCTGGCGAGGTCGCCCCAGTCGCGGATGCCCTTGGGGTTGCCCTTGCGCACCAGGAACACGATGGTTGAGGTGTAGGGCGAGCTGTTGTACGGCAGCCGGGACTGCCAGTTCGCCGGCAGCAGCCTGCCCTGGCTCGCCAGCGCATCGATGTCGAAAGCCAGCGCCAGCGTGACCACGTCGGCCTGCAGGCCGTCGATGACGGTGCGCGCCTGCTTGCCCGAGCCGCCGTGGGACTGGCGGACAGAGACGGTCTGGCCGGTCTTGGCCTTCCAGTGTCGCGCAAAGGCCTTGTTGAAGTCTTCGTACAGTTCTCGTGTCGGGTCGTAGGACACGTTCAACAGCGTTACCGGGCTCGCCGCCGCAGCCGGGGCGGCCACGATGAGCGCAGCCAGTAGGACCGTGAGAATCCGATGCAGCTTCATGACAGGCCTCTGGGCCGATCGGCCGGTGTTGGCGGGACGCGCCCCTGCTCAGTCTGTCGAAAACAGCGGCTCGGCACGACCAGCGGGTACGCCGGCGAGCCGGGACTGTCCGAGCAGGGCCGCCAGCTCGCGGGCCGCAAGGCGCGCCTGCGCGACGAGTTCCAGCACGGCCGTGCTTTCGAGGCGCTCGCCGACGAGTGGCGCACCGATGGCGTGGAGCGAGCAGCCATGCCTGCGGCGTGACACGGCCGTGCCGACCGCCTCGACGCCGAGTCCGAGGCCGGTCGCGGAGGCCGCCACGAGTCCGCGGGTCAGTAGCCGGCCGACCAGCGGGTCTCTGCCTGCAGCCAGGTCGAGTCCGGGCGCCGCGATGAAGACGTCCGCCTCCACGGTGCGATGCTCGCCGCCACGGTCGCGCACCCTGATGGCGAGCGGACCCGGCCCTGCGGCGACAGCCGTGACGCGCCAGGGTTCGACGCGCAGCTGGCCGCTGCGCACGAGATCCTCGATGCGCGCCGCTGCGACCGGAGCCATGCGGTGACGGTGTCGATTCCAGAGGCCGGCGGCATGGCGCAACAGGCGGCGGCGCTCGGCGGGCGAGAGCCGCGGCCAGAGGACGGGCAGGTCTTCGCGCAGCAGCTGGACGCGGGTGCGCCAGTCGCGGCCGGCGATGACGTCTGACTCGAGCGCCCGGCGGATGTCACGCAGCAGGGTCCGCGCGCTGCCTGCGGCCAGCGCCGCCCGCGGCGCCACCGTCGCCGCGGGCGGCATCGCGCCATGGCGGGCCGGCAGCGCACCCTGCGCGGACGCCACGGTGATCGTTCCTGTCCAGCCTGCGGCCGCCAGGCTCAGGACCGCATCGACGCCGCTGAGGCCGCCACCCGCGATGAGCGCGCTGCCCGTTCCATGGCGCCGGACTGCCTCTTCATAGTCCAGCTCCCAGGGACTTGCGGCGGCGCGCGCCGGGTCGGCACCCGCGTTCCAGTCCCGCCGACTACGGGGGCCGGTCGCCAGGACGACGTGCTGCGCGAGCCGGGCCTCGCCGTGATCGAAGTGCAGCTCCCATTTGCCGTCGGCTTCCGCGATGTCCACCGTGCCCTGCCGGACGCGGAAGATCAGGTGCCCGGAATCATTGGCCAGCGAAATCGCCAGCATCCGCATGTCGTCCAGGTACTCGCCGTAGTGGTCGCGACGGGCATAGCTGTCCGCGACCTCCTGGGCCGGTCGTCGCTCGCGCCGGCCCAGCCAGTGGCTGAACGAGTCGGGATCCTCCGGGTCCACGCTCATGCTGGCGGCCCGCGCGTTCAGCAGGTGCTCGGGCCGCGCGCGCCGGTAGGCGTCGCCCCCCGGACGGTCGGCCGGATCGACGACCAGCAAGGACAGGGGCCGCCGGGCATGACGGATGATGCCGAGCAGGGCGGCGAGTCCCGCGGGCCCGAGCCCGATGATGGCGACGTCCCAGGTCCTGTGCGGGTGGCTCCGCCTTGCGCGCCGCCGCGTGAAGGTGTCGGCGATCGAGGGCGGTGGCGGCGTCGAGCGCAGGTGATCGTGCCAGCGCGAGTCGTGCAGCGAGCGAGCGTTTAGCATGACTTGACCAGGCCTCCGTGTTGACTGACTCCTTGTTTCGCGGAGCAGTATCGTCGGGCGCGGTCTGGAGGTCAGTCGCCGGGAGGTGACATTTTGGTGCCAAGGCGCGCGGTCGCCGCTGCGCTGCGAACGACGCAGCGACCCCGACAGGCCAGTTTCGCGCCGCGATCGGCAACGACCAGCGCCAGCCCGGCGCCGCGTGCCCTGCGCCAGGCGTCGAGGCGCAGCGTGGCTCCTGGGTACACGGGCGCAAAGAACTCCAGGTCCAGTGCCGACAGCCGGCCGGGGTCGCCCTCGCACAGGGCCTGGACGACGGCGAGGCCAACGAGGCCAAAGGTGCAGAGCCCGTGCAGGATCGGCCGCTCGAAGCCTGCGGCGCCCGCTGCAGAGGCGTCGAGGTGAATCGGGTTCGTGTCGCCGAGCCGGCTGTACAGCTCCGCCTGATCCGGCCGCGTGGGAATGTCCAGCGCGGCATCCGTCGGCCCGGCGGTAGTCGCTTCGCGTTTGCGTGGCGGGAGCGGCGTCCCGCCGAAGCCGCCGGCTCCGCGGACGAGATAGCGTGCGGTGGCGGCGGCGAGCAGCCGGCCGGACGCCGCGCGGATCGTCGTGCGCGTGTCGAGGATCGCGCCACGAGGCCCCGCGTCGTACAGGGCGGTGACATCGCACTCACCGAGCGCCTGCGCGTCGGCGGGGAACGGCGCGTGCAGCCGGAGGCCCTGCGACAGGTGGAGGACGCGGGCCGGGTCGATGCCGAGCGTGCCGAAGTCGGGCCGCGCTCGGCGTGCAAGCGTTGCGGCAAACGTTGGCAACGCGACGGCGCCGCCGCTTCGCACCCTGCGCCGCGCCGCGTCCTCCGGAAGGCCGCTGGCGCCGACCGCGGCCGCATAGGCCGCGGCCTCCGCCGCACTCCAGGCAAGCGGCACCGGGCCGCAGCGCAGGCCGAGGACGCGCGCCGGGTCGAAGGCCATGCCTCGGCCGGGCGCGGCCTACTTCGCCTGGGCCGCCTTCATCGCCGCGGAAATCTCCCAGGGATTCGGGTTGCGGCGCAGGGTCAGGCCGCCGTTGATCTGCAGCACCTGGCCGGTGAGGAAGCTCTCGTCGGTCGCGAGCCACAGCGCGGCGTTCGCGATGTCGTCGCTGGTGCCGATGCGGCCGAGCGGATACTCCTTCTTGAAGAGGTCCAGCAGGCCGGGCGTGTTCATGTCGCGTTCGGTCATCGGCGATTCCGTCAAGCCCGGCGCGATGGAGTTGACCTTGATGCCCTTGGCGCCGAACTCGTTGGCGAAGCAGCGCACGAGCGCATCCGCGGCCGCCTTGGTCGCGATGTAGGCGGCGTGGTGGTACAGGAGGGCGTAGACGGAGGCGGAGGACACCGTAATCAGCGACCCGCCGCCGGTCTTCGCCATGCGGGCGCAGAACGCCTGGAAGAAAAAGTGAGGGCCCTTGAACTGGATCGCGGCGAGCCGGTCCATGGTTTCCTCGCTGGTCTCGAGCAGCTTGACCAGCGGGGCCCAGCCGACGCAGTTCATGGCGACGTCCACCTTGCCGTACCGCTCCTGCGCGAAATCGGCGAGCGCCTCGACCTCCGCCCTCTTCGTGATGTCGCAGAGCGCGTGCGCGCCGCCGATCTCGCGGGCAAGCTCGGCAATGGGCGCCTCGCTGCGGCCCGCGACCACCACCCGCGCACCCTCGGCCGCGAAGCGGCGGGCCACGGTCTGGCCCATGTTGCCCTTGCCGGCGGCGCCGAGGACCACCGCCACCTTGCCTTCGAGTCGACCCATGTTGATTCTCCTTCAGCCCAGGCGGCGCACGGGATCACGCCCGTCCCACCCGAGAGACTTGCGACGCACGTACTCGTAGAACTTCGCCAGCGGCTCGCTGGCCTCGTAGAGCTCCAGCATGTGGCCGAGCTCGTCCACCAGGTCCACCATCGCGAAATCCACGCCGGTCGACGTCCGCGCGTCGAGCGCCAGCGCGTTGCCGCGCGATGCGAACGCGGCGAGCGCCGCTGGCAGGTCGGGGACGAAGCAGGCGACGTGGTGCAGGCCCGACTCGTCCGCGGCGTAGAGGTCCCTGAGCGCCGAGGGACCTTGGTTGTGCTGGGTGATGAGCTCGACCATCACGTCGCCGGCCTGGCCGTAGGCGGACGTATGGTCGAATTCCGCTGGCTGGCCGCGCCAAGCGGCTCGCGCGAGCGGGATGTGCTCCATGAGGAAGAAGGGTCCCCAGCCGAAATCCCGCGCGTAGCGTTCAGCCGCCGCCACGGGGTCCGGCACGTGGTAAGCGACCTGCACGGGCCGCAGGGCCGGCAGGCCGGGAATCCTGAGTTCGCCGGTCGGCCGGCTCACGCGCCGCCGACCTGCGCCGGATGGCGCTGCGGGCGGCGGCCCGGGTCAGAGGCGGCGCAGGGGTTCGCGTCCATCCCAGCTCCCGGCCGCCTTGCGCACCATCGCGAAGAAGCCGTCGATCGCCGGGCCGTGCTCGATCAGCTCGATCATGCCGCCCGGGTGCGCGCCCGGCAGCCCGTCCGTGTTGACGTAGGCGAAGTTGATGCCGTTGGCGGTGGAGCCGGCCTGCACCGGCGCGATGCCCTGGGCGGCGAGCCGCTCGAGGTGGTCCGCAACGGAGTCCGTCATGACCCCGAGGTGCTGAAGCCCGCCGGCGCGCGAGCCGTCGAACTCGGTGTAGATGCTCGGCACGTCGTCGTGCTGGTGGATCAGCTCGACCTGCACCGGACCCCACTGGGCGACGGCGACGGACATGTCGAATCGGGTCGGCGAGCCCTTGTAGCGGCACTCTGCGAACTGGATGTGCTCCAGCAGGAAGAAGGGGCCGACGCCGAGGCCCGCCCAGTGCAGGGCGGCACGCTCGAGGTCGGGCACCACGAAGCCGAGCTGCATCACGGGCCCGAACAGCGCCACGTCAGCCGACCCAGTCATAGAAGTCGAGCGTCATGCCCTCGGCGCCGCCTTCGAGGCAGTCCACGATCGGCGGCACGAGCCGGTCGTGGAACGGCGTGGTCTGGTGGTACTGGAAGGCCGCCTCGTCCTTGAAGCGCGCGTAGACCGCGTAGATGCCGGGCTTCTCGCGGTGGCGGACGACGTCGTAGACGATCGTGTCCGGCTCGCTCTCGTGGGTCAGCTTCGACAGCTCCTGCTGCAGCCGCTCGAACTCCTGCTCCTTGCCGGGCTTGACCCGAAGCAGCGCGAAGAAGACGGTCATCGCTCGAGTACCTCCGTTTCCGTGGGGCTTCAGTCGCCGAGGCCCAGCTCGCTGACGAGCTCCGTCCGCAGCTTGAACTTCTGGATCTTGCTCGAGGACATCGGCCACTCCTGCACGAAGCGTATGTGGCGCGGCACCTTGAAGCTCGCGATCTCCGCCCGGCAGTGCGCGACCAGCTCTTCGGCCGTGGCGCTCGCGCCCGGCTCGAGCTCCACGAACGCGGCCGGTACCTCGACGTACTTCGCGTCGGGGATGCCGACCACCTGCGCCAGCTTCACCGCGGAATGCCGCTGAAGGTGCGCCTCGATCTCGGCGGCCGCCACGTTCTCGCCGCCGACCTTGAGCATGTCCTTGAAGCGGCCGTGGAAGAGGATGGTGCCGTGCTCGTCCAGCGATCCGATGTCGCCGGTGTGGAACCAGCCGTCCGCGTCGAGGGCCTGCGCCGTCTTCGCGGCATCGCGGTAATAGCCCTCGAACAGGCTGTAGCCGCGGACCAGCACCTCGCCCCTCAGCCCGATCGGCAGGTCGTGCTTGGTTTCGGGATCGACCACGCGGACCTCGAGGCCGGGCAGCGGGCGCCCGAGGCGCGAGATGCGCCGGCTCTCGGGCTCGTCGGGCGAGCCGGTGCAGACCGTGCCCGAGGCCTCCGTCATGCCGAAGCTGCCCACCTGCAGCGCATCGGGCATCGCCTGCATGATCGGCTCGGCGACGCCGGGCGGCTGCACGGCGAAGTTCGAGTTCATGAGCCTGAGGCTGGTGAGGTTCCGCTTCGGGAAGTCCGGGTGGTAGATGAGGCCCTGCATGATGGTCACGAAGGACGGGTACGCCGCGGTTACCTTGTAGTCCTCCAGCATCTTGAGCGCGACGCCTGCGTCGAAATAGCCCATGGTCAGGTAGGTGCCGCCGACGTCGAAGATCGCGAGCATCGGCAGCACCGCGGCGATGTGGAACATCGGCAGCGGCGACCACAGCGAGTCGCGGTGGGTGAGGCGGTAGCGGTGCCGCCCGAGCGCAATCGAGTTGCGCACCTGCGCCTCGTGGGTGATCAGGCAGCCCTTCGGGTTCGCCGTGGTGCCCGAGGTGTACAGCATCAGCGCGTAGTCGCGCAGCCGCACGCGCAGTCGCGTCTCGTGGACCTGTTCCAGGGGAACGGATTCGCCTGCGGCCATGAACTCGGCCTCGCCGACGAAGCCCGGGCGCTCGCTCGAGCCGAACAGCACCACGTTGCGCAGCTTCGGCGCCGCGGCCAGCTTGAGCTTGCGCGGGTTCTTCTGTTCCGGGAGCCTCGGGAACGCCTGCTCGAGCCGGTCGACGAAACTGACCTGCTCGGCGATCGAGTCCGTGGTGACGAGGGTCGTGAGGTCCGCGTTCTCGACGACGTAGCCGATCTCGGCGGACTTGTAGCGCGCGTTGATCGGAACGATGACCGCGCCGCAGAAGGCGATTGCGAAGTAGAGTTCGACGAACTCCGGGCAGGTGTGCATCAGGATGCCGACGTGGTCGCGCGGCTTCACGCCGAGCGCCTGCAGGCTGCGGGCCCGTCGCAGCGCGCGCTCGGCGAGCTCTGCGTAGGTGTACTCCTTCCCGGGGAACACCAGCGCCAGCTTGTCCGGGTCGCGGTCCGCCGCCGTCAGCAGCAGGTCGCCCATCGTGGTGACCGAGATGCGAAGCCGCGCCAGATCCTCGCCGGCATAGGACTCGAAGGGCACCGTCGGGGACTTCGAAGCCCCGGAACCGCCTGCCGCCTTGCGTGCCGCCATAGGACCCCCCGTCCGTCACACGATCACATCTGGTGTTCCAACGGTACACGCGCAAGCCGCAAAAATAAACAGTCAGGACTGTTTCTTTTCCCGTCGCCGCGCTCCTATACTGGCCAGAACCCACGCAGCGGGAGCCACGATGAATTCCAGCGACAAGGCGGCCCGGGTCCAGCTGGAGCCGCCGAAGCAGTGGGGGATGACCGACGAAGAACTCGCCACCCACCCGATGCCCTTCCGGCCGGACCTCTTCGCCGGGAAGGCTGTCCTGATCTCGGGTGGCGGGAGCGGCCTCGGCCGCGCGATGGCTTACCAGATGGCGCGCCTCGGCGCGGACGTCATGATCTGCGGCCGCCGCGCCGAGAAGCTTGCGGAGACCGCGACAGGCATCGAGCGCCTGCTCGGCCGCGCCGTCGCGACGCGTGCAATGACCATCCGCGATCCGGCGCAGGTGGACGCGCTCGTGGCCGAGGCCTGGGAGCGCTTCGGCCGGCTCGACGTCCTGGTCAACAACGGCGGCGGCCAGTTTCCGCAGGCGGCGATCGACTACACCGTCAAGGGCTGGAACGCCGTCATCGACACCAACCTCAACGGCACCTGGTACATGATGCAGTCGGCCGCAAGGCAGTGGCGCGACCACGGCCATCCCGGCTCGATCGTCAACATCGTGGCCGTGGTGAGCCGGGGCATGCCGCAGGTCGCGCACACCTGCGCGGCGCGCGCCGGCGTCATCTACCTGAGCAAGTCGCTGGCGGTCGAGTGGGCGCCGCTCAGGATCCGGGTCAATTGCGTCGCGCCGGGTTCCATCGCCACCGACGGCCTCAACGTGTACCCGCGCGAGGCGGCCGAGGCCTTCCGCGTCTCGAATCCCATGCTGACCCTCGGCGATGCCTATGACATCGGCAACGCCGTCGCCTACCTCGCTGCCGAGGACACCGGCAAGTTCATCACCGGCGAGCTGCTCGCCGTGGACGGCGGCCGGCAGATGTGGGGCGAGGACTGGCCGGCGGGGATTCCCGACTACTTCCGCGTCCAGGGGCGATAGCCCGAGGCGGAAGGCCCTTGTTTTCCCGGTACCGGTCCGGTGCTGGACGACAACGGCCCGGCGAGGAGAGCAGGGGAGTTCGTCCCGGCTGAAACTCACAGGGCGTGTTCCTGCTAAGGTTCGGGTCCACGTCCCGCGGCCGCGAGCCCATGGAACAGCGACGCCCCTGGTCCCGTCCGGGTGAGTACGCGTACGGCATTGCGCTGTTCACCGCGGCGCTGATCGCCGTTGCCCTGTCGTTCCCGGGCAGCAGCCTCGACGCGGGCGACTGGCCGGTCGTGCTGTTCTTCCTGGGGTTCGGCCTTTTCACGATCGCGATCGGCTACGAACACTCGGCTTTCGGCTATGTGTCCTTCGATCGCGTGGCGCAGGTCTCGAGCCTGCTGGTGCTCGGGCCGGTGGACGCCGCCTGGATCAACGGCCTCGCCTCGCTGATATACCCGTGGCACCGGCTGGGGAAGGGCCAGCCGCTGCGCGCGGTGCTCTTCGCGTCGCTGACCAATTCCGGCCTCATGGCGCTGATGGTGCTCGCCGCCGGGCATCTCTACCTCGCGGCCGGCGGCGCCGTGCCGCTGGACGGGCTCGGCCTCGCGTCGTTCGGCGCGGTGCTGCTGACGCTCCTCGCGATGCAGCTCATCAACGAGGCCGGGATGATGGGTCTCTATTTCCTGCGCGGGCAGTCGCCCCGCCAGGCCTTCAGCCTGTTCGATACCACCATGGAACTGGCGGCCGGATTGGTCGCGATCGTCGTCGCCATCACCTGGACCCGGATGGAGACCGGCGTGCTCGTGCTGCTGCTGGCGGTGCTCGCGGCGGGCATGCTGGCGCTCAAGCGCTTCGCGGAGATGCGGATGCGCCTCGAACGTCTCGTCGCCGATCGAACCGCCGCGCTGCAGGAGAAGACGCGTCAGCTCGAGCGCCTGGCGGCGCAGGACACGCTCACCGGCCTCTACAACCGCCGCCACGCCGACGATCACCTGCGCGGCGAGCTCGATCGCGCCCTGCGGGACGGCGTCGCCTTCAGCGTCGCGCTGGCGGACATCGATCACTTCAAGCAGATCAACGACCGGCATTCGCACGGCGTCGGCGACCGCGTGCTCGAACGCGTGGCGCGCGTTTTCGAGTCGCGCATCGGCTCTGCGGGAATGGTCGCCCGCTACGGCGGCGAGGAGTTCCTCTTCTGCTTTCCCGGTCTCGACGAGGACGCTGCGCGCATCGTCTGCGAGGAGCTCCGCCTGGCGGTGGCGTCGGAAGACTGGTCCACGCTGTCGCCGGGCCTTGGCGTGACGATGAGCGTCGGCGTCGCGGCCCGCCGCCGGGAGGTGCAGGTGCCGGCGCTGATCGAACGCGCCGACACCTGCCTGTACCTGGCCAAGCGCTCCGGCCGGAACCGGGTGATCGCGGACAGTCACGACGGGATGGAGGCCGGCACACCGCAGGAAGCCGAGGCGCCCTGACCCGGCCTGCATCCACGAAGCGTGGAGCACGGGCCTCCCGCCGCTGCCCGCTCGCTACTTGCCTCGCCGCCCGTGCCCCGATACGCTTCACTCCGCCTTGGGGTGGCCCGCAAGGGCCTGAGATGCCGACCGCTCAACCGAGCTCACCGGCAAACCCGTTGAACCTGATCCGGTTAGGACCGGCGTAGGGAGCAGGCATGAGCCACTCGAACACCGTCGTTTCCACCAGTCTTCGCGCCGCGCCGGGCCGCGCCTGAGGCCGCCATGCGCAGTGTCCTGATGGCGGCGCTCGCCGCCGCGCCCGTCGTCGCCTCCGCCGCGGAACCACCGCGTCTCGAGGAAATCGTCGTGACCGCCTCGCTGCGGGAAGTGCCGCTCGCGGAGCTCCCGGTCAGCGCGACGGTCCTCGACCAGCGCACCGTCGCTGACGGCGGCGTTCAGCACCTCGAGGAACTGCTGCCGCAGGTGCCTTCGCTCTCCT
This sequence comes from Steroidobacteraceae bacterium, assembly GCA_025458865.1. Classification (GTDB taxonomy): domain Bacteria; phylum Pseudomonadota; class Gammaproteobacteria; order Steroidobacterales; family Steroidobacteraceae; genus SG8-30. Next base: position 16,689 of record JALORP010000028.1, on the reverse strand, counting down.
GGGCCGGCGCGAGTTCGCGGCCGCGCTACTTCCAGCTGCGCGGCATCGGCGAGCTCGAGCAGTACCAGGGCGCGCCGAACCCGTCGGTGGGCTTCCTGGTGGACGAGATCGACTTCAGCGGCCTCGGCATGGTGGCGACCCTGTTCGACGTGGAGCAGGTCGAGGTGCTGCGCGGCCCGCAGGGAACGCGCTACGGCGCGAACGCGCTCGCGGGACTCATCAAGGTCGCGACCCGCGCGCCGCGTCCTGAACGCGAGCTCGGGGTCGAGGCGAGCTTCGCGGAGGACGGGCTGTGGGGCGCGGGCGTCGTCGCCGGCGGAGCGCTGCCGGCGGCAGCGGGCGATGGCGCGGCCTGGCGCGTCGCGCTGCAGCAGGCGACGAGCGACGGGTTCCGCGAGAACGCCTACCTTGGCCGGGACGACACCAACCAGCGCGACGAATTGACGGCGCGGGCGCGCCTGCGCCTCCTGCCCGCGGCCGGCTGGCAGCTGGACCTGACGCTGCTGCATGCCGACCTCGACAACGGCTACGACGCCTTCGCCATCGACAATTCCTTCCGGACGCTCTCGGACCGGCCGGGCCGCGACGCCCAGCGCTCGACCGGCGCGTCAGCGGACGCGCGCTTCGAGCCCGGCGCAGGCCCGGCGTTTCGCAGCATCACCGCCTGGTCGGACACGACGCTCGAGGCGAGCTTCGATGGCGACTGGGGCAACGACCGCGACTGGGGCGACGCCGGGCCCTACGACTTCTTCTCGCGCACGCTGCGCACGCGCACGACCCTGAGCCAGGACCTGCGGCTCGAGGGCGCGGCGGGCACGCTCGGCTGGATCGCCGGCGCCTTTGCCTCGCGGCTCGAGGAAGACAACGCGCAAGACGACGACGGCAACTACCTCGGCGAGACGTTCGTCCGCAGTCTCGACAGCCGCTACCGGGCCACGAACGTTGCGCTCTACGGCGAGGCCGACTGGTCCCTTTCGGCACTGACGACGCTCACGGCGGGCCTGCGCCTCGAGCAGCGCGAGGCCCGTTACTCGGATACCGACGGTGCGGCCTTCGATCCGCGCGACCGCATGTGGGGTGGGCAGCTCTCGCTCAGCCGGGTCCTCGGCGAGAACGTCCAGGGCTGGCTTTCGGTCTCGCGCGGCTTCAAGGCTGGCGGTTTCAACATCGGCGCGGTGATCCCCGGGGATCGCCTGCAGTTCGACCCGGAATATGCGGTCAGCTTCGAGGCGGGCGTGAAGGGGCGCTGGGATTCGCTCGGCCTCGCCGGCGACCTGTCCGTCTTCCACCTGCGACGCGAGGACCAGCAGGTCGCAACTTCCTTTCAGCTCGATCCGCAGGACCCGCTGACCTTCGTCTACTACACCGACAATGCCGCGCGCGGCCGCGCGACGGGCCTCGAGGGCAGCCTGCAGTGGCAGGCGCACCCCCGGCTGCTCGTGGCTGCGACGCTGTCGCTGATGGAGTCCGAGTACCTGGGCTACCAGTACGGCGACCGCGACCTCGACGGGCGCGAGTGGGCGCACGCGCCGTCCTGGCGCTACTCGCTCGCCGCGACCTGGCGCCACCCGGCCGGCTGGATGGCGCGCGCCGACGTCGGCGGCCAGGACCGGTTCTACTACGACACCAGCCACGACGAGCGCTCGGGGGCGTACACGCTGGTCAATCTACGCGCCGGCTACGAGGCGGCGAACTGGTCCGTGCACGCCTGGCTGCGCAACGCTTTCGACGAGCGCTACGCCGTGCGCGGCTTCTATTTCGGCAACGAGCCGCCGGACTTCCCGGCGAAGCTCTACCTGCGGCTCGGCGACCCGCGCCAGGCGGGCGTTACCGCGTCGTTCCGTTTCTGAGGAGTTCCGCGATGCACGTCGCCGTCGAGATGAGCCTCTATCCGCTGACCGGCGAGTTCATCCCGCCGATCAAGGACTTCATCGACCGCCTCAACGCCCGGCCGGGCCTTCGCGTCGTGACCAGCTCGATGAGCACCCAGGTCGCCGGCGAGTACGCCGTCGTGATGCAGGCGCTGCAGGAGGAAATGGCGCGGACCTTCGAGGGACCCGCGCGCGCCGTGTTCGTGATGAAGGTGCTCGGCGGCGGGGGCTGAGCCGTGCTCGACCGGCTGCAGCAGCAGCTGGCTGATACGTCGGGTGCGGAACTCGCCGCCGTCGCGCTCGGCGTCGCCTATATCGTGCTCGCGATACGCCGGCGCCGCGCCTGCTGGATCGCCGGCGGGCTGAGCACGGCGCTCTACGCCGCGGTGTTCCTGCAGGCGGCCCTGTACCTGCAGTCCGCCCTGCAGGTCGCCTACGTCGCGCTGTCGGTCTACGGCTGGCGGCAGTGGAGCGCTGCGGGCGGCGGAGACGCGGTCGAGCCGCGGCGCTGGCCGGCTCGGCGCCATGCGCAGGCCGCGCTGGCCGTGATCGCGGCGACCAGTATGGCCGCGCCGCTCCTCGGGCATTTTACGGACGCGGCCGCTCCCTGGGCCGATGCGCTCGGCACTTTCGCAAGCGTGGCGGCCACCTGGATGATGGCGCGGCGGATCGCCGAGCACTGGCTCTGGTGGAGCGTCATCGACCTCGGACTCGCGGCACTGTTCCTGTCGCAGGATCTCCTGTTCACGGCGATCCTCTACGCCGGCTTCGCCGTGATGGCGGGCGTCGGCTATGTGTCCTGGAGGCGGGCCGGGCGGCGCCCCGCGCAGCAGGTCGGCGCCGAGTGACCGTGGCGACGCAACACGCCGAAGCGCTCGAGACCATCGCGCGCCGCTTCGGGCTCGACGGCCGCGAGGTCGAGCCGCTGACCGGCGGGTCGCGCAACCATGTCTATCGCCTCGGCCGGCCGCCGCTCGCCGTTGCCGTGCGCCTCGCGGGAGCAGGCGACGAGCAGCTCGGCGTCTGCCGCGAAGCCGAGCTCATCGCGCAGCGCGCGGCGGCCGCAAACGGCCTCGCGCCGCGGGTGCTTTGGAGCGATCCGCCTGCAGGTCTGAAGGTGGACGAGTGGGTGGTGGGGCGCGCCTGGTCGCGCGAGGAAGCCCGGCGGCCGGAATCGATCAAGCGTGTCGCTCGGTGGCTGCGATCGCTGCACGATCTGCCGCCCCCGACCGGGCTGCGCGCGGTGGACTTCTGCGAATCTCTGCGGCGCTACTGCGCCCTCCTGCCATCCGCGCAGGTGCCCGCGTCGCTGCTGGCCGAGGCCGAGGGCCTGAGGGTCCAGCCAGGTGCCATGACGACGGCCTTGTGCCACCACGACCTGCATCACGCCAACATCCTCGACACGGGCGAGACGGTGGTTGCGGTGGACTGGGAATACGCCGGTCTCGGCGACCCGATCATGGATCTGGCGGGCTTTGCGGCGTATCAGCAGCTTGACGAGGCGGGTGAACGCACGCTTCTGGCCGCGTATGGCGAGGAAGCGGGTGTCGAGCCGCATCGCCTTGACGTGGCCCGACGCCTATTCGAGGCGGTCGCACAGGCGTGGTCAGGGGTACTCGCGACCGTCGGCGGGTGAACTGGGCGACCGTTGCGCCTGGGAGCTGAGCTCCCAGGCGCACGCTGGTATCAGCGCTTACCGGGCGCGAAAGCCAGCAGCACGTTGCCCGGCATGTGGAAGTAGATGCCGTAGCCGGAGGCGGCGAACAGCATCCCGTCTTGAACGATCGGACCGGCCCCGCCGCCGAAGGAGCCGCCGTGTGCGCGGCTGCCGTCCGTGGCCGTCACGTCCTGCGTGGTGTCGTACTCCCACAGGACCTTGCCCGTCTCCGCCTCGTAGGCGCGCAGGCGGCCGTCCATGTGGCCGGCGAGCACGGCCCCCGGCATGGCGGTGATGGCGGCCGAGATGCCCGCCTCGCAGTACTGGCGCCCGTTGCAGACGTTGTCGGCCGGCTGGGACCACAGCGTCTTGCCGGTCGCGACGTCGAGGGCGTAGATGCCGGCCTTGGAGGGCACGTCGTGCAGGTGCACCTCGGCCTCCGGGCTCGTCATGTCGGAGATCGGGACGTACAGTCGCTGGCCGTCGAGCGCCATGCCGAAGTGAATGCCGCCCTGGATGCCGCCGCGGCCCACCTTGTTGTGCCACACGGGTTCGCCGCGCTTCGCGAGGTCGAGCGCATACACGTCGCCCGACTTCTGGCCGGCGAGAAGCAGGTCGCGGCCACCGGCGCCGCGCGCGATGATCGTGCCCGCGCCGAAGTCCACGTCCGGACCGTCCTCCTCGGGGCAGTTGGGGTTGTCCTTCATCATGCAGGCCACGTTCCAGGCGTCGCCCTCGGTCTTCTGGCGGTGCCACAGCAGCTTGCCGGTGGCCAGTTCGAAGGCCATGAGCGCGTCGCTGCGGTCGTTGGCGGGCGAGGAGTAGTTCTCGCCGGTGCCGACGTAGAGCACCCCGCGCTGCTCGTCGATGGACGGGCTGTTCCAGACCGGCGCGCCCGACGGCGCGAGGATCGGCGTGCCGATGCGCGTCTTGCCGGCCTCGCGCGCCGGCTCGTCGATCGTGTGGGTCTTCCATACCGTCGCGCCGCTGCGCGCATCGAGCGAGGCCACGGCGCCGCGGAAGGTGCAGCAGGCGTACTTCGGGTCGGCGGCCGAAGTGACCTCGAGCGAGGAGATCGGGACGTAGAGGCGGTCCTTCAGCAGCACCGGCGCGCCAGTTACGGTGGCGTTGGCGTGGTCGTCCACCTTGGTCACCCAGACCAGCTCGCCCGTGCGCGCGTCCACGGCGTACACGCGCGCAATGAAGTCCGCGAAATAGGCGAGCGGCCGATCCGGCGGCGAGGCGGCATCCCAGCCCTCGATGATCACCGGCGTGCGCACCTCGGCGCTGGCGCGGAACGTCCAGCGCACGCAGCCGGTTTCCTTGTCGAGCGCATAGACCGTGCCGTCCTGGCTGCCGACGAAAACCGCGCCCATGGCCACGGTCGGCTGGGAGCGCGCGCGGTTCGCGCCCGGGAAGGCGAAGGCCCACTTCAGCTCGAGCTTCGGCAGGTCCGCGGCCGTGAGGCCGGCGACATCGGCAGGAATGAACCGCTGGTTCTCGCGCGTCACGCCCCAGCCGGCCTTCGCGGGCGCGCGGCCGAGGTCGAACTCGCGCCGCGGGCCTTCGCAGGAGGGCGGCGGCGTGCGCGCGATCACCTCGTCGAGCGAGTGGCCGGTGAGATACTCCGCCACCGCCCGGCGTTCCCCGGGCGTGAGGCCGGCGGCCTGCGTCTGCATCACGCCCTGCTCGAGGGCCTTCACGATGCCGTCGGTCGGCATCATCTGCAGGAACATCTTGTGGGGAGCGCGGGCGACGCCGCCCTCGTGGCACTCCGCGCAGGCCTTGGTGTACACGGCGGCGCCGGGATGGGGAGCCGCTGTGTCGGCCGTCACCGGCCCGGTTTCCTTCTTTGCGCAGCCGGCGGCGAGCGCGGCGGTCAGGGCGAGAGCGAGGCGGGCGGCGTGGCGCATGTCAGAACTCTCCTGTCTCCAGTCGCTTCTTGAGGGCGGCGAGGAAGCGCCCGCCGACGGCCCCGTCCACGACCCGGTGGTCGCAGGACAGCTCGAGCGTCATGACGCGCGCCACGGCGACCGCGCCCTCCCGCACCACGGCGCGGTCGGCGGCGGCGCCGACGGCGAGGATCGCCACCTGCGGCGGGTTGATGATCGCGTCGAAGCGGTCCACCCCGAACATGCCGAGGTTCGAGAGGGTGAAGGTCCCGCCGGTGATCTCCTCGCGGGTGAGCCGCGCGCCGCGCGCACGCTCGGCGAGGTCGGCGACCTCGGCGGCGATCTGCGCGACGTCCTTGGTGTCGGCGGCGCGCACGATCGGCGTCGTGAGTCCGCCTTCCGTGGCGACAGCGACGCAGACGTCAGCGTGCGGGAATCGCAGCACCTCGTCGCCCGCGAACTGGGCGTTGACGTCGCGATGCTCCACGAGCGTGAGCGCCACGGCGCGCAGCAGCAGGTCGTTCAGCGAGACCTTGGTGCCTGCGACAGCCAGCTCGGCGCGCCTTGCGGCCATTGCGGAGCAGTCCACGTCCACCGACAGGCGGTAGTGCGGGATGGACTGCTTGGATTCCGTCAGGCGCCGGGCGATCGTGAGGCGCATCGAGGTCATCTTCTCGCGCGTCGGCGTGTTGTCCACGGCCGCCGGTGCCGCCGGCTGCCCGCCCTCGGCCGGCATCAGGCCCTGGGCCTGTGCGTAGGCCTCCACGTCCTCCTTCGACACGCGTCCGTGGCGGCCGGTCCCCGTGATCCTCGACACGTCGATGCCGAGGCGCTCGGCGATGCGCCGCGCGATGGGGCTGACCTTGGATTCGGTCTCCGCGGCCGGGGATGTGTCGTTAGCGGTCGCCGGGGATGATTCTGCCGCGGCGGCGGGCGCCTCCGGCTCGAACGAAGCATCGGCCGCCTTGAAGCTGGTGATGAAGGCGTCGATCTCGGCGTCAGAGACATCCGCATCCGCGTAGACCGCGAGCAGCGCGCCGACCGGCCGCGTCTCGCCTGCGTCGGCGATCACGCGGCGCAGGGTCCCGTCCACGGGGGACTCCACGGAGTTGACGATCTTCTCCGTCTCGACGTCGAGCAGCGGATCGCCCTTGGCGATCGCGGAGCCCACGGCGCAGTGCCATGCGTTGATCGTGCCTTCCTGCATCTCGATGCCCCACTTCGGCATCGTGATCGGCTGGATGCGGTTCTTCATTTTCAGCTCTGCTTGAGGAGCCTGCGGATCGCGGCCTCGATGGCCTGGGGGCCCGGCACGTAGGCCCGCTCGAGCTCGCGCGCGAACGGCACCGGGGTGTGCGGCGGGGTGATCTGCACGACCGGCGCCTTGAGGGCGTGGAAGGCATTGGTCGCGACGAGCCCGGCGATGTCGGAGGCGACCGAGCAGCGCGGCGGCGACTCGTCCACGATCACCAGGTGACCGGTGTTCTCCAGGCTCTCGTAGATGGTCTCGTCGTCGAGCGGCGAGAGCGTGCGCGGGTCGATCAGGTCGGCGGTGATGCCGTCCTTGGCGAGCGCGTCGAGCGCCTTCTCGGCAAAGGACACCATGCGGCCGATGGCGACCACGGTCACGTGCTCGCCCTCGCGCACGAGGTTCGCCTCGCCGAAGGGGATCGTGTAGTCGCCCTCGGGCACCGGGCCCTTGCGCGGATACAGTGCCTTGTGCTCGAAGAACACCACCGGGTCGTCGTCGCGGCTGGCTGTGCTGCGCGCCCATGTTCATGCCGGCGCCCGTGGCCGTGCGGATGACGATCGGGCAGGAGGTCTTGCCGCCGAACATGTAGCGGAACTTGGCCGCCTGGTTGAACACCTGGTCGAAGCAGACGCCGAGGAAGTCGGCGAACATGAGTTCGGCTACGGGCCGCAGGCCCGCCAGAGCCGCGCCGTTGGCCGCGCCGATGATCGCCGACTCCGAGATGGGCGTGTCGATGACCCGGTCCTCGCCGAACTTCGGCAGCAGGCCCTTGGTCACGCCGAACACGCCGCCGGCCGCATCTCGCTGGCCGGAGGTGCCGCCGGCACCGCCGGAGACGTCCTCGCCGAGCACGATCACGCGCGGGTCGCGCGCCATCTCGATGTGCAGCGCCTCGTTGATTGCATCGCGCATGGAAAGCTGGCGCATGGGGAGCCTCAGTAGGACACGTAGACGTCGGTCAGCAGGTCGGCGGCCGTCGGCGGCGCGGCTGTGCGCGCCGAGGCGACCGAGCGGTCGATCAGCTCCAGCACCTGTGCGTCGATGCGGTCGAGGTCGGCGTCGGCGAGCCATCCTTCCGCCGTGACGCGGGCGCGGAAGTTCTTGAGGCAGTCCATGCTCTCGCGCTGCCGGGCGACCTCGTCCTTCGCGCGGTAGAGCATGGGGTCGCCCTCGAAGTGCCCGAAGAAGCGGGTGATCTTCGGCTCGATCGTCGTCGGGCCGCCGCCGGCGCGGGCGCGCTCCACGGCCCGACCCATCGCCTCGTACACGGAGAAGAAGTCGGCGCCGTCGCAGACTTCGGCCGGCATGCCGAAGCCGCGGGCGCGCCCTGCAATGTCCTTCGAGCCCACGGCGTAGTCGGCGCCGGTGTGCTCGGAGTAGCCGTTGTGCTCGAACACGAAGATCGCCGGGGCCTGCAGCACGACGGCGAGGTTCATCGCCTCGAACACCGTGCCCTGGTTCGAGCTGCCGTCGCCGCCGAAGGCGACCGCGACCCGGCCGTTCTTTCGGACCTTGCAGGCGAGGGCTGCGCCCACCGCGATCGGCGGCCCGCCGCCGACGATGGCGTTGGCGCCGAGCATGCCCTTGGTCATGTCGGCGATGTGCATGGAGCCGCCCTTGCCCTTGCACAGGCCGTCCCGGCGGCCGTAGATCTCGAGCATCATGCCGGGCACGTCGCAGCCCTTGGCGATGCAGTGGCCGTGACCCCGGTGGGTGCTCGCGATCCAGTCCTCCTCGGTCAGGTGCTCGCAGACGCCGACGGCGACCGCTTCCTGGCCGGAATAGAGGTGGGTGAAGCCGGGGATCTCGCCCGTCTGGATTTCGACGTGCAGGCGCTCCTCGAACTCGCGGATCGTCTTCATCTGCCGGTAGGCGCGAAGGAGCTGGTCGCGTGAAAGCTGCACGGTGGAACCCCCAGGTGCCGCTCGGAAGGCGGCCGAGCGGTGACTCTAAGCCACGGCCAAAAAACGGTCAACCTTGACGGTTACAAGCAGCGCTGCTTGTTTGGGCGGTGCCAAGCCGCCGGCCCGGAGGCGTGTGCCCCCGGCTCACAGCGGCGCGCACTGCGCCTCGAGCCAGGCGCGGACCGCGGCGTCGAGCCGCGGTGCGTGCGCCTCGAGCACGCGCGCGTGGTAGCGGTCCACCCAGTCGCGTTCGGCGGGCAGCAGCAGTCCGCGAAGGATCAGGTCGCGCGCGAGCGGCGCGAGCGTCAGCGGTTCGAAGCCGAGCATGGACCGGTCGCCACCCTCGATGGCGGCTGGCGGCGTCACCACCTGCAGGTTCTCGATGCGGATGCCGTACTCGCCGGCGCGGTAGTAGCCGGGCTCGTTCGAGACGATCATGCCCGGCTCGAGCGCCGCGGCGTTCAGCGCCCGCGCGATGCGCTGCGGGCCCTCGTGCACGCCGAGGTAGCTGCCGACGCCGTGGCCGGTGCCGTGGTCGTAGTCGAGGCCCGCCTGCCACAGCGGCAGGCGCGCCAGCGCGTCGAGGTGCGTGCCGGTCGTTCCGGCCGGGAAGCGGACCGTGGCGAGGGCGATGTGTCCGCGCAGCACCTGCGTGTAGCGCTCGCGCATCTCGCGGGTCGGGCGGCCGATCGCCACGGTGCGCGTGACGTCCGTCGTGCCGTCGCGGAACTGGGCGCCCGAGTCCACGAGGTAGAGCGTGCCGCGCTTCAGGCGCCGGTTGGACTTCACGCTGGCGCGGTAGTGGGGCAGGGCGGAATTGGGGCCGGCGGCCGAGATCGTCTCGAAGGACAGGTCGAACAGCTCGGGCAACTCGCGCCGCATCGCCTCGAGTCGCCGTGCGGCGGAGATCTCGTCCTCCCGGCCGGACTGCGCCTCGGTGGCGAGCCAGTGCAGGAAGCGCGTGAGGACGAGCCCGTCGCGCCGGTGCGCCCGCCGCGCGCCCTCGATCTCGATGGCGTTCTTGCAGGCGCGTGGCTTCACGCAGGGATCGGGTCCCCGAACCGCCTCGGCGCCTGCAGCGTGCAGGCGGTCGAAGAACCACGCGGCGGTGCTGGCCGGATCCACGCCGACGCGGCTGCCGCACAGGGCGGCGAGAGCCTGGGGCAGCGCCCCTGGCGGGTGCAGCCGCACGGTCTCGCCGAGGTGCGCGCCCAGCGCGTGGCTGGTCTTCGCCGGCTCCAGGAACAGGTCCACGGCCCCGTCGGCGTGCAGCAGCGCGGTCGCCAGGCACAGCGGGCTGTGGCGCACGTCGCCGCCGCGGACGTTGAGCAGCCACGCGATCGAGGCGGGCGAGGTCAGCAGGAAAGCGGCGAGCTTTGCTGCGCGCAGCTCCGCCGCGAGGCGCTCGCGCTTGGCCGCATGCTCTTCGCCCGCGAACTCGACCGGGTGGCGAACCATCATGGCGGCCGGCGCCGGTGGCCGGTCCTGCCACGCGGCATCGATCGGGTTCTCCTCGAGCGGCACCAGCGTGGCGCCGGCGCTCGCGCAGGCGGTCTCGAGCGCGGCGAGGCTGTCGGGCGTGTGCAGCCGCGGGTCGTAGCCGATGCGCTCGCCCGCCCGCACGTTCGCCGCGAGCCAGCCGGCGATCCCCGGCTTCAGCAGGTCGACGACCTCGAAGAGTTCCGGGTCGGTCTGCCCGCGGCCCTGCAGCGTGTAGCGGCCGTCCACGAACAGCACGGCGCGTCCCCGCCCGATCCAGGCCGCGCCGGCCGAGCCGGTGAAGCCGCTCACCCAGGCGAGGCGCTCGTTCGCCTCGGGCAGGTACTCGTTCTGGTACTCGTCCTCGTGCGGCACGAGGAAGGCGTCGAGGCCCAGAGACTCGAGCCGGCGGCGCAGGCGCGGCAGGTTGCGCCTGCCGAGGGCAGGCCCGCCCTTCACCTCGAAGGACTGCAGGGCGCCCGATCCGTCCGCCGGGGCAGCCACGGCGGCCTCAGGCCGCGCCGGGCGGCTTGCCGCCCGGGCCGTAGACGTAGTCGTCGAGCACCTTGTGGAAGTGGCGGATGCGCAGCTCCTGCGACCCGATCCACAGGCCCTTGAACGCCGCCGAGTTCATGCCGGCCTGCACGCCGGGCAGGTTCTGGGCGTCCTGGTCGAGCACCAGGCCGATCGACTTGTCGCCGTACTTGAACTGCTGGTGGCGCGGGCGGCGCGGGCGCTCCTGGCCGTCCGGCACCAGCTCGAGGGTCCACACGTCGTAGTACATGAGGTTCGGGTCGGTCGGATGCGGCCGTTGCCGGAACAGCATCAGGTCGTCGGCGTGGACGTTGAGCGTCACGTTCGGGAAGATCAGGTAGTGGTAGTCGTCCGTGAGCTGGTCGTCGTTGAGGCGCGAGTAATCCTTGCCCTGCGACGCGCCATGCTTGCGCTTCCACCTCTGCACGTCGCGACGGATGTTCTCGATCGGCTCGTCGTAGTCGGCCGGGTCCATGCCCGCGCCTTTCATGATCACCTTGATCGGGTCGGGAATCGTCGGCGGCTTGCGCACGCGCGGGCTCACCGTGCCGAAGGGGATCAGGTAGCGGTTGTGCCGCTCGTAGCAGTCGATCTGGATGTCGAGGTCGTGGAGGTAGTAGAGGAGCTGCGGGTGGATGCCCTGCACGTGGTAGCTCTCGTTGAACGCGTCCACGGAGGCCTTCCAGTTGCAGGCCCACTCCACCGTGATGTCGCGCGTGAGCGCCATCTTGTGGAAGTTGTACGGGTCGAGGTGCTGCGGCATGGGGTCGAGGAACTCGCGCAGCGGCTCGACCTCGGGGTTCAGGCTGAACCACACGAAGCTGCCCCACGTGTCGCAGGGCAGCTCGACGAGGCCGCGGCAGGGCGGGGCGCCCTGCGGGAAGGTGTCGAGGTCGGGGATGCGCAGGAAGCTGCCGTCGAGGTCGTATTCCCAGTGGTGGTACTGGCACTTGAAGCTCTCGGCGCTCGACACGCCTTCCGGGCGCAGGCGGTTCCCGCGGTGCAGGCAGACGTTGTAGAAGGCGCGCACGCCGCCGTCGCGCTGGCGCACGATCAGGACCGACTCCTTCCCGATCTCGGTGCAGATGTAATCGCCCGGCTCCGGGATGTCGGACTCGAGGCCGCCGAGCAGCCACACCTTGGTCCACATCCGGTCCCATTCGAGCTGCATGAACTCAGTGGAGGTGTAGCGCTCCTTCGGGATCATCCCGTGGCCGAGGTCGGGGTCGGGCGCCTTGCCGGCGGGCGTCTCGGGGCTGTCCTCCGGCGCGACGCGCCGCACCCGCTTGTATTGCGGGGTGCGCGAGCGCTCGATCAGGCCCTCGGGCGGAGAGTCCTTCGGGTTCGTGGCCATGTCAACGCTCCTCGATACGCGCGGCCCAGGCGAGCCCGCGGCGCAGCAGTTCGTAGAATGCCGGGTTCTTCCAGCTGCCGCGCTCGACCTCGGGGTACTCGGCCATGAGCGGCTGCATGTCGTAGCGGCCCCGGGCGTGGCCGAGCGTCAGGTAGAGCACCTCGCCCTCGCCGACGCGCTTCAGGTACATCACCGGCCGGGGCTCGTCGGTGGTCCAGTCCCGGTCCACGAACAGCGGCGTCTCGCCGCTCCAGCGCGTGTGCAGCAGCACCTCGAGCGGACCGTGCAGCTCGGACAAGTAAAGCTCGTCGTCGGCGTCGAAGGGCTCGATGCCGGCCACCAGCGGGTGGTCGGGCCGGGTGACCTCGACGCGGTAGGGCGCGATGGGCGGGTGCGAGAGGAACTGGCTGCCGACGGTTTCCATGAACAGCGGCGCGTTCCGCGGCGCCTCCCAGGCCTTGTGGGGCTTCGACCACTTCAGGATCGAGTTAGTGCCGTGCAGCGCGAGCCAGCGGTGGCCTGCGCCGACCCAGTCGCGCAGCCGCGCAGCCGTCGCCTCGTCCGGCACCACGTCCACGGTGTAGGTGACGAGCAGGTCGGCGGCGAGGATCGCCTCGACGTCGCGGTAGTCCTCGCCCACCCGCGTGCGGATGCGCGGGTGCTCGCCGAGCAGCTCGAGGATCTCCACGCGCGCGAAGTCCATGTCGTGGTAGCGGCCGCCCACGACACAGTAGGCGTTCACGCGCGGGGGCAGCATCTCAGAACTGGACCCGCTTCGTGTAGCCGTTGTCTGCGACCACGTTCGCGCCCGTGATGATGGAGGCGGCCGGGCTCGCGAGGAAGGCGACCACGCGGGCGATCTCCTCTGGCGAACCGAAGCGGCCGTTCGGCATGGCCTTCAGTGTCGCGTCGTACATCTTCTGGTTCGTGCTCTTGATCATCTCCCAAGCGCCGCCCTCGAAGTAGATCGGGCCCGGGCAGACGGTGTTGACGCGCACGTTCTTGCGGCCGACGAACTGCGAGAGCTGCTTGGAGTAGGTGATCAGCGCGGCCTTCATGGCGTTGTAGGCCATCGGCACGTAGAACGTCTCGACGGCGTTCGTCGAGCTGATCATCACGATGCTGCCATGGCCGGACTTCTCGAGGTGCGGCATCAGCGTCTCGCAGCCGCGGACGGTGTGCAGCACGTCCACCTCGAAGTTCTTCCACCAGTTCTTCTCGGAATCCATGCCGCCGCCGGCGCTCACGTTCGGCACGAAGATGTCGCAGCCGCCCAGCTCGGCGACGGCCTTCTCCAGCCATGCCTTGTAGGCCTCGCCGTCACGCACGTTGACCGCGCCGCCGACCACGTTCACGCCGCGGGCCTTCAGCGAGCGAACCGCCTCGTCGATCTCGTCCTCGCTGCGCGCGCACAGCGCAACGTCGCAGCCCTCGGCGGCGAGCAGCTCCACGATCTGGCGGCCGATGCCCTTGGTGGCGCCCGTGACGATCGCCTTCTTTCCGCGCAGTCCCAGATCCATTGCTCGACTCCTGATCTTTGCGGCGCCTCGCGGCGCGGGATTGGCCCGCGCAGCGCAGGCCGGCCACCGATGATTATAGGCGACGCGGCCGGAGCGAACAAACAGTCATGACTGTTTTTTTCCAGCGCGCTATCATCCCGCGCGAACGCGTATTGCGCAGGCCTCCCGGCTCACGCAAGATCGCGCGTCTTTGGCGCGCCGGCCCTGGGCCGGCCGCCAGCAACCAGTGGCAGCGGAGAGGAAGCGGCGCATGGCCGATTTGATCGTGGTCGACCGGGACGGCGTGGAGCACAAGGTCGAGGGCAAGGTGGGTGTCAGCGTCATGGAGACGCTGCGCGAGCTCGACTGGGGCGTGGCCGCGATCTGCGGGGGCATGTGCTCCTGCGCGACCTGCCACATCTACGTGGACGACGCCTGGCTCGGCAAGCTGCCGGCGCCGCAGCCGGACGAGAAGGAGCTGCTGCAGGAGCTCTCCGGCTACCAGCCCAATTCCCGGCTGTCCTGCCAGGTGCAGCTCGAGGAATCGGTGTCCGGGCTCAGGGTGTCCATCGCGCCCGACGAATGAGCGAGCGGCGGCCCGCCCGTGCGGGCGGGCCGCTCCCCGTCACTGGATCGTCAGCGCGTTGTCGAGCAGCAGCTCGGCGCCGTTGAGGTACTTCGACTCCTCCGAGGCGAGGAACAGCACGACGTTCGCCACGTCCTCCGGCCGGCCGAGGCCAGGGCCGGTCTCGCGGAAGACGTCCACGGACACGCCCAGCTCCCGGGCGCTGTTCTGCACCATCTCCGTGTCGGTCGCGCCCGGGTGGATGCTGTTCACCCGGATGTTCCACTTGTTCATCTGGCACCACACCGCGAGCGACTTGGTCATGGCGCGCACGGCGCCCTTGGCCGCGGTGTAGGAGAAGTACACCGGGTAGCCGAGGTGCGAAGCGACCGACGAGACATTGATGATCGAGCCGCCACCGGACTTCGCCATGGCGGGGATGGCGTGCTTGCAGCCGAGGAACACGCCCTCGCTCATGACGGCGCTGTGCAGCCGGAAGTCTTCGAGCGTCACCACGTCCGGCGTGCCCATGCGCACCATCCCGGCGTTGTTGACGAGGATGTGCAGGCCCCCGAAGGTCTCGACCGCGGCGGCCACGACCTCGATCCAGCGCTGCTCGTCCCGCACGTCCTGCTTGAGGAAGATCGCGCTGCCGGGGCGCAGGGCGTTGAGTTCGGCGGCGGTCGCCCGGCCCTCGGCCTCCTTGACGTCCGTGACCACGACCCTGGCGCCCTCGCGGACCAGCGCTTCGCAGTCGGCCTTGCCGAGACCCTGCGCGCCACCGGTGACGATCGCGACCTTGCCTTCCACGCGTCCCATGAGCGTCTCCTCTGTGACTGCCGGGGCCGACCCGGGGAGGCCGGACGTTAGCAGTCAGCGGTGCCGGTTTCAATCAGCTTTGACTTTTTCCGACAGCGCCGACATTCTTGATGCCTCGGCCAAAACGGGAGGCCTCGCCGGTTGAAGCCGGGCGCAAGCCCGGGCCCCGGATGGCATACGAAATGACCCGCAGCAACGCCCTCGACGATGCCCAGGAGCCGGCCGGCTGGCAGGCCCAGAAGAGCGCGGCCACGCGCAACCTGATCGTCGAGGCGGCGATCAAGTGCTTCGTAGACCTCGGCTACGCGCGCACCACCACGACCGCGATCGCCGACAAGGCCGGCCTGTCGCGCGGAGCCATGCTGCATCACTTCCCGTCCAAGGTGGACATCGTGCGCGCCGCGGTCGAGCACCTGCACGCCAAGCGCCTCAGGGCCTTCCGTCGCGCCGTGACGCGCACGAATCCCGATGGCGACCGCGTGCGCTCGAACCTCGACGCCTACTGGCAGCACGTCCGCCACCCGATGTTCGTGGCCTTCTTCGAGCTGGTCGTGGCGGCGCGCACCGATCCGGAGCTCGCCGCCATCCTCCGGCCCGCGCAGGAAGCCTTCGAGGAGGAGTGGCACCGGACGGCCCGCGAGGTGTTCACCGAGTGGCGCACCGAGGACGAGAACTTCGACGTGGCCCTGGACCTGACCCGCTACGTGCTCGAGGGCATGGCGATCAGCTTCCTGGTGCACAAGGAGACCGAGCGGGACCGGCGCGTGCTCGGCTACCTCGAGGACAAGCTGCGCGAGCTTCGCGACAGCAAGAAGCCCTGACAGGAGCATGACGATGGATCCAACGGTCAGCCTCGCGATCAGCGAGGGTGTCGCCACGGTGACGCTCAATCGCCCCGACGCGGCCAACACGATGAACCTGCAGTTCGGCCGCGACCTGCTGGCGGCGGCGCGCCGCTGCGGCAGCGAGGGCGGCGTGCGTGCGGTCGTCATCACCGGCGCGGGCAAGGCCTTCTGCTTCGGCGGCGACCTCGGCGCCATGATGATGAACGAGGGCGACGCCCGCGAGGCCTACCTGCGCGAGCTGACGGTGGACCTGCACGCGGCGATCGTCGCCTTTACGCGCCTCGAGGCGCCGGTGATCGCGGCGGTCAACGGCACCGCGGCGGGCGCGGGCGTCGGGCTCGTGGCCATGGCGGACCTCGCCATCGCGGCCGAGGGCGCGAAGTTCTCGCTGGCCTACACGGGCGTCGGGCTCACGCCGGACGGCAGCACTTCGTTTTTCCTGCCGCGCCTCGTGGGCATGAAGCGCGCCATGGAGCTCGTGCTCACGAACCGCCCGCTGACGGCGGCCGAGGCGCTGGAGTGGGGGCTCGTCAACCGGATCGTGCCGGATGCGCAGCTCGCCGCCGAGGCGGCGGCGCTCGCGGCGAAGCTGGCGGCGGGGCCGCTGCACGCCTTCGGCCACGCGAAGCGGCTGATGCGCAGCAGTGCTGCGCTCGAGGCGCAGCTCGAGGACGAGAGCCGCACGATCGCGCGCCAGGGCGCGAGCGCGGAGGGTGCCGAGGGCATCGGCGCATTCCTCGGCAAGCGCAAGCCCGCCTTCCCGAAGTAGGGGACTTCAAGACGACCTTGGTGCTTCGGGAGCGCGGGGTAGGGAACTTGTGCCTGGGCCGCGACCGGGAACCGGAACCGGAACCGGAACCGGAACCGGAATCAGGACAGGATTCAGAACAGTGCCTCGCGCGCCGGCGGGATCCGGAGCGGTGCCTGCGCCGCAGCCGGGATCCGGCGGGGGGCACTCCTCGCCTCGCTGCGGCGCTCGCCGAGCCTCGCGCCGCCTTACGCTCGGCTGTGGGGCCCC
>JALORP010000069.1 GCA_025458865.1 Steroidobacteraceae bacterium | reverse complement strand
CTACTCCAAGTAACAGGTGACGGCCATGCAGGGATCCGCCACGGAATTTCTCAAGCCCAAGTCGGTCAAGGTGACGGCGACCGCGCCGCGCCATGCCCGCATCGTGATCGAGCCGTTCGAGCGCGGCTTCGGGCACACGCTCGGCAACGCGCTGCGGCGCGTGCTGCTGTCGTCCATGCCTGGATGCGCGATCACCGAGGTCGAGATCGACGGGGTGCTCCACGAGTACACCAGCATCGAGGGTGTCCAGGAGGATGTCGTCGACATCCTGCTGAACCTCAAGGGTATCGCCATCCGCATGCACGCCCGCAGCGAGACCGAGCTGCGGCTGCACAAGAAGGGCCCCGGCCCGGTGACCGCGGGCGACATCCAGACCGACCACGACATCGAGATCGTGAACCCGGACCTGGTCATCGCGACGCTCACCAAGCCGATCGAGCTGAACATGACGCTCAAGGTCGAGCGTGGCCGCGGCTACCGGCCGGCGGCGCAGCGCGCGGAGTTCGAGGAGCAGAGCCGGCCGATCGGCCGACTGCAGCTCGATGCCTCCTTCTCGCCGGTCCGCCGCGTGACCTACGGCGTCGAGTCGGCCCGCGTCGAGCAGCGCACCGACCTCGACAAGCTGATCATCGACATCGAGACCAACGGCACGATCGATCCCGAGGAAGCCATCCGGCGTGCCGGCGGCATACTCAAGGACCAGCTGACCGTGTTCGTGCAGCTCGAGGGGCAGGGCGAGCAGCCTGTGCAGCAGACCGGCCCGCTTCCCGACCCGATCCTGCTGCGTCCGGTGGACGAACTCGAGCTCACCGTGCGCAGCGCCAACTGCCTCAAGGCCGAGAACATCCACTATATCGGCGACCTCGTGCAGCGCACCGAAGTGGAGCTGCTGCGCACGCCCAACCTGGGCAAGAAGTCGCTTACCGAGATCAAGGAGGTTCTGGAGAGCCACGGCCTCACGCTCGGGATGCGCATCGACGGCTGGCCGCCGGCCAGCCTCCGCCGCGAAGACGAGCTGAAGTCGGCCTGAGCCGACCGAACCCCAGGAAGAGACGACCATGCGCCACCACCTTTCCGGCCGGCAGCTGTCGCGCAACAGCGCCCATCGCAAGGCGCTGATGCGCAACATGGCCGCCGCGCTGCTCCGCCACGAGACGATCCGCACCACCCTGCCGAAGGCCAAGGAGCTGCGCCGCGTCGTGGAGCCCCTGATCACGCTCGGCAAGACGGATACGCTGGCTTCGCGCCGTCGCGCGTTCGCGCAGTTGCGTGACGACGCCATCGTGAGCAAGCTGTTCGAGGACCTCGGTCCGCGCTTCATGGCGCGCGCCGGCGGCTACACGAGGATCCTGCGCATGGATCCTCGTCCGGGCGACGCCGCGCCCATGGCGCTGATGCAGCTCGTGGACAAGCCCGCCGTCGCGGCCGCCGAGGCCCCGGCCGAGGAAGCCAAGCCCGCGGCGAAGCGCGCCCGCAAGAAGGCCGCCGCCCCCGCGGCGGAGGCCGAGGCCAAGCCCCGGCGCCGCAAGGCGGCGGCTGCCTGAGGCGGCAAAAGGTTTCCACTCCTTGCAGGCTGCGACGCAGCCTTCTTGGTCGCCAGTGGAGGAAGCCGGGCAAGCGCCCGGCTTCTTTTTGCGTGGGCGACCTACCGCGGGCCGGCACCCTGTGACAGGGATTCGAAGGCCTCGCGCGTGAGGTTGCGGGCGCCTGCGGGCAGCGCAACGACGTCATCCTCGACGCGCACCCCGCCGAAGGGGCGCAGCTGGTCCACCGCCGCCCAGTCGATCAGGGCGCGCCGTCCGTCCGCCGCCGCCTCGGCGAGCAGCTGGTCGATGAAGTAGATGCCCGGCTCGATCGTGACCACGAAGCCATCCGCGAGCTCGCGGGTGAGCCGCAGGAAAGGGTGACCGTCCGGGCGCGGGCGCTCACCGCCGTCCGGTCCCGCCATCAGGCCGCCGACGTCATGGACCTGCAGTCCCAGCAGGTGCCCGATGCCATGGGGGAAGAACACCCGCGTCACCCCCGCCTCGACCGCGGTACCGGCGTCGCAACGGAGCAGCCCTGCGGCCGCGAGCACGCGCGCGACCGCCTCGTGGGCCGCGAGGTGCAGCTCCCTGTAGTCGACGCCCGGCCGAACGGCCGCGGCGAGCGCCTGCTGCTCCACGTCCAGGGCGGCCACGAGGTCCGCAAACCGGCCGGGCCGCCTTGCGTAACTGCGCGTGATGTCGCTCGCATAGCCGGCATAGGCGGCGCCGGCGTCGATCAGGAAGGACGAGGCTGGCCCGTCGAGCGAGCGCTGCAGGTGCTGGTAGTGGAGCACCGCGCCGTGCCGGTCGAGCGCCACGATGTTGCGGTAGGGCAGGTCATCCTCGGCGAGCGAGGCGGCCCGCAGGTACGCGAGGTGGATGCCGTACTCGCTCTCACCGCCGTGAAAGGCGTCGGCCGCCGCGGCATGGGCACGCGCGGCGAGGGTGCTGGCGCGGGCCACGCATTCGACCTCGTACGGCGTCTTGGCGGCCCGGGCGTAATCGAGCCGGTTCAGCAATGCCGGCGGATTCCAGTCACCCAGCCCGTCCCAGGCAGGATGCCGGTCGCCTGCGATCGCCCAGCGGCGGCCCGGCTCCAGGAAGCGCCGTAACTCGGCAGGGTCCCCGATGACCTCCAGCGCGAACTGCTCCGTCCACCGGTCCTTGGGCAGGGCCGGTGGCTGGTGCCAGTAGTCGGCCGGCTGGTGGAACAGCAACTGGGGGCGCTCACCGGGGCGGATCACCACGTGGCTGCCCGGCTCCGCCTCCGGCACCCATAGGCGGAACTGCGGATTGGCGCGGAACGGGTAAGGGTTGTCGTCGAACACCGGGCAAGGGGGCAGCCCTGCCGGCGCGATCAGGCCCTCGAAGCCGCTCTCCTCGAGGGCCGAGGCGGTGCGAGCGGTCACCGCGGCGAGGTGCTGCCTGTAAAGGTCGTGCAGTCCGGCGTCCATGGGCATCCTCCACGCGGGTCCCGGCGAGACTAGCGCCACGCAGCCGGCCCGGCCAGCCACCTTCCGGCCCCCCCAGGCGCCGGGGGCGATTTTGTTCGTTGAAATGCATCGCAAAACAGCTAGAATTGCGGGCCGCGGCGGACTTGGAGCACGTTTTCGTGCACGGGTACGCGTCGCGTGTCGCTCCTCCCTCTCTATTCATATCCTGGGGTATCAAGATGAACGCGAAGATTTGGGGTGCCTTTGCCGTGGCCCTCGTCCTGTCGGCCTGTGGTGGCAAGAAGGAAGAGGCTGCTCCGGCTCCTGAGGCCGCTGCTCCTGCCGCGGTCGAGCAGGCTGCCACCGAGGCCGCCACTGCCGTCGAGGGTGCCGCCACCGACGCCGCTACTGCCGTCGAGGGCGCAGCCACCGACGCCGCTGCTGCCGTCGAGGGCGCTGCCACCGAGGCCGCCGAGGCTGTCGAGGGTGCTGCCGGCGAGGCTGCTCCGCAGCCGTAACGCGCTGCCGGAATCGGCTCGAATGGCCGGGCGGCGACGCGGAAGCACCGCGACGCCGCCCGGTTTCGTTTTCAGGGACTGAAGATGACGATCAGCATCCGTGATGCGCGCCCGGCCCGGGCCGACCGTGCCTGGATCGAGGCGGCATACCACGATTACATCCACGACCTCTCGGCGGGCGCCACGGGCGTGTTCCCCGCCCTCGACGTCACCGGCCAGAGCGAGCGGGACCTGCTGTCGCACTGGTTCCGCGGCGACTACGCCACGCCGCTCGTGATCCTGCGCGAGGGCAGCCCGGTGGGCTTCGCGCTCGTGGAGCGCAGCCGGGCGGATGGTTCGCCGCGGTGGCGCATGACGGAGTTCTTCATCCGCCGCGAGGAGCGCCGCCGGGGCCTCGGGCGGGAGGCGGCGGGACTCATCTTCACCCGCTTCGAGGGCGACTGGCTGGTGTCCGAGTCGGTTCGCAACGGCGATGCCGTCGCCTTCTGGCGCAAGGTGATCGGCGCCTGGACCCGGGGCCGCTACCGCGAGCGCCTCGCGGACGGCGAAGTGCGCCACAGCTTCTCGAGCCCGCCTGCCACTGCGCGCACAGTCTGATCGCGGCCGCTCAAGTCCGATCCCCCGCGGCCGACATAACGTCCACAATCATGTCGGGCGACACCTCCGGCCGTCGTCCGGGAGCCGCTATACCATGACAGCCGCGCAGCAGTTTTCCACGCCGGACCATTCGTGGCAGATGTCGCTGGTGCAGATGCTGGCGGCCGACGTGTCGGGCGGCAGGCTGGAGCTGCCCTCGTTCCCGGACGTGGTCATCCGCATCCGGCAGGCGCTCTCGGACGAGAACGTCTCCGTGGAGAAAGTCGCCCGGCTGGTCGGCACGGAGCCGGCGCTCGCGGCGCGGCTGCTCAAGCTCGCCAACTCCACGGCCCTGAACCCCGGCGGCCGGGCGGTCACCGACCTCAAGGCGGCCATCACGCGCATGGGCCACAACCTCGTGCGAACCTCGGCCCTCTCGTTCGCGATGGGCCAGATCCAGCGCGCTTCCGAGTACCGCGGGATTGCCGGCCAGCTCAGGCAGCTCTGGGAATCGGCCACGCGGGTCTCGGCGGTGACGCATGCGGTCGCGAAGCGGATGCCGCGCTGCCATCCGGAGGAGGCCATGCTCTCCGGGCTGCTGCACACGGTCGGCAAGACCTACATCCTCACTCGCTTCGCGGGCTCGCAGCCGCTGGCCGGGCGCGAGGAGGAACTCTCCGGGATCATGGCCGGCTGGCACGCGAGCGTGGGCAAGGCTGTCCTGGAGAACTGGGGTCTGCCGGAGCAGATCGTCTCGGCAGTGGAGCGGCAGGACGAATTCGACCATGCCGATCGGCCCGATGCCAGCGACCTCGCGCACGTGCTGGCCACCGGCAGGCTGCTCGCCGACTACGTCGACGGCACCGCCGGGCTGGAGACCGTCGCGGCACAGTCGAGGTGGCTTGCGAGGCTCGCGCTCGATGCCGGGACCTGCGCCAGCCTGCTGGAGGACTCGCGCGCCGAGATCCTCGACCTGCGGCGAGCGCTGGACGGTTGAGCGGGGTGGGCGGATGACGGTGACAGCCCAGCAAGACGAGGGGCAAATCGGCGGCGCGGCCTTCGCCTTCGTGCAGCGGCTGGCGGGCGAGCTGTCCAGCGGCAAGCTGGAGCTGCCGTCCTCGCCTGAAATCGTGATGCGGGTGCGTGACGCCCTGCGCGACCCGAACGTGACGGCGGCGCGCCTCGCGCGCGTGGTGGGGTCGGAGCCTGCGCTCGCGGCCCGCATCATGCACCTGGCCGCGTCCTTCGCCATGAACCCGGAAGGCAGGAAGGTTGCCGACCTCCGGCACGCGATCACGATGATGGGCTTCAACAACCTCCGAAGCGCCGCCATGGCTTTCGCGATCGCCCAGCTTCGCGACGCGGCACGGCTCAAGCACGTGCGCGAGCGGCTGACGGAAGTCTGGATGCAGAGCCTCATGGTCGCGTCGGTCTGCCAGGCCACGGCGCGCCGGCATGCCTCGCTGAACGCCGATGAGGCGATGCTCGCAGGGCTGATGCACGGCGTCGGCAAGCTCTACATCCTCGGCCGCGCCGACACCTGCCCCGAGCTGTTCGACGACGCCGCCAGCCTCGGCCAGGTGCTGCGTGACTGGCACGCCAGCATCGGCAAGGCCATCCTCGAGGCCTGGGGTTTTCCCGAGGCCGTCGCCGAGGCGGTCGGTCAGCAGGACGACATCGAGCGCGCGGTCTTCGGGCACGTCGACCTCACCGACGTGCTGATCGTAAGCGTGATCATGGCGTCCTACGCCGGCTATCCAGCGGACCTGGAGTTCAACCTGCATGGCGTGCGCAGCCTCAGCCGGCTCGGCCTCGACGGGCCTACCTGCGCCGCCGTTCTGAAGGACGCTGAAAGCGAGGTGCAGTCGCTGCGGATCGCCCTCGGCGCCTGAGGGCCAGGCCTCAGTGGCCGTGGTGGTGAGAGTGGTCTTCCGAGCCCGCGTCCTCGCCGGGCGCGTACACGCGGGCCTTCACCCGCACCTCGCCGGCCACCTCGAAGCGCAGCACCAGCGGCACCTGCTCGCCCTCGCGCAGCGGCGCGTCGAGACCCATCAGCATCAGGTGCATCCCGCCCGGCTCGAGCTCGATGCGCTCCCCGGCCCCGACGTGCAGGGGGTCCACCCGCTTCATGCGGGCCGTGTCCCCCTCGTGGACCGTCGCGTGCACCTCGACGCGCGTGGCGCGCGGGGAGCTGGCCGACAGCAGGCGGTCGGATCGCGAGGCGCGGTTGTCGATCACGAGGTAGGCCGCGCCGACCGTGGTGCCGGGCGGCGTGGCGCGGCTCCACGCGCCGGTCGCCGTCAGCGCGGACTGCGCCGTTGCGCCCATGGCGGCGAGGCCGAGGATGGCGCCAAGCGCCAGGGTGCGGATGTGATTCATGTGCGACTCCGTTTCGCCTTCGCGCGGCGGTGCGCCAGCAGGGGCGCGAGGTAGCGGCCAGTATAGGAGGCCTCGCAGGCGGCGACCTGCTCGGGCGTGCCCTCCGCCACGATGCGCCCGCCGCCGTCGCCGCCCTCGGGGCCCAGGTCCACGATCCAGTCTGCCGTCTTGATCACGTCGAGGTTGTGCTCGATCACCACGACCGTGTTGCCCTCGTCGCGCAGCCGGTGCAGCACCTTCAGGAGCTGCTCGACGTCGTGGAAGTGCAGGCCGGTCGTGGGCTCGTCGAGGATGTAGAGCGTTCGGCCGGTGGATCGCTTGGAAAGTTCCTTGGCGAGCTTCACGCGCTGGGCCTCGCCGCCCGAGAGGGTGGTGGCGTTCTGCCCGAGCCGGACGTAGGTGAGGCCCACGTCCACCAGCGTCTGCAGCTTGCCCGCGACCGCCGGCACCGCGTGGAAGAAGGGCAGCGCGTCCTCGACGGTCATCTCCAGGACCTCGTGGATGCTCCGGCCCTTGTAGTGGACCTCCAGCGTCTCGCGGTTGTAGCGCCGGCCCTTGCAGACGTCGCAGGGGACGTAGACGTCGGGCAGGAAGTGCATCTCGACCTTGATGACACCATCGCCCTGGCAGGCCTCGCAGCGGCCGCCCTTGACGTTGAAGCTGAAACGGCCGGGCTGGTAGCCGCGCGCGCGCGCCTCGGGCGTGGCGGCGAACAGCTCGCGGATGGGCGTGAACAGCCCCGTGTAGGTCGCCGGGTTCGAGCGCGGCGTGCGGCCGATGGGGCTCTGGTCGATGTCGATGACCCGGTCCACCTGCTCGAGCCCCTCGAGGGCTTCGCAGGGCGAGGCGTCGTAGGCCGCGTCGTTCAGGTGCTCGGCGACGCGGCGGTAGAGCGTGTCGTTGACCAGCGTGGACTTGCCGGAGCCGGAGACGCCCGTGACGCAGGTCATGAGCCCGAGCGGGAACTCGACCGTGACCCCCTTGAGGTTGTTGCCGCGCGCGCCGGCGAGCCGCAGCCGCCGCGTCGGGTCGCGCGGCGTGCGCCGCGGCGGGACCTCGATGGCGCGGCGCCCGGACAGGTACTGCCCGGTCAGCGAGTCCGGGTGGCGCTCGACCTCGGCCGGCGTGCCCTGCGCGACCACGCGCCCGCCGTGCACGCCCGCGCCCGGCCCGAGGTCCACGACGTGGTCGGCCTGGCGGATCGCGTCCTCGTCGTGCTCGACCATGATCACGGTGTTGCCGAGGTCGCGCAGCCGGTGCAGCGTGTCGAGCAGGCGCTGGTTGTCGCGCTGGTGCAGGCCGATGGAGGGCTCGTCGAGGATGTACATGACGCCGACGAGTCCCGAGCCGACCTGGCTGGCGAGGCGGATGCGCTGGGCCTCGCCGCCCGAGAGCGTCTCGGCGCTGCGGTCGAGCGTGAGGTAGTCGAGCCCTACGTCGAGCAGGAAGCCGAGCCGGTCGGCGATCTCCTTGACCACCTTCGCCGCGATCTCGCCGCGCCAGCCGGGGAGCGCCATCTCGCGGAAGAAGCCCAGTGCACCGGCCACGGACAGCGCCGACACCTGCGGGAGGCTGCGGCCGCCGACGTAGACGTGGCGCGCCGATCGCGTCAGGCGCGTGCCCTCGCAGTCCGGGCAGATCTGGTTGCCGAGGTAGCGCGAGAGTTCCTCCTTCACGCCGAGGGAGTCGGTCTCGCGGTAGCGGCGCTCGAGGTTCGGGATCACGCCCTCGAAGCGATGGCGGCGGCGGACCGTCCTGCCGCGCGCGTCGAAGTACTCGAACTCCACTTCCTCGCCGCCGCTGCCGTAGAGGAGAACCTCCCGCGACTTGTGCGGCAGCGCGGACCAGGGCTCCTCCGGGTCGAAGCCGTAGTGCCGCGCGAGCGAGAGCACCATCTGGTAGTAGTAGGCGTTGCGGCGGTCCCAGCCGCGCACCGCGCCGCCGGCGAGCGACAGCGAAGGCTGGGAGACGACCCGCGCCGGGTCGAAGAACTGCCGCACGCCGAGGCCATCGCAGGTCGAGCAGGCGCCGGCCGGATTGTTGAACGAGAACAGCCGGGGCTCGAGCTCCGGCAGGGAGTACCCGCAGGCGGTGCAGGCGAACTTGTCCGAGAACACCAGCTCCTCGCGCGCGGGCTCCTCGAGGAAGGTCACGCGGGTGACGCCGTCGCCGAGGCGAAGCGCGGTCTCGAAGGACTCGGCGAGGCGCTGCGACAGGTCGGCGCGGACCTTGAAGCGGTCCACCACGGCCTCGATGGTGTGCTTGCGCCGCAGGTCCAGCTTCGGCAGCGCGTCCAGCTCCGCGATCTTCCCGTCCACCCGCGCGCGGACGAAGCCCTTCGCGCGCAGCTCCTCGAATACCTGGGCGTGCTCGCCCTTGCGGTCCTTGACGACCGGTGCGAGCAGCGCGAGCGGCGTGCCCTCCGGCAGCCGCAGGACCTGGTCCACCATCTGGCTGACCGTCTGCGCGGCCAGGTCCATGCCGTGGTCCGGGCAGCGCGGGATGCCCGCGCGGGCGTACAGCAGCCGCAGGTAGTCGTAGATCTCGGTGACCGTGCCGACCGTCGAGCGGGGGTTGTGGGAGGTGGACTTCTGCTCGATGGAGATCGCCGGCGAGAGGCCGTCGATCGCATCCACGTCCGGTTTTTCCATCATGGACAGGAACTGCCGGGCGTAGGCCGACAGCGACTCGACGTAGCGCCGCTGGCCCTCGGCGTAGATCGTGTCGAAGGCGAGCGAGGACTTGCCTGAACCCGAGAGGCCGGTGAAGACGATCAGGCGGTCGCGCGGCAGGTCCAGGTCGATGCCCTGGAGGTTGTGGGTGCGCGCGCCGCGGATGCGGATGTTCGGGGTGCTCATGGGCAGCCCGATAGGATACGACCGTGGGTCCGGCATGCGCAAAGCCGCCCGCAGGCCCGGGCGCCGTCCTGTACGGTGCCGGGCGGCGGCGCAGTCCGGACCCTGGCCGGCCTAAGAGCCTGTTTGCGCCACATTTGCGCTGCCGCAGCCGGTCCCCGGGCGGATACAATGGCTGCCCGGAACGGAGGTAGAGCCATGGCGCGTGGGGTCAACAAGGTCATTCTGCTGGGCAACGTCGGACAGGATCCGCAGAGCCGCGCGATGCCTTCGGGCAAGGCGGTGGTGAACCTCCGCGTCGCCACGAGCAAGCAGTGGCGCGACAAGACGACCGGCGAGAACAAGGAAGCCACCGAGTGGCACACGGTCGTGATGTTCGACCGGCTGGCCGAGATCGCCTCCGAGTACCTGCGCAAGGGGTCCCAGGTCTACATCGAGGGCGAACTGCGCACCCGCAAGTGGCAGGACAAGGAAGGCCAGGAGCGCTATTCGACCGAGATCGTGGCCAGCGAGATGCAGATGCTCGGCAGCCGCGCCGGCGGCACCGGCGGCCAGGGCGGCGGCTACGAGCGCAGCGAGGGGCGACCGTCGCGCGCCGCCGAGCCCGCCGCCTCGGGCGGTGGCGATTTCGACGACGATATTCCTTTCTGAATCAAAGGGTTGTCTTCGTTCCGCGGGGGCTGGGGCGCAGCCTGCGCCTTCAATTCGCCCCCCTGAAACGCTAACCTAACGGCCCTTTGGACCCATAGAGCGACCCATGGCCGGCCGCCTTTTCGTCAGCACCTTCGGCTGCCAGATGAACGAGTACGACTCCGCCCGGATGGTGGACGTGCTCCGCGAGGCCGAGGGCCTCGAGCCGACCGCGGATCCCGAGCAGGCCGACGTGGTGCTGCTGAACACCTGCTCCGTCCGCGAGAAGGCGCAGGAAAAGGTCTTCTCGCACCTCGGGCAATGGCGCCTGCTCAAGCAGCGCAAGCCGGGCCTCATCATCGGCGTGGGCGGCTGCGTGGCGAGCCAGGAGGGCGAGGGCCTGCTCGAGCGCGCGCCATTCGTGGACCTCGTGTTCGGGCCGCAGACCCTGCACCGCCTGCCGGAGATGATCCGCGCGCTGCGCAGCAGCGGCCGCTCGCAGGTGGACGTCTCCTTCCCCGAGATCGAGAAATTCGACCGCCTGCCCGAGCCGCGCGCCGAGGGCGCCACGGCCTTCGTGTCCATCATGGAAGGCTGCAGCAAGTACTGCAGCTTCTGCGTGGTGCCTTACACCCGCGGCGAGGAGATCAGCCGCCCGGTCGGACAGGTCCTCGCCGAGGTGGAGGCGCTCGCGGCGCAGGGCGTGCGCGAGGTGACGCTGCTCGGCCAGAACGTCAACGCCTACCGTGGCGAGTTCGCCGATGGCGCGGAGTGCGACCTCGGGGCGCTGATCCGCCTCGTTGCGCGCATCGAGGGCATCGGCCGGATCCGGTTCACCACCTCGCATCCGGTCGAGTTCACCGACTCGCTGGTGGAGGCCTTCGCCGAGGTGCCGAAGCTCGCGAACTACCTGCACCTGCCGGTGCAGAGCGGCTCGGACCGCATACTGACGGCCATGAAGCGCGGCTACACGGCGCTCGAGTACAAGCAGAAGCTCCGCAAGCTCCGCGCGGTTCGGCCCGACATCAGCCTCTCCTCGGATTTCATCGTCGGCTTCCCGGGCGAGACCGACCGCGACTTCGAACAGACCATGAACCTGATCGCCGAGGTCGGCTTCGACCAGTCGTTCAGCTTCATCTACAGCCGCCGCCCGGGCACCCCGGCGGCCTCGCTGCCGGACGACGTACCGCACGAGGTCAAGCAGCAGCGCCTCGCGATCCTGCAGCGGCGCATCGACCAGCAGGCCTTCGCGATCAGCGAGCGGATGGTCGGGACGGTGCAGCGCGTGCTGGTGGAGCGGCCCTCGAAAAAGGACCCCCGCCAGCTGGCCGGCCGGACCGAGAACATGCGCTGGGTGAACTTCGACGGGCCGGTCTCGCTGACCGGCGCCTTCGCCGACGTGGTGATCACGGAGGCGCTGCCCAACTCGCTGCGCGGGCGCCTCGCGGTGGCACCCGTGGAGGCCGTGGCCGACGCCCCGCGCCGGGCGACTGCTTGAGTACCCCGCGACACAGCAGCGTCAGCTTCGAGGGCGCCGGCAACGACCGGCTCGCGGCCCTCTGCGGGCCCCTCGACCAGCACGTGCGCCAGATCGAGGAGCGCCTCGGCCTCGACATCAGCCGCCGCGGCAGCCACTTCACGGTGACCGGCGAACGCGCCGAGGCCGGCAAGGCCGTGCTGCAGGGCCTGTATGCGCGCGCGGGCGAGGGCCCGGTCACGGCCGAGGACGTGCACCTGGCGCTGCAGGAATCGGGGATGGGCGAGACGCCTGCGGACGTGGTGTCGGTTCAGACGAACCGCGGCCTCGTGCGTGGCCGCGGCCCGAACCAGGCCTCCTACCTGCGCAACATCCACGAGCACGACCTCACTTTCGGCATCGGCCCGGCCGGCACCGGCAAGACATACCTCGCCGTCGCCTGCGCGGTCGAGGCGCTGCAGCGCGACGCCGTGCGCCGCCTCGTGCTCGTCCGCCCCGCGGTCGAGGCCGGCGAGCGGCTCGGCTTCCTGCCCGGCGACATGGCGCAGAAAGTGGACCCGTACCTCCGGCCGATGTACGACGCGCTCTACGAGATGATCGGCTTCGAGCGCGTGGCGCGGCTGATCGAGCGCAACGTCATCGAGGTCGCGCCGCTCGCCTTCATGCGCGGGCGCACGCTGAACGAGGCCTTCATCATCCTCGACGAGGCGCAGAACACCACCGTCGAG
>JALORP010000068.1 GCA_025458865.1 Steroidobacteraceae bacterium | reverse complement strand
GCGCGCCGGCGAGGTGGCCAGTGGCCCCCCGGAGCGAGCGAGTTTTCTTCCCGAGCGAGCGAAGCGGGGGCCCGGCCGGATCCCGCCGGCGCGCGAGGCACAGCCTGGATTGAGCTAGGCGCGTGCCTGGCAAATTCTTCGTCAGGAATCAGCTACGCGCGCGCGGCGCGCCAGTTGAACCAGACACCCCAGGCCCCCGCGCCCACGGCGAACAGCAGCACCCAGCCCGGCATCGACAGACCAAGCAAGGTCCAGTCCACCTTCGCGCACTCGCCGCCAGCCTGGAACACCTTGATCACGACCTGCATCAGCGGCAGCACCTCGAGCATGAAGTCGAGGTCGGCGCCACAGCCCGGGACGGATCCCGGCGGCTGCATCTGGATCCAGACGTGCCGGCCGGCCGTGATCGCCGTACCGATGGCGACGAGCGCGATGAGCACCGAATACACCCTGGCAAACGCGGCACGGGGATCGTGCAGCGCGGCTGCGAGGAACACGACGCCGAGGGCCGCGACCTCGACTCGCTGGAAGATGCACAAGTGGCAGGGCGCGAAGCCGAGCACGTACTGCGAGAAGAGCGCGAAGCCGAAGGCCGCGGCGCAGGCGCCGAAGCCGAGCAGGTTCGCCTGGCGGCGGGTCAGACTCAACCGAAGCCCTCGCGCCCCTGCAGCTGAGCCTCGGCGTCCTCGGGCGACAGGTGCCGGATGTCCTTGCCGTGCACCATGTACACGATGTACTCGCAGATGTTCTTCGCGTGGTCGCCGATGCGCTCGAGCGCGCGCACGACCCACATCACCTCGAGCGCGCGGCGGATGCTGCGCGGGTCTTCCATCATGTAGGTGATGTTCTGGCGCTGGATGGCCTCGTACTCCTCGTCCACGACGCGGTCGCGGCGCGCGATCTCGAGGGCCTCCGTCGCGTCGAGCCGGGCGAAGGCGTGCAGAGAGTCGTGCACCATCTCGGTGACGAGCCGCGACAGGTGGCGCACCTCGCGGTAGCGGTCCACGGGCGGCTCCACCGCCGCGAGGCGCGAGGCGATGATCGCGATCTTCTCCACCTCGTCGCCGATGCGCTCGAGGTCGGTGATGGTCTTGATGATCGCGACGATGACGCGCAGGTCGGAGGCCGTCGGCTGGCGGGTCGCGAGGATCTTGCCGCACTCCTCGTCGATGCCGACCTCCATCTGGTTGACCTTGTGGTCGCCAAGGGCGACCTCCTCCCCGAGCTGGCTGTCGCCCTCGACCAGCGCGGTCACCGCCTGCTCGAGCTGCTGTTCCACGAAGCCGCCCATCTGCAGCACCTTGGTGCGGACGCGCTCGAGGTCCTCGTTGAACCGGCGGGAGATGTGATGGCCGAGATCTGCGGGTTCCATGGGTCACCTTGCCGCAAAGAGGGAGCGGACGCGTTCGATGATAACCCATCGCCCGCAACGGAAAAGCGGATCCCGGCCGCATTTGCGGCCGGGACCGCGCGGCGGTCAGAACCGGAAGTTCAGGTCGAGCTGCATGCGCTCGTAGTCCCGCTCGCTCGGGGTGTCGTAATCGAGCGTGTTGTCGAACCATGTCAGGTTGACAGCGACGTTGCGCACCGGCGCCCAGCTGCCGCGGACCCTCAGGCCCTTGCCCTGCGTATCGCCGTCGGCGAGGTTCGAGTCCAGGATCCCGGCCCACTGCGCGTCCCGCTCGACGTCCTGGTACAGAACGCCGAGTTCCCAGCTGCCCGGGCTGCTGGCCTTGCCAAGCGTCGCGCCGACGCTGTAGCCCGAGTTCAGCTCCTCCGGGTCCAGGTTCTCGACATACTCGGCCCAGAGCTGAAGCGGCAGGCCGGCAACCTTCAGGTCGTACTGGAGGCTGAGGCCAAGGATGTCGTAGTCGTAGACGTAGCAGCGGTTGACCAGCGTCGCGGCCGGCACGTTGCAGCTGGCATCGCCCAGGTAGACCGAATTGCCCGCGGGAAAGCCTGCGAACGTGAGCGAGCTGCCCTGCAGCGCGCCGTAGTCGTGGTAGCTCACGGCCGCCGTGAGGCCCACCGCGGTCTCCCAGCCGACCTGTGCGCCGAACAGGTTGCCGTCGGCGCCGATCGCCGACTCCGACAACCAGTACCCCCAGGCGTTCGCGAAAACGCCTGACTTGCCGCGCCAGCGCAGCGCCACGCCTTCCGGGTTCACGTCGTTGTCGTAGAACAGGCTGCTGCCGGCCCTGAACCACGGCTGGGCCTGCTTGCCGGCCGTGAGCACCGTCCCTTCGAAGATCGTCCAGTCCACGTAGGCGAGGTCCAGCCGGATTTCCTTGCGCTGGTTCGAGTCGCCCAGCGTGACGTTCGCCGAGCGCGGATCGAGCGCGCCGCCCGTCGCGATCCGGAACCCGGCGCGCAGGGAGTCGTTGATGGCCGCCTCCAGGCCGAACCGGGCGCGGATCCGCTGGCGCGTCTGCTTGAAATCTTCAGCTTCGGTGATCAGGCGCTCCTGCTCGATCGTCTCGTGCCGGTAGCGCAGGTCGCCCCTCCACTTGATGCGCCCGGCCCAGTCCGACGCCTTGGCGGCCGCGGCGGCCTGCGTGATCCGTTCCGTCTG
The DNA here is from genome assembly GCA_025458865.1 of Steroidobacteraceae bacterium. GTDB lineage: Bacteria > Pseudomonadota > Gammaproteobacteria > Steroidobacterales > Steroidobacteraceae > SG8-30. The sequence goes on along the minus strand of JALORP010000068.1, from coordinate 21,488 downwards.
GGCCTGGCTGATCGCCTCGACGTCCGTGACGCGCACTTCCAGCTCCTCGATCCTGGCGGCCGGCGCCGCGCCGGCGGCCAGCTGCTGGTTGCGCGCCTCGAGCTGCTCGACGCGCGCCATCAAGGCCTGCACCTGCTGGCGCAGCTCCGCGACTTCCTGCTCGCTCACCGCCGCCTCGGAGGCGAGCGAAGCCGACGCGAGGAGTATCGCTACTCCCGCGGTCCTGAGTGTGTGCATTGGGTTTTCCTGTATTTTTTCGGTCGGTGCCTGGACCGGGCCGAGACCCGGTCCAGGCCCGCCATTTTACATCTTGAGCGTCACCAGGCCGGTCGCCTCCTTGCGCACCCTGGCCCGGTCGGTCTTCGGCAGCGGGATCAGGCCCTTGTCGGCGAGATAGCCCTCCTCGCCCATGGCCTTCTCGCTGGTGAACTCGGCGATGAACTCCGGGATGCCCGGGATCACGCCGACGTGCGCCTTCTTGACGTAGACGTACATCGAGCGGGACACGGGGTAGGACCCGTCGGCGATGTTCTCGAACGTGGGCTCCTTGCCCTCGATGATCGAGCCGTGCAGCTTGTTGAGGTTCTCCTCGAGGAAGCTGAAGCCGAACACGCCGAGCGCGCGCGGGTTGGCTTCGAGCTTCTGCACGATCAGGTTGTCGTTCTCGCCCGCCTCGACGTAGGCGCCGTCCTCGCGGATCTGGGTGCAGACCTGCCGGAAGCGCCGCTCGTCCGTCTTCTGGAGTTCCTTGAGGGACGGGAAGGCCTCACAGCCCTTCTCGAGCATGAGCTCGGCGAAGGCATCGCGCGTGCCCGAGGTCGGCGGCGGGCCGAGCACCTCGATGCGGACGTTGGGCAGCTTCGGGTTGATCTGATTCCAGGTGCGGTAGGGGTTGTTGATCAGCTTCGCCGGATTCGCCGGGTCCGGCACCTGCTTCGCAAGCGCCATGTACACCTCCTGGCGCGTCATCGAGTAGGTCGGCTGCGCCTTGGCGTTGGCCATCACGATCCCGTCGAAGCCGATCTTCACCTCGACGATGTCCTTGACGCCGTTCTTCTGGCAATCGTCGTACTCGGACTTCTTGATCCGCCTCGAGGCGTTCGCGATGTCCGTGTGCTGCGGGCCGATGCCCTGGCAGAAGAGCTTGAGGCCCCCGCCGGTGCCCACGCTCTCGACCTTGGGCGTCTTGAACTTGCTGCCGCGACCGAACTGCTCGGCCACGGCCGAGGTGAACGGGAACACGGTGGACGAACCGGCGATGTTGATGAAGTCGCGCGCCGCCTGCGCCTGGGCCACGCCCGAGAGCAGGACGCCGGCGACGGCAGCGGCAATGAGGGACTTGTTGATCACGATGGCCTCCAGGGCTCGACAGAAATCGGGTTTCAGCCTGGCGCGAAGGTTACGCCGCGATTGTTACAGGAATGCTTCAGGCGAAGAGCGCCTGAATCATATATAAATCATGATGATACGAGATACATCAGCGCGGCCAGGGGAACCGCGCGCACCCACATGACAGTTTCATGCAGGCTGCGGTGGGCCGAAACACTCCCTGACACCACCCCCCGCCGTCGGGGTTCAGAATCCATCGGAGACTCAGCCACGGGCCGGGACGAGGTGAGCCTCGAATTGGCGGCTCGCCTCCTCCCAGGTGAAGCGTCGCGCCTGCGCTGTGCAGGCCGCGGGGTCGAGGTCCAGCGCCCCGAGGGCGGCCTTGCGCAAGTCAGTGTCCAGGATGCCGGTCACGCCCGGCTCCACCACGTCGAGCGGGCCGGTGACCGGGAAGGCGGCCACCGGCAGGCCGCAGGCCATGGCTTCCAGCATCACGAGCCCGAAAGTGTCCGTGAGGCTCGGGAACACGAAAACGTCGGCTGCGGCGACGGTCGCGGCCAGCTCCTCGCCATAGCGGTAGCCGGTGAAGTGCGCCTCGGGATAGCGCCGCCGCATCTGTTCGAGCGCCGGCCCGCCGCCGACGACGAGCTTCGAGCCAGGCAGGTCCAGCGCCAGGAAAGCCTCGATGTTCTTTTCGACGGCCACCCGGCCCACGCACACGAAGACCGGCCGCGGCAGGTCGAGGAAGCCCTTGTCGCGCGGTCGGAAAAGCGTGGTGTCCACGCCGCGGGTCCAGTGCACCAGGTTGCGGAAGCCGCGCGCGGCGAGTTCGTCGCGCACGTGCGGCGTGTTGACCATCACGCGAGACGCGGCCGAGTGGAACCAGCGCAGCGCGGCATAGCTCCAGCCGACCGGCAGCGGCGCCCGCGCCCGCAGGTACTGCGGAAACTGCGTGTGGTAGGAAGTCGTGAAATGCCAGCGGCGGCGCCGCAGCTGGCGCCGCGCCGCGAGCCCGAGCGGCCCCTCGGTCGCGACGTGCACCGTGTCGGGTGCGAACCCGTCGAGGAAGCGACTCAGCCCCCGGCCCGGCTGCAGCGACAGGCGAATCTCCGGGTACGTCGGACAGGGGACGGAGCGGAAGGCGTCAGGGCCGAGGACGCGAACCTCGTGCCCGAAGGATTCCAGGCAGCCGGCCGTGCGGCGCAGCGTGGTGACGACGCCGTTCGTCTGCGGAGCCCAGGCGTCGGTGACGATCGCCACTTTCACGCGTGCCCCCACGCTCGCATGTAACGGCAAGGCTGCCGACGGATCGTGGCGACGCGGTTAACCGGAGATTAAGTTTCCATGACGACCCGACGCCGGCGGCACCCGGCCGCCCTGCCATCACCCGGGCCCAGGGCGGGCCCCGAGGTCTTCAGGCGACCCGCTTGGCGGGAAAATGACAGCTGAAGGTCGAGCCGCGGCCCTCGACGCTCTCGATCGCGAGGCGCCCGCCGTGGCGCTGCAGCGCGTGCTTGACGATGGCGAGGCCGAGCCCGGAGCCCCCGGACTTGCGCGAGCGGCCCTTGTCAACGCGGTAGAAGCGCTCGGTAAGCCGCGGGATGTGCTCGGCCGGGATGCCGATTCCGGTGTCCTGCACCGACAGGTGCCCACCCTCCACGTCCACCCACCAGCGGATGGTGATGGTCCCTTCGGCCGGGGTGAACTTGCACGCGTTGGAGACGAGGTTGGCCGCAATCGAGTGCAGCTCGGTCTCGCTGCCGAGCAGGCGGCGATCGGAGTCGAGCTGCAGCGTGATCTCCCGCGGCCGCTGCACGCGCGCCAGCGCCTCCTTGCGAAGCAGCGCCAGCATGCCGCCGAGGTCCACGGGGTCGTAGGGCGCCTCCTTGTCGGAGGCCTCGAGACGGGAGAGCTCGAGCAGGTCCTCCACGATCAGGCGCATGCGTTCGGCCTGCCGGCGCATCTCCTCGATCGGCGCCCTCCAGACCGGATCCACCCCGTGGTCGTCGGCGAGCTGGTCGAGGTAGCCGGCCACGACGGTGAGCGGCGAGCGCAGCTCGTGCGAGGCATTGGCGACGAAGTCCTTGCGCATCGCCTCGAGCCGGGTTTCACGCGTGATGTCCCGCACCAGCAGCAGCTGCTGCTCGGCGGCCGGGATCAGCTGGAACGCGAGGAAGCGCTCCTCGGCGCCCTGCGCCGAACGGATGGTGACCGGCGCGCTCTGCGGCCCGGCCGCGATGTAGCGGGCGAAGTCGGGGTGGCGAACGAGGTTCTCGATGCGCATGCCGAAGTCGACCTTGCGGTGCAGCCCCAGCATCACCCCCGCCGTGCGGTTGAACCACAGGATCTCGCGGTCGTTCGTCAGGAGCAGCACGCCCTCGGGCATGGCCGCGGTGAGGCGCCGGAACTCGCGGAAGAGCTGCACGACGCGGCGCTTGTGGAACTGCTTGCGCCGGTAGATGCGCCCCACGAGCGCGACGACGTCGCCCCACACCCCTCCGAGGTCCGGCGGATCCTCCTCGCTGCGGTGCTTGAGCCACCGGTGCAGGCGGTAGAGGCTCGACAGCTGCAGCAGCAGGTAGGCCGCGAGCAGGGCGACCAGCCAGAGATCCACCCGGCCGAAGATGAGGCCGCCGGCGATTGCGAGCCCGATCGCCGCCGAGAGGCGCGCCAGCGCGAACGACCAGGCTGAACCCATTCGCTACTGAGGCCTCGACGAGAAGCGATAGCCCGCGCCGCGCACCGTCTGGATGTAGCGGTCGTAGCCGTGGGCCTCGAGGGCCTTGCGCAGGCGGCGGATGTGCACGTCCACCGTGCGCTCTTCCACGTACACGTTGCCGCCCCAGACGCGGTCCAGCAGCTGGCCCCGCGAGTAGACCCGGTCCGGGTGGGTCATGAAGAAGGACAGCAGGCGGTACTCCGTGGGACCGAGGGTTACGGTCGCTTCGCCGGCCAGGACCCGGTGGCCGGCCTGGTCCAGCGTCAGCCCATTGGCGCGGATGAGTTCGTCCGGCCCGCCCGGGGCGCTGCGCCGCAGCACCGCGTTGATCCGGGCGACCAGCTCGCGCGGCGAGAAGGGCTTCGTCACGTAGTCGTCGGCGCCGCATTCGAGGCCGGCGACCTTGTCGCCCTCCTCCGCGCGCGCCGTGAGCATGATGATGGGCAACTCGTGCGTGTCCCGGTCGCGCTTGATCTGCCGGGTGAGCTCGAGGCCGCTCTGGTCGGGCAGCATCCAGTCCACCAGCATCAGGTCGGGGCGGCGGTCGGCGATGCGCGCGCGGGCCTCGGCCGTGTCCTCGGCCTCGGTCACGTCGTAGCCCGCCCGCCGCAGGCCGAAGGCGATCATGTCGCGGATCGGCTTCTCGTCCTCGACGATCAGGATCTGTTTTCCGGCCATAAGTCTCCGTCCCGCAAGGGAATTGCCAGAGCGACTGGGCTTTGGCGTCGGAAACATACGGGTAATTTATGACATCCCGGTGACGGTTGCGCGACCGCTGTCATCTTCGGTGCGCCACCTCGTCCCTGAGGTAGATCGGCTGCGCCTCCTCCGGCGCGACCGTCCGGCCGGCGGCGGCCTCCGTCGCCCCGATCAGCGCCACCTCCCGCGCGTGCGGGAGGAGCGTCGCATCGAACCCTTCGAGCCGGCTCCCCAGCATCCCGGCCAGCGCCGGGTAGCCCGAGAACCCGTGCCCCACCCCGAAAAACCGCAGGGGACATTCGCTTGGAGTTTGTCCGCCCGGGCCGGCCACAAACTCCAAGCGAATGTCCCCTGGATCCGACACCCGCTCCGGCGCCAGGGTGACCGGCGCGGCCGGGTCGGCACAGTCGTACGCGGCCCAGTACACCTGCGCCATGCGCGCATCGAGGCAGGCCAGGACGTGGCGCCGGCAATGGTGAACAGCCGCCCGGGCGGCGAGCGCCGCGAGGTCGGACACCGGCACCACCGGCAGCCCCGCGCCGAAGGCCAGGCCCTGCGTCACCCCGGCGGCGATGCGAAGGCCCGTGAAGCCCCCCGGCCCGCGGCCGAAGGCGATCGCGTCGAGCGCCGCGAGCGCCACGCCGCCCTCGGCGAGCACCTCCTGCACCATCGGCAGCAGCCGCTCGGCATGGCCGCGGCCGAGCACCTCGTAGCGCTCGAGGATCTCGCCGTGCAGCAGCAGCGCCGCCGAACAGGCCTCGGTCGCGGTGTCGAGCGCGAGGATCTTCACGCCGATGCCACCCGCGGCGAGGCGATCCCGGCCGCCGCGAGGCGGCTGCGGAGGAAGCGCGCGGCCTCCTCGCCGTCCTCGGTGAGCACCGCCGGCGGCAGGGACTGCACGAACAGGCGGCCATAGCGGCGCGTCTTCAGCCGCGGGTCGCAGATGGCGACCACGCCGAAATCCTCGCGATCGCGTATCAGCCGCCCGAAGCCCTGCTTGAGCGCCAGCACCGCCTGCGGCACCTGGTACTCGAAGAACGGGTTGCCGCCGCGGCGGCGGATGCCCACGAGCCGGGCCTTCAGCAACGGGTCGTCCGGCGACGCGAAAGGCAGCTTGTCGATGACGACGACCGCGAGCGTCGGGCCGCGCACATCCACGCCTTCCCAGAAGCTCGCCGAGCCGAGCAGCACCGCGCCGCCGTGCTCGCGGAAAGACTTGAGCAGGCTCTCGCGCGGTGCCTCGCCCTGCACGAGCAGCGGGTAGCGCTCGGCGAAGCCCGGCCGGCCGCGCAGGAGCCGCGCCGCTTCCTTCAACGCCCGGTGGCTCGTGAACAGCAGGAAGGTGCGACCCTGCGCCGCCTCGATGAGCGGCAGCGCCGCGGCGACGACGGCCGTGGTGTGGGTCGGATCCGAGGGTTCGGGCAGCGCGCGCGGCAGGTACAGCAGCGCCTGGCGCTCGAAGTCGAACGGGCTGTCGACCTTCAGCGTGCGCGCATCGGTCGCGCCGACCCGCCCGAGGAAATGCGCGAAATCGTCGCCCACCGCGAGCGTGGCCGAGGTGAAGACCCACGCGCAGGGCCGGGCCTTCATCAGCTCGCGCAGCCGCGCGGCGACCTCGAACGGGCTGAACCCGAGGCTGAAGCCACGGGCCGCCTCGACCCAGCGCACGCCGTCCTCGGGCGCGACCGAAAGCCAGGTCTCGACGGCCGCCGCCAGCTCCTGCGCGCGGCGCGCGCACTGCCGGACCCCCGGATCGTCGCTCCCCGTGTCTTCGAGCCCGCCTGCGAGCGCACCGAGCGCGTCGGCCGCCTCGTGCAATGAGTCCATGAACGCCGCCGGCAGCGCCTCGTATTCGACGCGCTCCGGGCCGCCGCGCAGCGCCGACTGCGCCTGCGCGAAGCCCGACTCCACGCGCGAGACGAGGCCGCGCGCGCCGGTATCCAGCAGGCCGAGCCGCGTGAGCTCGAGCTGTGTGTCGCGGGTGAGCGCCACCGCCTGGCGGCTCGAGACCGACAGGCCGAAAAACTGCGCCGCGATCTCCGGCACCTGGTGGGCCTCGTCGAGGATCACGGCGTCCGTTCCCGGCAGGAGCTCGCCGAAGCCCTCCTCCTTGAGCGCGAGGTCGGCGAGCAGCAGGTGGTGATTCACGACCACGACGTCCGCCGCCTGCGCCTCGCGCCGCGCGGCGACGACGTGGCAGCGCTGGTAGTCGGGGCACTCGGTCCCGAGGCAGTTGTCGCGGGTGGAGGTGACCGCGGGCCAGACGGCGTCGTCCTCGCGCAGGCCGGTGAGCTCGGCCAGGTCGCCGCTTCGCGTCACCTGCGCCCAGGCGCGCACGCGTGAAAGCGCCCGCGCGGAAGGCGGCTCGATCCCCGGCAGCGACCGCGCCTGGTCGGCGAGCTGCAGGCGGTGGCGGCAGAGGTAGTTGGCGCGGCCCTTCAGCAGCGCCACCCGCACCGGGCGGCCCAGCGCCTGCGAGAGCACCGGCAGGTCGCGGTGGAACAGCTGGTCCTGCAGGGTGCGGGTGCCGGTCGAGACGATCACGTGCCGCCCCGACAGCAGCGCCGGCACGAGGTAGGCGAAGGTCTTGCCCGTGCCGGTGCCGGCCTCGACCGCCAGCACGCTGCGCTCGGCCAGCGCCTCGCCGACCCAGTCGGCCATGAGCTGCTGCTCGCGGCGCGACTCGAAGCCGTCGATGACGCGCGCGAGCGGGCCGCCTGGCCCGAGCAGCGTGGCGAATTCACCCATGAGGCCGAAATCCTTGCCGGGACAACGCATTATGACTGAGGCGGGAGTCCCGGCGGGCGGCGACTTTTCGGTTTATTTCGACTGATTCAGGCCCGGCCCCGACTATAATCGTGGGACGAATACAAACCCAGGCGAACCCGGAATGGCCACTCCCCTGCCCCGCACCGATCGACCGGCCCGAGCCCCGAAAGCCGTCGCTGCTTTCGTGGACGAGGTCGCCCGCCTCACCCAGCCGGAACGCATCCACTGGTGTGACGGCTCGCAGGAGGAATACGAGGGCCTGCTGGCGCTGATGCACGAGCGCGGCGACCTCGTAACGCTGAACCAGGACACCCATCCCGGCTGCCACCTGCACCGCTCGAACCCCTCGGACGTCGCCCGCGTCGAGCACCTGACCTTCGTCTGCACCCACCACTCGCACGACGCCGGCCCGAACAACAACTGGATGGACCCGGCGGACGCCCACCGGCTCATGCGGGACCTGTTCGAGGGCTGCATGCGCGGCCGCACGCTGTACGTCGTGCCCTACTGCATGGGCCCGATCGATTCGCCCTACGCGCGCTGCGGCGTCGAGGTCACGGACAGCCCCTACGTCGCGGCGAACATGGGCCTGATGACCCGCATGGGCAGCGCCGCGCTCGAGCGCATCGGCCGTGACGGCAAGTTCGTCAAGGGCTGGCACTCGACCGGCGAGCTGGACCCGGACCGCCGCTACATCATGCACTTCCCGGAGGAGCTCACGATCATGAGCTACGGCTCCGGCTACGGCGGCAACGCGCTGCTCGGCAAGAAGTGCCACGCCCTGCGCATCGCCAGCTGGCAGGCGCGCAGCGAGGGCTGGATGGCCGAGCACATGATGCTCCTCGGCCTCGAGAGCCCGCAGGGCAAGACCTACTACGTCGCCGCCGCCTTCCCGTCGGCCTGCGGCAAGACCAACCTCGCCATGCTGATCCCGCCCGGGTCGATGCCCGGCTGGAAGGTGTGGACGCTCGGCGACGACATCGCCTGGCTGCACCCAGGACCGGACGGCCGGCTGTACGCGATCAACCCCGAGTCGGGCTATTTCGGCGTGGTGCCGGGGACCAACCCGCACACCAACCGCCACGCCTACGACATGATCCGCCGCGACACCCTCTTCACGAACGTCGCGGTCACGGCGGATGGCCAGCCGTGGTGGGAAGGCCTCGAGGACGGCACGCCGGTCACCGACTGGCAGGGCCGGCCGTACGACGCCAAGAACGGCCCCGCGGCCCACCCGAACTCACGCTTCACGGTCTCGGCGAAGCAGAACCCGATCTGCTCGCCGATGATCGACGCGCCGGCCGGCGTGCCGATCTCGGCCATCGTCTTCGGCGGCCGCCGGCGCGAGCTGGCGCCGCTCGTGTACCAGGCCCGCAACTGGTCGCACGGCGTGCTGGTCGGCGCCTCGGTCGCCTCCGAGACGACTGCCGCGGCGACCGGCAAGGTCGGCGTGGTGCGCCGCGACCCGATGGCGATGAAGCCCTTCTGCGGCTACAACTTCGGCGACTACTGGGCGCACTGGCTGGCCATGGCCGGCAAGGTCGAGCGCCTGCCGAAGGTGTTCCACGTCAACTGGTTCCGCCGCGACAAGGACGGCCGTTTCCTGTGGCCGGGCTTCGGCGAGAACCTGCGCGTGCTGGAGTGGATCATCGGCCGCTGCGAGGGCAAGGCCGAGGCCGTCGAGACCCCGATCGGCTGGCTGCCCGCACCGGGTGCACTGAACACCAAGGGCCTCGACGTCTCCGCCGCGACGCTCGCCGAACTGCTGTCGGTGGATGCAGAGGCCTGGCGTACCGAAATGGCTGAGGTCGCCGAGTACCTCGACTCGTTCGACGAGCGCACGCCTGCGGACCTCAAGGCGGAGCTCGCCGACGTCCAGCGCCGGCTGGGCTAGGAGCGCAACGCCGCGCGCGCGGCCGGTGTCCGCAAGCCGTGCCTGCGCCGCGACCGGGATCCGGCGGGGGGCACTCCTCGCCTCGCTGCGGCGCGAGCGGGTTGCGCCGAATCGGGCAGTGCCCAATCAGGCGTTACCTCACGCGCGCGCCGGCGAGGTGGCCAGTGGCCCCCTCCAGTGGCCCCCTAGAGCGAGCGCGTAAGTTCCGACCGCGCGAGCGACAGGGGGCCCGGCCGGATCCCGCCGGCGCGCGAGGCAGAGTCCGGATCCCGGCCGCAGCGCAGGCTCAACCGCCGGATCCCGCTGGCGGCGGCGGCTACTCCTCGCAGGAGTACTCGATCGTGTGATAGGAGTCGGGCTCCGGCACGCGGCCGAGCCCGATGATGCCCTTGCCCGAGAGCGGCAGTGAATCGCGGCGCACGAAGGCGTCCTCGCCCTTCGCCGTCTGCACGAACGAGCCGTTGGTGCTCTGGTCCATCAGCATGAAGCGGTTCTTGCCCGCCTCGATGCGCGCGTGCAGCCGCGAGACCAGGTTGCCCTTCACGACGAGATCATTTTCCTCGCCCCGGCCGATCGTCACCGAGGGCCGGAGCCGGTCGTCGAGCACGATCTCCTTGTCGCCGTAGCGCAGGCGGATGTGGAAGGAGCGGTGCTGCTCCGTCAGCGTGGCGATCGCCGGCAGCATGCTGGTCGCCTCGCCGCGCTGCCACAGGACCTCGTAGACGCCGACCTCGCCCTGCTGGCCGCGGGGCACCGAGACGTCGAGCATGCGGGCCATCTCGTGCCACTCGCCCGAGGCGTGCTTCATCAGCGCGTCCGTGACGATGATCTGGCCGGCCTTCGCCTGGCTGGTCATCCGGTTCGCGGTGTGCACGGCGGCGCCGAAGACATCGCGCTCCTCGTTCACCACCGGGCCGTAGTGGGCGCCGACCCGGATCGCCACGTGCTGGCCGTCCACCTGCAGGTCCGGGTGGGCGCTGATTTCCGTCTGCATCTGCGCGGCGGCGTCGAGGGCGTCGTCGCTGCGCTCGAAGGTCGCCATGACCTCGTCGCCCATGGTCTTGATGACGCGGCCCTCGTGCGCCTCGCAGCCGCGCCGCATCAGCGCGACGCAGGTGGTCACCATGTCGCGCGCACGCTCGTCGCCCAGCAGCTCGAACAGCCGGGTACTGCCGACCACGTCGGCGAACAGGATCACCAGCTCCCTATCCCGGCCCATCCGCGGTCCGCGCCCCCAGGTCCACTCAATGCCCTGAGTATAGCAAGCGGCCCCGCGGGACCGGCTTCAGTCTCCACCGACGGCCGGAGCGCCCCGAGCGGGCGGCTGGAGGGTGGCCAGAGGGTGCCGGTCATTCGGACGAATGACCGGCACCGCGCGTCAGTTGATCGTCTTCGAGCCGACGTTGGAGTAGTCGCTCTCCACGCCCGCGGTGTCGTAGGCCGTCGCCGCGAAGTACCACGTGCCCGGCGCCAGTCCCTCGATCACCGCGCTGGTGATGCCCGCGTTGCCGATCGTGATCCGCTGGGTGTAGCTCCCCGGCGAGGTGCCGTAATGGATGCGGTAACCCGCAAGGTTGGTCAGCGTCGAGCCGTCGGTCCGCGACGTCGGCGGCTGCCAGCTGAGCGTCGCGGTGCCGGTGACCGGCTCCTGCACCGTGACCGAGAACGCCGGCAGGGACGCCTTCAGCTGGCCGTCGCTCACGCTGATGACGATGTTCGAGTACGTTCCCGAACTGCCCACCGGCGGCGTGCCCGCCAGCTGCCCGGTCGCATCGTTGAAGCTCGCCCAGGCGGGGGGGTTCGCAATCGAGAAGGTCAGCGCCTGGCCGTCCGGGTCGCTCGCGGTCGGCCGGAACGAATACCCGCTGCCGACCCTGGCGCTGGTCGGCGGGGTGCCCGAGATCGTCGGCGCGTTGTTGACCGCCAGCACCTCGATGCTGAATGGCGCCAGCGTGGCCACCGACAGGCCGTCCGACACGCTGATGGCCACGTTGGACGTGGTGCCGACGTTGCTCGACGCGGGGGTGCCCGACAGCTGCCCGGTGGACGTGCTGAACGTCGCCCACGACGGCTTGTTCGAGATGCTGAAGCTCAGCCTCTGTCCATCACGGTCGGACGCGCTCGGCGTGAAGGAATAGCTCCTGCCCGACTCGACGCGCGTCCCGGGCGTGCCGGAGATCGACGGCACCGAGTTCGGCGTGACCGAGATCGAGAACGCAGGCAGCAGCGCCGCCCGGTAACCGTCGCTCACCGAGATGACGATATAAGGATAGAGGCCCGCAGTGCCGGCCGGCGGCGTACCTGCGAGGCGCCCGCTGCGCGAGTCGAAGGTTGCCCAGGCCGGCTTGCCGTCGATCGCGAACGTGAGCGCATCACAGTTCGCATCCGACGCGCTCGGCGTGAACGAATACGCGATCCCCTCGATCGTGCCGGTCGACGGCGCGCCGCTGATCGTCGGCGCGACCTGCGTCGTCTGGCAGGCGCTGGTGGTGCGCTTGCCCTTGCCGCCACCGCCGCCCTTGCCGCCCGACGGCGCGCCGAAGGCCATGGAAGTGGATGCTGCGAGCAGCAACGCTGCGGCGAGAATCCGCCCGGATGTCTTCATGTGGCAACCCTGCTGTCTCCCGCACGGAGACCAGTGGCTTTGCGTCCCCGCCTCGCGACGGGTATGCCTTTTTCACACCACCCGCCAAGCTGCGGCACGAGCGCAGCTTCGCGGGCACCTTTGTCCCGTACCGCCTCCTTGTCCCTGTGAATGCGGTGCAGCGCGACTTTATTGGATGCGCCCGGAAGTCAAGTGTGATGCTCGTCGCCCGATCGCGACAGAGGGATCCGGTGCCGGTCATCCGGATCCGTTCGGTCCGGGGGAATGACCGCCACCTCTTCCGCGGCGCGCAAGGCGTCGGCAAGCAGCGCGGGCGTCGCGGCGCCGCGAGAAACACCCTCGCTCAGCACGCGCCGCCAGCTGCGCGCGCCGGCGCGGCCGTTCATCATGCCGAGCATGTGGCGCGTGATCGCGCGAAGCGGCGTGCCGGCCGCGAGCTGCCGCGCAGCGTAGTCCTGCATGCGTCCGACGACCTGCGCCGGCGTCGGCGCATGAAAGTGATCCTCCCACGCCACCGCGTGCAGCGCCGAAAGAACGTAAGGATTATGGTAAGCCTCACGGCCCAGCATCACGCCGTCCGCGTGCCGCCACTGCTCCGCCACCTGCGGCACGGTCCGCAGGCCGCCGTTCACGACCACCGTGAGCTGCGGGTAGTCGCGCTTCACCCGCCAGGCCCGCTCGTACACCAGCGGCGGGATCTCGCGGTTCTCCTTGGGCGACAGGCCGCTCAGGATCGCCTTGCGCGCGTGGATGACGAAGACCTCGCAGCCCGCCGCCGCGACCTCCTCGATGAAGGCCTGCAGGAACGGATAGTCGTCCCGGTCATCGATGCCGATGCGTGTCTTCACCGTCACCGGCACGCGCACCGCTGCGCGCATCGCCCGCACGCAGTCCGCCACCAGGCGCGGCCGCGCCATGAGGCAGGCGCCGAAGGTGGCGTTCTGCACGCGGTCGCTCGGGCAGCCGACGTTGAGGTTCACCTCGTCGTAGCCGAACTGCTCGCCGATGGCCGCCGCCTCGGCCAGCATAGCCGGGTCGCTGCCACCCAGCTGCAGCGCCAGCGGACGTTCCGCAGGATCGAAGCCAAGCAGGTAGTTCCGGTCGCCGCGCAGGATCGCATTGGCGACGACCATCTCGGTGTAGAGGAGCGTGCGCGGCGAGAACTGCCGCAGGAAGTAGCGGCAATGCCGGTCGGTCCACGCCATCATCGGCGCAACGGACAGGCGGCGGTCGGGCGAGGCCGGAGTGGCGGGGAGCGATTCGGTCACCCCGGCATTCTAGCCGGGGTGACCGAAACTTGACCTGACCTAGCGGATCGTCTTCGACGCGACGTTCGAGTAGTCGCTCTCGGCGCCCGTCGAGTCGAAGGCCGTGGTCGTGAAGTACCAGGTCCCGGCCGCCAGGTTCTCCACCACGTAGGTGTTCAGGCCCGGGTTGTTGATGGTGACCCGGTAGGCGTACTGGCCCTGGGTCGTGCCGTAGTGGATCCGGTAACCCGCGAGGTTCGTCAGCGGAGTGCCGTCGGTGCGCAGCGTGGGCGCCGACCAGGACAGCGTGGCGCTGCCCGTGGCGGTCTGCTGCACGGAGATCGAGAACGCCGGCAGCGAGGCCGAGGCCTTGGCGTCGCTCACGCTGATCACGATGTTGCCGTAGCTGCCGGTGCTGCCCGACGGCGGCGTCCCGGACAGCGCTCCCGTGGTCGTGCTGAACGTCGCCCACGACGGCTTGTTCGTGATGCTGAAGGTGAGCGTGTCGCCGTCCGGATCGCTCGCGCTCGGCGTGAACGAGTAGGCCTGGCCTTCCTGCGCGGTCGTCGGCGGCGTGCCGCTGATGGTCGGCGCCCGGTTGTCGGCCGAGACCTCGAGGCTGAACGACGGCAGCGAAGTGGTCGTCATGCCGTCGCTGACGCGGATCACGATGCCGGTGGTCGTGCCGACGTTGGTGCTGCCCGGCGTGCCGGACAGGCGGCCCGTCGAGGTGTTGAAGTTCGCCCACGACGGCCTGTTGACGATGCTGAAGGTCAGCGACTGTCCGTCGGGATCGGACGCCGACGGCGTGAACGAGTACGCCTGGCCCACCGTGGCGGTCGTGGCCGGCGTGCCGGTGATGGTCGGCGCGCGGTTCGCGGCCACCGTGATGGAGAACGCCGGCAGCGCCGTCGTCAGCCGGCCGTCGCTCACGCTGATCACGATGTTGGAGAACGTTCCCGCGCTGCCCGCCGGCGGCGTGCCGCCGAGCTGGCCGTTTGCCGCGTTGAAGACCGCCCAGGCCGGCTTGTTGCTGATGCTGAAGCTCAGCGCGTCGCCGTCCGGATCCGAGGCGCCCGGCTGGAAGCTGTAGGCCTGGCCCTCGCGGACGGAGGTCGGCGCGGCGCCGGTGATGACCGGCGCGCGGTTGGCGCGCTCGACCACGATGGTGAATGGCGGCAGCGAGGTGCTCGCCTGGCCGTCGCTCACGCTGATGACGATGTTCATGAAGCTGCCGGCGGCACCGACCGGCGGCGTGCCGGAGAGGCCGCCGTTGCTCGCGCTGAAGTTGGCCCAGGACGGCCGGTTGGCGATGCTGAAGGTCAGTGCCTGGCCGTCCGGATCCGAGGCCGCGGGCGTGAACGAATACCCCTGGCCCTCGGTCACGCTCGTGCCCGGCGAACCGCTGATGGTCGGCGGGTTGTTCACCGGCGGCGGCGGCGCGCCACCGCCACCCTCCGGCTCCTTCTGCTGCACGACCAAGCGCATGTCCGGGCCGCGCGTCTGCGCCTTGCCGTCGCTGACCGTGATCACGATACCTTCGTAGGTGCCCGCGTCCGTGTTGGAAGGCGTGCCCGAAAGCGTGCCGCTGCCGGAGTCGAAGTTGGCCCAGGCCGGCTTGGCCTCGATCGTGAAGGACAGCGGGTCGCCGTCGGGGTCGCTCGCGGTCGGCGTGACCATCACGGTGCTGCCGGCCTGGACCGCGATGTCGGTCTGCGGCACCGCGATCTGCGGCGCCGCGTTGACCGCCGCGGGCGGCTCCTCGACGACCGGGTCGTCTTCCTCGAAGCAGCCCGTGGTCGCCACGGCGACGAACAGCGTCGCCGCGAGGTTACGCAGCAAGGAATAGCTCAGGAAACCCGTCTCGAACTTCATGTGGCAACTCCGCTATCTCGCGTGAGACCGGAAGCTTTGCGTCCCCGCCTCGCGGCGGGTTTGCCCTTGGCAACAGTTACGATCCGTCGTAGCCGCAAGCTTGGCAGGCGCGAGTATCCGGACCCGTGCCGCAATTCATATTTCCGGTTGTCGCCCGACGGCGACAGGCGCGCGTCAGGAGATCGACTTCGACGCGACGTTGGAGCGGTCGCTCTCGGCACCCGCGCGATCGAAGGCGGTCGCCGCGAAGAACCAGGCGCCGCGCGTCAGGTCCTCGACCACCCAGCTGCGGGCACCGGGATCCTTGATCTCGATCACATACGGCAGGTCGTTGCGGGAATTGCCGAAATAGATCCTGAAGCCCGCAAGGTCGGTCAGCGGCGAGCCGTCGGTGCGCTGCACGGGCGCGGCCCAGCTCAATGTCGCGCGCCCGTCGGCGCTGGCGACGACCACGACGGTCGTGACGGCGCTCGCCTGCGACTTGCCGTCGCTGACGGTCACGCGCACGTCCCGGTAGGTGCCCAGATTCACCGGCGCGGGCGTGCCGCGCAGTTCGCCGGTCGAGGACGAGAACTGCATCCACGCCGGCTTGTTCTCGATGCTGAACGTGAGCACCTTGCCCTCCGGGTCGCGCGCCACGGGCATCACGACCACCTCACGGCCGACGAGGACTTGCGAATCCGTCGGCAGGGAGATCGTCGGCGGCTGGTCCTGGGTCTGCGGCAGTGTCGGCGGGCTGCCCGTGCCGGAACCTGGTTCAGCGTTCACCTGGGTCGGCGCGCCTGAACCGCAGGCGGCGAGCCATGTGCCCATGAGCACGACGAGCGTCGCGCGAATCACCGGATGCGTCATTGCTTCACGGCCTCCGAGGAACTGCGGGGCCGTCGGCGCGCAGCGCGCAGCCAACCACCCCAGCGAAAGTGCCGTGAGTCTAGGGCGGGCCGACCTCAAACAATATGTTCAACCGTCGCCGGTCAGCGACAGCGCGCGGCGCAGCGCTTTCTCCAGCAAGCCCACCCAGTAGTGGATGCCGCCCTCGGTCGCGAGCAGGTCCTGGCGCACCTCGAAGCCGACGTACGCCAGCCTGCGCACCGCGGCGTGCGCGTGCAGCGTGTAGTCCGTCGGGTGGCGACCGGAGTAAGGCTCGTTGTCGCCGACATGCAAACCTTCGACTGAACGCAAAGCGTCGAGCACCGGTCGTGGCAGGCGGTCGTCCTGATCCCACAGGATGCCCACGTGCCAAGGTCGAGCAATTTCTCCGAGAAGTGGCGTAAAGCTATGAACAGAAACAAAAGAAGGTGTCGCTCCCTGCGCCAGCATGGCGTCGAGCTGACGATCGATGGCCGCGTGGTAGGGCTCATGGATGGCCCGAATCCGCCATTCGCGATCTTCCGGTGACATCGAAACGTTGCCCGGGATCGGGATTCGATCGCTCACTTCCGGAAATGCCGAAGGATCGCTGAGTCTCCTGTTGCAGTCGACGACGAGCCGCGACCAGCGGCACAGGACGGCCGGCGCGTCGAGCGCCGCGGATAGGCCGCGGGTCAGTTCGGCCGCCCCGATGTCCCAGGCGATATGCTCGAAGGTATCGGGTTCCGGTACGCCGAGCGTCCCGAGGTGGTCGGGGAACAGGCGGCTGGCGTGGTCGCAGACGAGCAGCAGCGGCGCGGTCCCCCCGGGATTCAGGAGTTCCCAGGCTTCGTCGGGCGACGGCAGCGGCACGCGCATGCCGTCATTGTACGCGCCCCCGGGCCAGGCGCCCGCTGCTCAGCGGTCCAGGAATTCGTCGATGGAGCGCGGCCGGCCGAGCAGCCAGCCCTGCACGTGGCCGACGCCGATGTCGCGCAGCGTGTCGAGCACCGCCTGTGTCTCCACGCGCTCGGCGATGGTCTGCACGCCCATGGCCCGCGCCACCTGGACGATGGCCTCGACGAGGCTGCGGTCCACCGGGTCGTCGGCCACGTTCTGCACGAACTGGCCGTCGATCTTCAGGTAGTGGACCGGCAGGTTGCGCAGGTAGTTGAACGACGACAGGCCGGAGCCGAAATCGTCGAGCGCCAGCAGGCAACCGCGGCTCGCCAGCTCGCGCATCAGGTAGCTCGCCGCCGCGAGGTTGGTGATCGCGGCGGTCTCGGTGATCTCGAAGCACAGCGCGCCCGGCGCGGGATCGCGCTGCTCCAGCATCTCGAGCAGCGACTCGAGGAACGCCTGGTCGGACAGCGTGGTGCCGGACAGGTTCATGGCGATCGTGAACGGCGCCTGCTCGAAGCCGTCGCGGCGCGAGGGCGCGAGCTCGCCGATGATCTTCTCCATCACCCAGCGGTCCAGCACCGGCATGACGTTGTAGCGCTCGGCCGCCGGGATGAACTCCCGCGGCAGGACCTCCGCGCCGCTCTCGTCGCGCAGGCGCAGCAGCGCCTCGTAGTGCGGCCGGGCGGACCCCTCGCCCGCGACCGGCACGATCGGCTGGAACACGAGGTCCAGGCGGCCCTCGTCGCTCGCGCTCGTCAGGCGCGACACCCAGCGCATCTCGCGGTGGCGGGCCGAGGCGCTCGCCGGGTCGTAGACGTGCACGCGGTTGCGGCCGCCGTCCTTCGCCGAGTAGCAGGCGACGTCGGCCGCCGACAGCAGCGTGGCGATGCTGTCCGTGTCGCGGCTCATCTCGACGATGCCGATCGACGCGCCGATCTGCATCGAGTGGCCCTCCCACAGGAAGCGGTGGTCGCGGATCGCCTGGCGCAGGCCTTCCGCGAGCCGCAGGGCCACGTCCGGCGTGCAGTGCTCGAGCAGGATCCCGAACTCGTCGCCGCCGAGTCGCGCGATCACGTCCGCCGCACGCAGGCGCGTCTGCAGAAGTCCCGTCACCTGCCGCAGCAGCATGTCGCCGGCCGCGTGCCCGCAGGTGTCGTTGACGACCTTGAACTGGTCGAGGTCCACGTAGACCACGACGTGGCGCAGCTGCGGGTCGTCGCGCACGGACTGCAGCGCGGAGGCGAGCCGTCGCTCGAACTCGCGGCGGTTGATCAGGCCGGTGAGCGCGTCGTGGGCCGCCTGGTAGGAGAGCAGGCGCTTCATGCGCCGCTCGCGGCTCACGTCGTGGCACACGATCACCACGCCCGCGACCCGGCCGTCGCGACCCCGGATCGGGGCCGCGTTGGCCTGCACCGCGATCTCCTGGCCGCTCCGCGAGAGGATCACCGTTTCATCCGACAGCGTCTCGGCCTGGCCGCGCGACATGACGCGCCACACGGGATCCGCCACTTCGCGGCGGTCCTCGGCCGACAGCCTCAGGACCTCGCCGCAGGACCTGCCGATCGCCTCCGCGGCGTCCCACTCGGTGAGGCTCTCGGCGACCGGGTTCATGTAGTCGATGCGTCCCTCGCCGTCCACGGTGATCACCGCGTCCAGGATGGACTGCAGCGTGACCTGCGCGCGCTCCTTTTCCTCCTGCAGCCGCGTCTCGGCGCGCTTGCGCTCGGTGATGTCGGTGATCGTTCCCTCGAACCCCGCGACCTCGCCATCGTCGCCGCGGATGATGCGCGCGTTCTCGCTGACCGTGATCACCGAGCCGTCCCGGCGCTTCAGCTCGTATTCCGCGCCCACCAGCTCGCCTTCCGCGAGCAGGCGCTCCACCAGCGCCTCGCGCCCGCCGGGATCGGCGTAGAGGTCCCGGCTGACGCCGGCCGCCTGCAGCTCCTCGAGGGATCCATAGCCGAGCATGGCGACCAGCGCCGGGTTTGCGGCGAGCAGCCGGCCCTCGGGCGTGACCTGGTAGACACCCTCGACGACGTTGTCGAACAGGCCGCGGTAGCGCCGCTCGCTCTCGCGCAGCGCCGTTTCCCCCAGGTCGCGCTCGATGGCGATGCGCGCCAGCTGCGACATTCGGCTCGTGAGCTCGACATCGCGACGTGACGGCATGCCGGTGTGGCGCACGTAGGTGGCGAAGGTGCCGAGCACGGCGCCGTTCGCGCCGCGGATCGGGGTGGACCAGTTGGCGCGCAGGCCGCAGCCCACGGCTGCCTCCCGCCGGTGCTCCCAGAACGGATCCTTCTCGATGTCCGGAACGATGACCGGGCGCTGCAGCGCCACCGCCGCGGCGCAGGAGCCGAAGCGGATCTCGACCGGGACCTCCTCCATCATCGCCATGTAGGCGCGCGGCAGCCTCGGCCCGACGGCGTGGACCAGCACGTTGCGCACCGGGTCGTAGCGCCTGATGCAGCAGACGGCCTGCGGGAGCACCTGCTCCACCACGTCGGTGATCGACTCGAGGGCGCTGGCGAGCCCGGCGCTCGATGCGATCTTCTCGAACACGCGCCGCTCGCCCGCGGCGACCAGCTCCGCGCGCTTGCGGTCGGAGATGTCGATGATGCTGCCGCGCACGAGCCGCCCGGACGAGCTGGGCAGCCGCACGAGACGCACTTCGCAGTCGATGACCCGGCCCGCGGTGTCGACGTGCTGCCAGTCGAAGGTCTGCGACTCTCCCTCGAGCGCCGCGTCGATGCGGGCGCGGATGGCCTCGGCCGAAGGCGTGCCGTCCTCGAGCTGCGGAGGACTGACCTCCGCGGGCCCGAGCCCCAGCAGCGCCGCGCGCTCGGCCTTGAAGAAGCGGCAGGCGTTCTCGTTGCAGTCCACGAACCGGCCCGCGTCCGCGTCGAAGACGACGACCGCCTCGGGCGCGTTCTCGACCAGCACGCGGTAGCGCGCCTCGCTGTCCTTGAGGGTGTTCTCGGCGCGGCTGCGCTGGTGGGCGTCGCGCACGCAGACGATGTAGACCGGCTGCCTGCGCAGCAGGATCTTGCTGACGAGGATCTCCGCCGGCATGAGCTCGCCACGGCGGTGGCGGGCCTGCACGTCGCGGGCCGCGAGGTCGTAGTGGGTGTTCTCCCGAGCCGCGGCCAGATCATCGAGGGCGCGCGCGACGTCGCCGTGGGGGGCGATCTGGGGGATCAGCTCGTCGAGGGGGAACCCCAGGAGCTCCGGCTGCCGCGCGCCGAAGAAGCGCTCCGCCGTGCGGTTCAGGCTCTCGATGCGGCCAAGCCGGTCGCAGGTGACGATGCCGTCCTTGACGTGGTCGAGGATCGCCTGCAGGCGGCCCGCGTTCTCCGCCTCGAGCTGGTCGGAGAGCGTCATCGCCTCGTCGGAGGCGAGGCGCATCACCGTCTCGAGGGACGCACGATCGGACTCGAAGGTCGAGTACTGCTGGCTGACCAGCCGCAGCAGCTCCGGGACCTGTAGCTGCCCGGCCGTGTCGGAGGCCTGGGCCACCTGCTGCTCGAGCAGCGGGTGAACGCCGTCAGCGCCCGGCGCCGCGCGGCGCGCGCGCGGCGGCGCGCCAGCGGCAGGCTCCTCGAGCGTCAGCACCCTCAGGTGACGCGCCGTGCCGGAATCCTTGGCTGTGGACATGCCCCTCCTGCCCGCCGCGCCCTCTCCGGCGCATGCGACAAAATATGGCCGGATGGTAGGCCCGGGCGCCCGGACCCGGACGTGACGGCGGTCGCGTTTCGATGCCGGCCGCGCGGCAAAGCCGCCCGGCGCAGGAACCTGCCCCGGCCCGCCGCCCGCCCGCCGGACCGGCGGGCCCTGCCCTCAGCCGCGATCGGCGCGCTTGCGGTCGCCTTCCTTGAGGTGGCGTTTCCTCAGGCGGATCGACTGGGGGGTCACCTCTACGAGCTCGTCGTCGGCGATGAACTCCATCGCCTGCTCGAGGGACAGGCGGATCGGCGGCGTCAGCAGCACGTTGTCGTCCTTGCCGGCAGCGCGCACGTTGGTGAGCTTCTTGGTCTTGAGCGGGTTGACGACCATGTCGTCGTCGCGGCTGTTGATGCCGACCACCTGCCCTTCGTAGATCGGGTCGCCGGGGCCGATGAAGAGCTTGGCCCGCTCCTGCAGGTTGAAGAGCGCATAGGCAACCGCCTCGCCCTGGGCGTTCGAGACCAGCACGCCGCTCGCGCGCGGCGCCAGCGGCTTGTCCAGCACCGGACCGAAGTGGTCGAACACGTGGTACATGAGGCCCGTGCCGCTCGTGAGCGTGCGGAACTCCGTCTGGAAGCCGATCATGCCGCGCGAGGGGATCATGTAGTCGAGGCGCACGCGGCCGCGCCCGTCCGGCACCATGTTCTCGAGCTTGCCGCCGCGTTCGCCGAGCGCCTGCATCACGGCGCCCTGCGCGTTCTCCTCGATGTCGACCGTCAGCTGCTCCCAGGGCTCGACCTTGCGGCCGTCCACTTCCTTCACCACCACCTGCGGGCGGGAGATCGCGAGCTCGTAGCCCTCGCGGCGCATGTTCTCGATCAGCACGCCGAGGTGCATCTCGCCGCGGCCGAAGACCATGAAGCGGTCCGGGTCGTCCGT
>JALORP010000002.1 GCA_025458865.1 Steroidobacteraceae bacterium | reverse complement strand
CACCAGCATGTCGGTGATCTCGAGCGCCTGCTCGCCGGTGTCCGGCTGCGAGACCAGCAGGTCCTTGACGTTCACGCCGAGCTTCTCGGCGTAGCTCGGATCGAGCGCGTGCTCGGCGTCCACGAAGGCAGCCGTGCCGCCGTTCTTCTGGGCCTGCGCGATGGCCGTGAGCGCGAGCGTCGTCTTGCCCGAGGATTCCGGCCCGTAGATCTCGATCACGCGGCCGCGCGGCAGGCCGCCGACGCCGAGCGCCACGTCGAGCGCCAGCGAGCCCGTGGAGATCACGTCGAAGTCGAGCGCCGTCTCGTAGTCGCCGAGGCGCATCACCGAGCCCTTGCCGAACTGCTTCTCGATCTGGCCCAGTGCGGCAGCCAGCGCCTTCTTGCGGTTGTCGTCCATTGCGGTCAGTCCCCTTCGCCGAGTTCGCGATTATTTCACATCCGATCCGCCCCCGCCGGGCGTCGAATAACGCCTGCGTTGGGGCCGTTTCTGCTTCCGGGACAGTCTGCGGGCGCGGGTGGCTCAGGGCGTGACCCCGGCACCGGATGCCTCCAGGGGCCATTGGGCCAGCGGGGTGTAGCGGGCCCCGGCTGGGTCGGTCACCGACTCGACCAGGGCGAGGCTGGCCACGGCCCAGTCCACCGGGTGCACGGCGAGCCCGGGGGCGGGCGTCCGGACTTTCCGGGCGAGGGTCACGTGGAGGCGAAGCGGCCGCGGATCGCGGGGGATACCGAGCGGCTCGACCGCCCGCCACAGCCGCTCGGCGAGGGCTTCGGCCTCGGGGGGCGTAGCGGCCGTCGCCACGAGTACCTGGGGCTTCGGCCAGAAATCCAGGTCCTCGACCCTCAGCGCGAACGGCCTGCCTTCCCGCGCGGCCGCGGACCCGCCGGCCAGGACCGTCTCCAGCGACGCCTCCGCGACCGGCCCCAGGAAAGCCAGGGTCGCGTGCAGGTTGTCCTGCGGCACGGGCCGGCCCCCGCAGTGCCGGACCGCCTTGCGGGTCGCATGCACGAGCGCCTCGCGGATCGGCGGGTCCGGCCACAGGGCGAAGAACAGCCGCCGCGCCCGGACGGCCACGATTGCCTCAGGGCCGGGCATCCCACAGGCCCCGCAGGGCCGCCGAGGCGGTGCGCCGGCGGACGTGATCGCGCGACCCCTTGAACCGGAACAGATCCGCCCGCGCCTCGATCCGCGCGCCGCGGCGGCGCGCCCAGGCGATCCAGACGGTGCCGACCGGCTTGCCGGGCGTGCCGCCATCCGGGCCGGCGATCCCGGTCACCGCGATGGCGAGGCCGGCCGGCGAATGCCTGAGCGCCCCGCGCGCCATGGCGAGCGCCACCGGCTCGCTGACCGCCCCGTGGCGGTCGAGCACGCGGCCCGGCACCCCGAGCTGCTCCGCCTTGGCCCGGTTGCTGTAGGTGATGAAACCGCGCTCGAACCACGCCGAGCTGCCCGGGATGTCCGTGAGGCACTTGGCGATCAGGCCGCCCGTGCAGGACTCCGCCGTCGCGAGCAGCAGCCCCTCCTTCACGCAGCGGCGACCGATCCGCCGGGCGAGCGACTCGAGCGCGGCATCGCCGGGCACCGCCATCGCGGGTCCTCAGCGCGCCCGGGAGAAGTCCGGCGCGCGCTTCTCGAAAAAGGCCGCCACCGCCTCGCGCACCTCGGCGCCCCCGAGACGGGTCGAGAACGAGCGGGCCTCCTCGAGGATGGTTTCCTCGACCTGGCGCGCCTGGGCGCGCTTCAGGAGCCGCTTGGACTCGCGCACGGCGCCGGGCGGAAGCGCATTGAAGCGCGCCGCCATGGCGCGCGCATGCCCGAGGACCTCCGCCGCGGGCAGCACGGCGCTGGCGAGGCCCATGGCGAGTGCCTCCTGGGCGCTGAAGGGCAGGCCCAGCAGGATCTTCTCCGACGCCCGCGCGTGCCCGGCCCACAGCGGCACGAGCAGGCTAGATGCGAACTCCGGCACGAGGCCGAGGCTCACGAAGGGCATGGTCAGGCGGGAATCGTCGGCGAGGTAGACGAGGTCGCAGTGCAGCAGCAGGGTGACTCCGATGCCGACGGCGGCGCCGGTGACCGCGGCCACGACAGGCTTCTCGGCGCGCGCCAGCGCCAGCATGAAGCGGATCGGCGGCGAGTCCGGCGTGAGCCCGGCGGACTGCAGGAAGTCGTGCAGGTCGTTGCCCGCGGTGAAGATGCCCGGCTGGCCGGTGATGAGGATCGCGCGAACGGACTCGTCGCCCGCCGCGGCCTCGAGGTGATCGGCGAGCGCCGAGTACATCGCGAGCGTCAGCGCGTTCTTCTTTTCCGGACGGGCGAGCTCGAGCGTCGCCACCCCTTGATCGACGTGATAACGGACGGTCATGGCAGGCTACCGCGAGGGCGCCGGACGGCGTCGCCGCAAGCTTAACGCATCGGCTGCCGGCCCGGCCGATACCCGCAGTCCGGGGGCGGTTGCTAGACTTGGGCGCCTGCCCGCCGATGCAGGCGCCCCCACGGCCACCCCGGAGATCCCATGCCCATCCCCGCGCCGCTCGTGGACCGCCTGGCGCTGCCGCTCATCGGCGCGCCAATGTTCATCGCGAGCTACCCGGAGCTCGTGATCGCGCAGTGCAAGGCCGGCGTGCTCGGCACGTTCCCGTCGCTCAACGCGCGCTCGCTCGACATCCTCGAGGAGTGGGTCGGCCGCATCGAGCGCGAGCTCGCCGCCCACGCGGCGGCCCATCCGGACGAGCGCGTCGCGCCCTTCGGCGTGAACCTCATCCTGCATGCCTCGAACCGCCGCTTCGACGAGGATCTCGCGCTCGTGGTGCGCCACCGCGTGCCGCTCGTGATCACCTCGGTCGGCAAGCCGGATCGCGTGTGCGAGGCGGTGCACGGCTACGGCGGGCTCGTGTTCCACGACGTGATCTCGGTGAAGCACGCGCGCAAGGCGCTCGAGTGCGGCGTCGACGGCCTGATCCTCGTCTGCGCCGGCGCCGGCGGCCATGCGGGCACGCTCTCGCCCTTCGCGCTGCTCGGCGAAGTGCGGGAGTTCTGGAGCGGGCCGGTCGTGCTCGCAGGCGCCCTCGGCAGCGGCCGGGCGCTGCGCGCCGCCGAGGTGATGGGCGCGGACTTCGGCTACATGGGCACGCGCTTCATCGCCACCCGCGAGGCGAACGCGCCAGAGGAGCAGAAGCGGATGATGGTCGCCTCGAGCGCCGCGGACATCGTCTACACGCCCGTGTTCAGCGGCATCAGGGCCAACTACCTGCGCGGCAGCATCGAGCGCTCCGGGCTCGACCCGGACCGGCTCGAGCCCGGCGCCGGGCCGGGGACGGACCTGTTCGACCCGTCCAAGACCGAGGCCAGGGCCTGGAAGGACATCTGGTCCGCCGGCCACGGCGTGGGGACGATCCACGATGTGCCCACCGTGGCGGAACTGGTCGCGCGGCTGCGCGCCGAATACGAGGCGGCCGTGGCGCTGCCGTCGGCGTTCGCCTCGGCCCGGCGCGCATGAAGGCCTGGCGCGTCTACGGATACGGCGACATGCGCCTCGACGAGGTGCCCGAACCCTTGGTCCGGCCGGGCTGGGTGAAGATCCGCATCCGCGTCGTGCAGCCAAGCATCACCGAAACGCTGCTGTTCGCGGGCGCGAAGACCTACCTGCACGAGAAGGTGGCGTCACTCATTTCCCACGGCCCGGCGCAGCTCTTCGGCCACGAGTTCTCGGCGGTCGTGGTCGAGACCGGCGAGGGCGTGCAGTCGCTCGCGCGAGGCGACCGGGTCGCTCCGCGCGGCTCGCACCCGGACGGGATCGTCGGCTTCGACTATCCCGGCGCGTTCGCCGAATACGCGGTCGTGCCCGAGTCGCTGCTGGCGCGTCTGCCGGACCACGTGAGCGACAGCGAGGCGGCCGTCATCCAGCCGCTGACCGATGCGGTGGCCGGCGTGCATGCCGCCGCCATGCGCCTCGGCGACGTCGTCGTGGTGATCGGCCAGGGCGCGATGGGCCTGTCCTGCCTGCAGGTGGCGCGTGCCGCGGGCGCCGGGCTCACGATCGCGGTGGCGAAGCGGGATTCCACACTGGCGCTGTCCCGCCAGCTCGGCGCCGACATCACGATCAACGCGACGACCTGCGACCCGGTCGCGGCCGTGCGCGAGCTGACCGGCGGGATCGGGGCCGACGTGGTCTTCGAGGCCGCGGGTGGGCCCGTCGAGCAGGGCTTGTCCGGGGAGCAGACCCTGCGTCAGGCGGCCGACATGACGCGCGACCATGGCAAGGTGGTCGGCATCGCGCTGCAGGGCGAAGGCACGCTGCTCCCCTACGCCCACTTCCGCCATCGCGGCATCCGCTACCTGTTTCCGTCGATGTTCGACCGCCGCCTGTTCGAGACCACCGTGCGCCTCGTCGCCAGCGGGCGCGTCAACGTCCGGCCGATGGTCACCCGCGTCCTCACCGGCATCGAGCGGGTGCCCGAAGCTTTCGCGCTCACGGCCGACAAGGCCGCGCACGGACTGGTCAACCCCGCACAGGTCGTGATCTCGACCTGATCCACCCGGAGAGTCTCATCCCCATGGCCAGCAAGGACAGGGCGCTCGAGCTGCTGCAGGCGATCTACTACGACTCGATCGATCGCGGCGACATGACGACGGCCGCCTCCGCGATGCACGAGGACGTCCTCTGGACCCACGTGCAGGTGTGGGAACACCACGGCTACCGGCGCGAGTCCGGCGCCAGCGAGCTGCGCGGCCGTGCGGCCGTCGAGGCCTTCCTGGCCGAGCGGCGCCAGAATCTCGCCGAGGCCGGCATCCGCCACAAGGTACGAGACCTCGTGATCGAGGGCGACAAGGGCGCGTTCGTCGGCGCGGTCGAGGGCCCCGGGCCGGACAGGCGGTTCCTGGTGTGGTTCGAGATCAAGGACGATCGCATCTGGCGCTACCACCTGAGGCCGCTGTGAGTCCGGCCTCACGTACCGCAGCCCAAGGCGGCCGGCAGCCGTGACCCGCAAGAGCGACCCAGCGCCCCGTACGGCGGCCCTGTTCGAGGGACTCACCGCGCACACGCCCATGATGCAGCAATACCTTCGGATCAAGTCCGAGCACCCGGACGTGCTGCTGCTGTACCGGATGGGAGATTTCTACGAACTGTTCTACGACGACGCGCGGCGCGCCTCCCGGCTGCTCGACATCGTCCTCACGCAGCGCGGCGAATCGGCCGGCGCGCCCATCCCGATGGCCGGCGTGCCGGTGGACAAGCTCGAGACCTACCTCGCGAAGCTCGTGCGGCGCGGCGAGTCGGTCGCGATCTGCGAGCAGGTCGGCGAGGTGGGCAAGGGCAAGGGGCCGGTCGAGCGCAAGGTCGTGCGCATCGTCACGCCGGGCACGCTGACCGACGACGCGCTGCTCGAGTCCCGCCGCGAGACGCTGCTGGCCGCCCTGCTCCCGGCCGGCGGGCGGGCGGGCCTCGCCTGGCTCGACCTCGCGGCGGGACGCTTCACCGTGCTCGAGGTGGATGGCGACGAAGCCGTGGCCGCCGAGCTCGAGCGCCTCCGGCCCGCCGAGCTGCTCATGCCCGAGGGAACGCGCCTCGGCGGCGCGGCTCTGGCGACCTGCCTGCGCGAGCGGCCGCCCTGGCATTTCGAGCGGGATACCGCCGAGCGCCAGCTGGTGGCCCAGTTCGGCGTCAAGGACCTCGCCGGCTTCGGCTGCGCGGACCTCGGCGCAGCCGTCGGCGCCGCCGGCGCCCTGCTCGCCTACGTGCGCGACACGCAGCGTTCCGCCCTGCCGCACCTGACCGGGCTGTCCACCGAGATCCGCGACGAGGCCCTGCTGCTCGATGCCGCCACCCGCCGGCACCTCGAGCTCGAGACCAGCCTCACGGGCCGCGAGGATGCGACGCTCGCGGGCCTCATCGACCGCACGGCCACGGCGATGGGCGGCCGCGAGCTGCGCCGCTGGATGCACCGCCCCCTGCGCGACCGGCCTACGCTGGAGCGCCGTTACCACGCGATCGGCGCGCTCATCGATGCCGGCGCCGCCGCCGGGCTGCAGGACATCCTGCGCGAGATCGGCGACATCGAGCGCATCCTCGCCCGCATCGCCCTCAAGACAGCCCGGCCACGGGACCTCGCCGCCCTGCGCGGCGCGCTCGGCGCCGTGCCGACGCTGCAGGCCGCGCTCGCGGACCTCGACTCGCCCCTCGTCGCAGCCGCGCGCGAGGATCTCGCCGGCCGCCCCGACCTCCACGACCTGCTCGCGCGCGCGATCGTGGAGTCGCCGCCGCTGCTGCTGCGCGACGGCGGCGTCATCGCCACCGGCCACGACGCCGAGCTCGACGATCTGCGCTCGATCTCCACCGACACCGACCGCTACCTCCTCGAGATGGAGGAGCGCGAGCGCCTGCGCACGGGCCTCGCCGCGCTCAAGTTCGGCTACAACCGTGTGCAGGGCTTCTTCATCGAGGTGCCGCGCAGCCTAGCCGAGCGCGTCCCGCCGGACTATCACCGCCGCCAGACGGTGAAGAACGCCGAGCGGTTCATCACGCCGGAGCTGCGGCAGTTCGAGGACCGGGTGCTCGGCGCGCGCGAGAAGGCGCTTGCGCGCGAGCGCCAGCTGTTCGACGCGCTGCTCGACGCGCTGACGGCGGAACTCGCCGACCTCAAGCGGATCGCGTCGGGCATCACGCTCGTGGACGTGCTCGCGAACCTCGCCGAACGCGCCGTGTCGCTCGACTACGTGCGGCCCGAGCTCGGCGACGAGCCGCAGCTCGTCGTCGAGGCCGGGCGCCACCCGGTGGTCGAGCGGCACCTCGATGTGCCCTTTGTCGCCAACGACCTCGACCTGCGCGAAGGCCGGCGGATGCTGGTGATCACCGGCCCCAACATGGGCGGCAAGTCCACCTACATGCGCCAGGCCGCGCTCATCGTCGTGCTCGCCGGCATGGGCAGCTATGTGCCCGCGCGACGCGCGGTGATCGGCCCCTTCGACCGCATCTTCACGCGCATCGGCGCCTCGGACGACCTCGCCGGCGGCCGCTCGACCTTCATGGTCGAGATGACCGAAGCCGCGGTGATCCTCAATAACGCCAGCGCCTCGAGCCTCATCCTGATGGACGAGATCGGCCGCGGCACGAGCACCTACGACGGGCTCTCGCTCGCCTGGGCCTGCGCAAGCCACATCGCGCGGCGCGTCGGGGCGTTCACGCTGTTCGCCACCCATTACTTCGAACTCACCTCGCTCGCCAACGAGGTCGAGGGAGTCGCCAACGTCCACCTCGACGCCACCGAGCACGGCGAGCAGCTCGTGTTCCTGCACGCCGTGCAGGAAGGGCCCGCGAGCCGGAGCTTCGGGCTGCAGGTGGCGCGATTGGCCGGCGTGCCGCGCGAGGTGATCGCGAGCGCGAAGCGCTACCTCGAGGCGCTCGAGCAGCGGGGCCAGGCAAAGGCGCCGGCAAGGCCGCAGGCGGAGCTTGCGCTCGCGCAGGCCGCGCAGCCGAGCGAGGCGCTCACGCTGCTCGCGGCGACGGATCCGGACCGGCTGACGCCGCGCGAGGCGCTGCAGTTGATCTACGAGCTGAAGTCGAGGCTCGGCGATTGAGAGACTGGCAACAGCCCCGCATTCAGTGAGACGTTCGTGTCCGCCGGGACCGAGTGCCTGCTTCAGGTCGCAACTGGAGCCCCTGCGGACCCTGTAGACGTTTCCGCTGAAACGCCCAGGCCGCGCGACCGCCGCGCGAGCAGGCAGTCGACCGCGAGGCCATAGTCCATCCGCTCGCCGCGCCACAGCGCGGCTGGCGGCAGCATCGGCGGCCATTCGTTGACCGGGATCCTCGACGCAGCCGGTGTCTCGGACGGAGTCGCCGCATCGAACGCGTGGCCATCCGCTCGCAGGAAACGCAGGTATCCATCATCGAGGCGCTCGACCGCAACCCGACCCTCATGAACCATCCGGTGATGGAAGCGACACAGCAGCACGAGGTTGGCCAGCTTCGTCTCCCCGCCATCGGCCCAGTGGTGGATGTGGTGCCCATCGACGTGGCGGGTCTGCGTGCAGCCCGGGAAGCGGCAGCCGCGGTCGCGTGAGTCCAGCGCACGTCGCAGCGCAGGCGGGATGCTGCGCGTCCGACGACCTATGTCGAGCGGCTGGCCCCTGGCGTCCTCAGTGATCCTGACAAGGCTCGCGTCACAGGAGAGCCTGCGGGCCGTCTCGGCCGCAAGTGCCGGGCCCTCTTCCAGCTCACAGCGCCCGGCCTGGCACGTGGCCAGCACCTCCGCATCCACGTGCACGACGATCCGCTGGCGATCGCCTCCTGCAAGAGCCGCGGGGCCGCCTGCGAGATAGCCTTCGGCGACCGCGGCGAGTGCGTCGGCACGGCGCTGGCTGGCGGAAGACGTTTCAGCGGAAACGTCCGGCGGGCCCATGTCGTCGAGCGCGGCCTCGAGCGCCTTCAGTAGCAGCGCCCCCGCCTCGGCCGGCAGCCGCGCCGAAACCACGAGCGTGCCATCGTCGTCGTGGTGCCAGGTGAGCCTGCGCTCCGCCTGCTGGCGCGCCTCGCGCGCCAGTTCCTGCGCATCCAGCGCACGCCGGTAGGCTCGCACGAGCCGCTCGACGTGGTGGGCCGTGCCGTGGCGCGCCACCTCGAGCAAGTAGCCCTCGGTCGCCGACTCTGCGACGCGCGTCAGCGCTCGAGCCTTGGAGTAGCTCAGTTCCCCGGCCGCCATCGCAGCGGCGATGCGCGGCAGGCTCGCCAGCGCATGCGCCACCCGCAGCTTCTCTCGGGCGGCCCCAAGATCGAGACCGCACCGCCAGTTCAGCCAGTGCGCGCAGGATTTCGAGCCGCCGTCGTTCCAGCCCTCGCGACGATCGAACTCGGCGATCAGGATCAGCCAGCGGTAGGTGGCAGCATTCAGTTGCCCGCACAGGGTGGTTATCCGCGTGGCGAGTTCGGCCGTGGTGAGGGCTTCTTCCGTGGTTCGATACGAGCCATCCATGCGCATCTCCGGAGGACTGTTTTTATGTACAGTATTCTACCGGATTTATCAATTAAAGCAATGGGTTGAAGCGAAGATCCAGCCGGCACCCAGTGCGCTTCGCACGATGCCGACGGCGCCATTCGGGAGCGATCGCGCGTTCAGCCCTCGTCCTGCAGCCACGACGGGATGTCGCGTCGCCCGTGCAACACCCGCCACATGTCGACGCGGTCGTCGCACTCGAAATAGAAGATGACGCAAGGGAAGCCTTTGATCCGCCAGCTCCGCAAGCCAGGCAGATCCAGGGGGGGTCCGCGTAGCGGGTCGAGCCCGACGCCGGATGGCGCGAGAGCTGCGCGTAGCCCCTCTCGAGCGCATCGACGAACGCTGACGCCGCGTCGGGCTCATTCTCGGCGACATAGTGATCTACGGCCTCGTCGACGTCCCGATTCGCGATCCCGCGCGGGACAACGAGCTTGGTCTTCAACGCCGGGCGTGCCGCCTGATGCGTTGCCGCAATGAATCGAAACAGGCGTGATCCGCGGGGTCCGCTGACACGGAGGCGCCCCCCTGCAGCAGCAGGGAGCGAAGATGCAACCGTCCCTGGTCCCGCCGAATCAGCTCCCGGCCGTACTCGCTGCTGGTGCCGTATCCGCCCTCGGCGACACGCTCGTCCACGAACGACTTGAGCGAGTCGGGAAGAGGGATGTTCATTGTGCTCACCGTCCCACGGCAAGGCGCTTGCCAAATTCTTGGCAGGCGCCTGTCGCCGATATGCCGTTGTCGCCAGCCGCGACCGCCCCGCGAGCAGGTACGCGGACGCCCGATCAGAACCGGCCGTCGGCCAGGAAGCGCGCCGTGCGCTCGGCGACCTCGCCGGAGAAGATCATTCCGGTGTGCGTCACCGGCAGCACGAGGTGCTCCTTCATGCCGCTGATGCGGGTCTCCTCGACCGCCACCGTGCCGTCGTTCGGCTCGGGCAGCTCCGTGACGATCCGCCCAAGCCCCGCGGACATCGACCCGGCGATCACGCCGAGTTCGCGGCTCCGGTCCCAGGAACGCCGCGGCGCACCGACGAGTTCCTGCAGCGCCAGCCGTCCCAGCACCGCCGGGCCGATGGGCCAGCGCGACACCGCCGCCGCCGCGCAGCTGCCGTTCACCGGCGAGCCAAGCAGCACCACGCGCCCCTCGGGCAGGTCGCGCACGCGCTCGTGCAGCGCGAGCAGCATCAGCCCGCCGAGGCTGTGGCCGACCAGGTGCACGGGTGGCGGCAGCGCGCGGACATGGGCCTCGAGGGCCGTGACGACCTCGGGCAGGTCCGCATGCAGCGACCGGTAGGTGAACGCCGTGGGCGCGAAGCCTCGCCCCTCGAGCCTCTGTCGGAGCCAGTGTGTCTCGAGCCCGTTCATCCACAGGCCGTGGACGACAAGGACGCTCGGCCGCGAGTCGCTCACTTCGACGCCGCGCCCTCAGGCGGGCGGCGCGGCGGGCGTGCGCACCCGGATGTGCAGTTCCTTCAGCTGCGCGTCCGGGATCGCCGTCGGCGCGTCCGTCAGCGGGCACCAGGCCGACTGCGTCTTCGGGAAGGCGATCACGTCGCGGATGCTGTCGGCACCGGCCATCAGCATCGCGAGGCGGTCGAGGCCGAAGGCAATGCCACCGTGCGGCGGCGCGCCGTAGCGCAGCGCCTCGAGCAGGAAGCCGAACTTGACCTGCGCCTCCTCGGGATCGATGCCGAGCAGCCCGAAGACGGTGCTCTGCAGCTCCTGGCGATGGATACGGACCGAGCCGCCGCCGATTTCCGAGCCGTTCAGCACCATGTCGTAGGCCTGCGCGAGCGCGCCGCCCGGATGCGCGGCGAGCGCCTGCGGATCGGGGTTGAGCGGCGAGGTGAACGGGTGGTGCATCGCCATCCAGCGCTTCGCGTCGGGGTCCCACTCGAACATCGGGAAGTCGGTGACCCACAGGGGCCGCCAGCCGCTTTCCACCATGCCGAGGTCCTGGCCGACCTTCAGTCGCAGCGCGCCGATGGCGTCGTTGACGACCTTGGCCTTGTCGGCGCCGAAGAAGACGAGATCGCCGGTCGCGGCGCCCGTGCGCTCCATCAGGCCGGCGACGGCGGCGTCGGACAGGAACTTGAGGATCGGCGACTGCAGGCCGTCGCGACCCGCCGCGGCGTCGTTCACCTTGATGTAGGCGAGGCCCTTCGCGCCGTAGCGGGCCACGAAGGCGGTGTAGTCGTCGATCTGCTTGCGGGTGAGTTCCCCGCCGCGCGGCACGCGAAGCGCCGCGACGCGGCCTTCGGGGTCCGCCGCCGGGCCGGCGAAGACCTTGAACTCGCAGTCGCGCACGAGGTCCGCGACGTCCACCAGCTCGAGCGGAATGCGCAGGTCCGGCTTGTCGGAGGCATAGCGGCGCATGGCCTCGGCGTAGGTGAGCCGCGGGAACGGGTCGGGCAGCTCGGCCTTGAGCACCTCGCCAAACAGCGTCCGCACCAAACCCTCCATCAGGCCCATGATCTGCTCCTGGGTCAGGAACGAGGTCTCGATGTCGAGCTGCGTGAACTCGGGCTGACGGTCGGCGCGCAGGTCCTCGTCGCGGAAGCAGCGCACGATCTGGTAGTAGCGATCGAAGCCGCTCATCATCAGCAGCTGCTTGAAGATCTGCGGCGACTGCGGCAGCGCGAAGAACTTGCCCGGCTGAGTGCGCGAGGGCACGAGGTAGTCGCGCGCGCCCTCGGGCGTCGCCTTGGTGAGCATCGGCGTCTCGAGGTCCACGAAGCCGTGGCCGTCGAGGTAGCTGCGCATCGCGCGCGTCACCGCGTGGCGCAGGCGGAGGCGCTGCTGCATCACGTCGCGGCGCAGGTCGATGTAGCGGTACTTGAGTCGCACCTCCTCGCTGACCTCCTCGTCGAGCGCGAAGGGCGGCGTGGCGGAGGGGTTCAGGATCTCGAGGTCCCGCGTCAGCACCTCGACCTGCCCGGAGGCGAGGTTGGCGTTGGCCGTGCCGGCCGGGCGGCGGCGCACCTTGCCGGTGACGCGCAGGCAGTACTCGCGGCCGAGGTGCTCGGCGGCGGCGAAGGCGTCCGGCGTGTCGGGGTCGACGACGACCTGCAGCAAGCCCTCGCGGTCGCGCAGGTCGATGAAGATCACGCCACCGTGGTCGCGGCGGCGATGGACCCAGCCGGCGACGCTCACCGTCTCGCCGACGAGCGCCTCGCCGACCTGTCCGCAGTAATGGGTGCGCATGGGGATAACCGCCTGATTCGACGAAGGAAAAACGCCCGGGGGCCGGGCGTCTTGCAATGCGGGATTCTACGGGCGGGGCGCACCCGTGGCAATGGACACGCCGGCGGGTTCAGGGCCGCGGCGGCGCGGACGGATTGCCGAGCGTCGCCGGGCCGTCGGGAGACACCACGCCGAGGGTGAAGACGAACCGCATCGCCTGGTCCACCGACAGGTCGAGCGCGATCACCTCCTCGCGGGGGACGAGGATGATGAAGCCACTGGTCGGATTGGGGGTTGTCGGGACGAAGACGGTCACCAGGTCGCGGTCCGTGCGCCGCACCGCGTCGCCGACCTCGCCGCCGGACTCGAAGCCAACGCTCCAGACGCCCTGCCTGGGGTACTGCACCAGCAGCACGCGCTTGAACGCCTTGCCCTGATCGGTGAAGACCGTCTCGGTGAAGGTCTTGGCGCCGGAGTAGATCGAGCGCACCACCGGAATGCGCTTCATCAGCGCTTCCCACCAGCTGACGATTTCGCGACCGACGAGGTTGGTGACGGCCAGCCCCGTCAACAGCAGCACGATCACCGACAGGACCAGGCCGAGGCCGGGGATCGGGAAGCCGAAGATCACCTCCGGCCGCCACTGCGCAGGGATCAGCTGGTCGACGAGACCGACCAGGAACTTGAGGATGAAGACCGTCAGGACGATCGGCAGCCAGACGAGCAGGCCGGCGATCAGGTAGCGCCTGAAGTGACGGCGCGGGGCCCGCTCGCGCTCGCCCGGCTCGCTGGCCACGCCCGTCGGCCTCAGCGCCGCTTGCCGCCCGCGGACTTGCGGGCGGCGGGCTTGCGTGCGGCGGGCTTCTTCGCCGGCGCCTTGGCGGCCGGCTTCTTGACGGCGACGGTCGTCTTGCCGGACGGCTTGTCGGCCGCCTTGGCGGCCGGCGTCTCGGCCTTGGTCTCGGCCGCGGGCTTCGCGGCCTCGTCGGACTTGGCGGCCGGCTCCTTCTCGCCGGCGAGGTTGCGCTTGGCTTCCTGGTCGGACTTGAAGTCGGTCTCGTACCAGCCGCCGCCCTTCAAGCGGAAGACCGGCGCGGAAATGAGCCGGGTCAGCGAGTTCTTCCCGCATTCAGGGCACTTCCTGAGCGGCGGGTCGCTGACCTTCTGCAGCTCCTCGTGATGGTGGCCGCACTTCGAGCAGGTGTATTCGTAGAACGGCATGTGGCGTGAAGCTCCCTCGCTGGCCGGTGATTATGCCTGCTTCCCGAACGCGAGTTCACCCTCGCGCACGGCGATCCGGATCGTGTCCCCCGGCACGAACTCGCCCTTGAGGATCCGCTGCGCCAGCGGATTCTCCACCTGGTGCTGGATCGCCCGCTTGAGCGGCCGGGCGCCGTAGACCGGGTCGAAGCCGGCCTCGCCCAGCTTGTCGCGCGCCGCGTCGTCCAGTTCGAGGGCGATGTCGCGGTCAGCGAGGCGCCGGCGCAGGTAGCCCATCTGGATGTCCACGATGCGGCGGATGTGCTCGCGGCCGAGCGGGTGGAACACGACGATGTCGTCGATGCGGTTGATGAACTCGGGGCGGAAGTGCTGGCCCACGATCTCGAGGACCGCGCCTTTCATGCGGTCATAGTTGGCCTCGCCGGCGAGTTCCTGGATGACCTGCGAGCCGAGGTTGCTGGTCATGATGACCACGCTGTTGCGGAAGTCCACGGTGCGGCCCTGGCCGTCCGTGAGCCGGCCGTCGTCGAGGACCTGCAGCAGCACGTTGAAGACGTCCGGGTGGGCCTTCTCGACCTCGTCCATCAGGATCACGGAGTACGGCCGGCGGCGCACCGCCTCGGTGAGATAGCCACCCTCCTCGTAGCCGACGTATCCCGGGGGTGCGCCGATCAGCCGGGACACGGAGTGTTTCTCCATGAACTCCGACATGTCGATGCGGACCATGGCCTCCTCGGTGTCGAAGAGGAACTCGGCGAGCGCCTTGCACAGCTCGGTCTTGCCGACGCCGGTGGGCCCGAGGAACAGGAACGAACCGTTCGGGCGGTTGGGGTCCGAGAGCCCCGCGCGCGAGCGGCGGATCGCGTCGGCGACCGCGCGCACGGCCTCTTCCTGGCCGATCACGCGCCTGCCGATGGCCTCCTCCATGTGCAGCAGCTTGTCCTTCTCGCTCTCGAGCATCTTGGAGACGGGGATGCCGGTCCACTTGGAGACGACCTCGGCGATCTCCTCCTCGGTCACCTTGTTGCGGACCAGCGTCGCACCCTTCTTCTCCGCCTCCTGGGCCGAGGCGAGGCGCTTCTCGAGCTCGGGGATGCGCCCGTACTGCAGCTCGGACATGCGCGCGAGGTCGCCCGCGCGGCGCGCCGCCTCGAAGTCGAGCCGGGCGCGCTCGAGCTCCTCCTTGATGTGCGCGGCGCCGGAGAGCGCGGCCTTCTCGGCCTTCCAGACCTCCTCGAGGTCGGCGTACTCCCGCTCGAGCTCCGAGAGCGTGTCCTGCAGCTGGTCGAGCCGCTTCTTCGAGGCGTCGTCCTTCTCCTTCTTCAGCGCCTCGCGCTCGATCTTGAGCTGGATGATGCGCCGGTCGAGCCGGTCGAGCGCCTCGGGCTTGGAGTCGATCTCCATGCGGATGCGCGAGGCGGCCTCGTCCACGAGGTCGATGGCCTTGTCGGGCAGCTGCCGGTCCGTGATGTAGCGGTTCGAGAGCGTCGCGGCAGCGACGATCGCCGGGTCCGTGATGTCCACCTTGTGGTGGACCTCGTAGCGCTCCTTCAGGCCGCGCAGGATGCCGATGGTGTCCTCCACCGAAGGCTCGCCCACGAACACCTTCTGGAAGCGCCGCTCCAGCGCGGCGTCCTTTTCGACGTACTTGCGGTATTCGTCGAGCGTGGTGGCGCCCACGCAGTGCAGCTCCCCGCGCGCGAGCGCGGGCTTCAGCATGTTGCCGGCATCCATGGCGCCCTCGGCCTTGCCGGCGCCGACCATGGTGTGCAGCTCGTCGATGAACAGGATCACCTGCCCTTCCTGCTTGGCGAGCTCGTTCAGCACGCCCTTGAGGCGCTCCTCGAACTCGCCGCGGAACTTGGCGCCGGCGATCAGCGCGCCCATGTCGAGCGCGAGCACCCGCTTGTTCTTCAGGCCCTCCGGCACCTCGCCGTTGACGATGCGCCCCGCGAGGCCTTCGACGATGGCGGTCTTGCCGACGCCCGGCTCGCCGATCAGCACCGGGTTGTTCTTGGTGCGCCGCTGCAGCACCTGGATGGTGCGGCGGATCTCGTCGTCGCGGCCGATCACCGGGTCGAGCTTGCCGGCCGCGGCCCGGGCCGTGAGGTCGATGGTGAACTTGTCGAGGGCGCCGCGCGCCTCCTCGGCGTTGGCGTCCTGCACCTTCTCGCCGCCGCGCAGCTCGTCCACGGCCTTGTCGAGGGCGCCCTTCACCGCGCCGGCGGCCTTGAGGGCCTGCCCCACCGGGCCCTTGTCCTCGACCGCGGCGAGCACGAACAGCTCGCTCGAGACGTACTGGTCGCCCTTCTGCTGGGCGAGCTTGTCGGTGACGTTGAGAAGGCGCCCGAGGTCGTTCGAGACGTGCACCTCTCCGGGCGTGCCCTCGACCTTCGGCAGGCGGTCGACGGCCGCCAGCAGCTCGGAGCGCAGCCTGTTGACGTTGACGCCCGCCTTGTCGAGCAGCGGGCGGACGGTGCCGCCCTGCTGGTCCACGAGGGCGAGCAGCACGTGGGCGGGCTCGATGAACTGGTGGTCGCGGCCCACGGCCAGCGACTGCGCATCGGCCAGGGCGAGCTGGAACTTGGAGGTCAGGCGGTCCATGCGCATGGCGGCGCTCCCAGGAGTGCGGGGTCGGTTGCCGCCTGAGTGGGGCCGCGCCCGGTGAATTCAACCGCGGCCGGGCCGCCGGGCCCGGGCCGAAGGCCGCGACTTCAGTGCGCCAGCTCGTGGGAGAAGTAGATGATCGCCATGCCCGCGACGATCAGGACGACCTGCTGGACCGAGGTCCGCGCGTCCACGCGCCGGTGCAGGCCGGGGATCAGGTCGGCGACGGCGACGTAGAGGAAGCTGGCCGCGGCGATGGCTAGCGCATAGGGCAGGAAGTGCAGGGCCTCGCCCAGCGCGAAATAAGCCACCACGGCGCCGAGCACCGAGGTGAGGCTCACGGCGACGTTGGCGACCAGCGCCCGCTTGCGGCTCATGCCGGCGTGGACCAGGATTGCGAGGTCGCCCACTTCCTGCGGGATCTCGTGGGCGAAGACGGCAATGGCCGTGACGATGCCGAGGTGCGGATCGGTGAGGAAGGCCGCCGCGATCAGCACGCCGTCCAGCATGTTGTGGAAGCCGTCCCCCCACAGGATCATCGTGGCCGAGGCCTTCTGGCGGTGGTGGTCCGTGGGCGACGGCGCGTGCGCCTCGCAGGGATCGTCGTGGCAGTGCCGCCAGAGCACGAACTTCTCGAGCACGAAGAAGAGCAGGATGCCGGTGAGGAGCGCGAGACCGACGAAATGCGTCTGGCCCGGCCCCGCGCCCTCGATCGCGTGCGGCAGCAGCGCGAGCAGCGCGGCCCCGAGCAGCGCGCCCGTGGCGAAGCTGACGAGGTGCGGCAGCAGCGCGTGGCGGCGCGCCTCCGGCAGCAGCAGGAAACTGCTGGCAATGGCGGCGCTCAGGACGCCGCTGCCGATGGTGAACAGCAGGATCAGGGACAGGGTGGACAAGGGTTGTTCTTCCAGGATGTCCCGATCAGCCTACAACACGTGTCAAGGGGTGGCTGCTCAGCTGCGCCACACGAGCGCGGCGAAGCGGCCCGTGACGCCGTCGCGCCGATAGGAAAAGAACCGGGCCGGGTCCTCGTAAGTGCACCCGCCCCCGTCGTGGATGTTCGTGACGCCCGCGGCGGCGAGGCTGTCGCGCGCCAGGCCCGCCAGGTCGGCCCACCAGCGCCCGCGCGGGTTCGGCGCGAAACGACGCGCGGCCGCCGGATCGGCGCCGACGAAGGCCTGCCGGACCTCCTCGCCGACCTCGAAGGCGCGCGGCCCGATGCAGGGGCCGAGCCACGCCATCACCTCGCCGGCCGGGCGGTCCAGCGCCCCGAGGGTCCGCTCCAGCACGCCGGCCGCGAGGCCTCGCCAGCCGGCATGCGCGACGCCAACGGCGCCACCGTCGCGCGTCGCGAAGATCACCGGCAGGCAGTCGGCCACCATGACGACGCAGACCTCGCCCGGCGCCGTGGCCACGGCCGCGTCGGCCCGCGGCGGCTCGCCGCCGCCCGCGAAGCGCGCGACCTCGGCGCCGTGCACCTGCGCGAGCCACAGCGGCTCGGCCGGCAGGCCGAGCGCCGCGCGAAGCCGCGCGCGGTTCGCGGCGACCGCCGCCGGGTCGTCCCCGACGTGGCTCGCGAGGTTGAAGGATGCGAACGGCCCGCCGCTGACCCCCCCCCCGCGGGTGGTGACCGCCGCCCGCACGCCGGCCGGCGCCGGCCAGTCGGGGAAGATGAAATCGGGGTCAGGCACGGCGGCCGGCCTGTCCCGTCGCCGTATCCTCGCGCAGCGCCCCGAGCAGGTCCTCGAAGTCGGCCGGGCGCGGCGCCTCGAACGCGAGCGGCCGGCCCGTCACGGGGTGCTCGAACTCGAGGCGGGCCGCGTGCAGCGCCTGGCGCCGGAAGCCCCGCAGTGCGCCGGCGAGCCGTGGCGTCGCCCCGCGCGGGACCGCGAGGCGCCGGCCGTAGACCGGGTCGCCGACGATCGGGAAGCCGATGTGCGCGAGGTGCACGCGGATCTGGTGGGTCCGCCCGGTCTCCAGCACGACGCGCAGGCAGGTGTGCGCGCGTAAGCGCTCGAGCAGCCGGTAGTGGGTCACCGCCGGCCGGCCGTCCTCGCGGATGGCCTGGCGCAGCCGGTCCGTCGCGTGCCGTCCGATCGGTGCATCCACCGTGCCGCCGCCCGTCATCACGCCGTGGACCACGGCCTCGTACTCGCGGTGGATGTCGCGCGCCTCGAGCATGCGCACCAGCGCGGTGTGCGCCTCGAGGCTTCGCGCCACGACCAGAAGCCCGCTAGTGTCCTTGTCGAGGCGGTGCACGATGCCCGCGCGCGGCAGGGCCGCGAGCGCCGGGTCGTGCGCGAGCAGCGCGTTCTGCAGCGTCCGGTCCGGGTTGCCGGCGCCGGGGTGCACGACGAGCCCCGCCGGCTTGGCGACCACGATCAGGTGCTCGTCCTCGAACACGAGGTCGAGGTCGATGGGCTGCGGCGCGAGGGGCACCTCCTCGGCGACCTCGGCCACGATCCGGACCCACTCGCCGCCGACGACGGTGTCCTTCGGCCGCCCGGCCCGGCCGTCCACGGTCGCCTGCCCGCCCTGGATCCAGGCCTTGAGACGGGTGCGCGAATGCTCGGGGAAGGTCTCGGCCAGCGCCTGGTCCAGGCGGCGGCCAGCGACCCCCGGGGAGAGCCTCGCCTCGAGGTGGATGTGCCTGGAACTCATGAAGGGGGACCGGGTCTTTCCGATATACTGCGCCACCGCCATTCTACGGGTCCTGAGCCTTGACCTCGACCTACTCGAACATAGTCCGGGTGGCCCTGCTGTGCCTTGCGGTCACCCTTGCAGGCGGCTGCAAGAGCGGCCGCGACGACGTGGTGGGGGCCCCGGACCAGATCTACGATCGCGCGGAGACCATGCTGCGCAGCGGCGACTACCGGGGCGCGGTGCAGCTCTACGAGGCGCTCGAGGCCCGCTATCCCTTCAGCGAGCAGGCCCGCCAGTCCCGGCTCGACATGATCTACGCCTACTACCGGGCGCGCCAGGCGGAGTCGGCGATCGACGCCGCCGACCAGTTCATCCGCGAGAACCCGACCCACCCGCGCGTGGACTACGCCTGGTACATGAAGGGCCTCGTGCACTTCGAGCGCATGCCGAACATCCTGGAACGCTGGTTCCGCGCGGACCTCACGCGCCGCCCGCCGTCGGATGCCCGCCGCTCCTTCCAGTCCTTCCAGACGGTCGTCGAGCGCTTCCCCGACAGCGACTACGCGCACGACTCGCGCCAGCGCATGATGTTTCTCAGGAACCGCCTGGCCGACTACGAGGTGCACGTCGCGGACTACTACCTGCGCCGGCGCGCGTACGTCGCGGCGCTGAACCGCGCCAAGTTCTGCATCGAGAACTACGACGGGGCGCCGGCGACCCGCCAGGCGCTCGACGTGATGGTCGCCTCCTATGAGGGGCTGGGGCTCGCGGACCTTGCCGAGCAGGCGCGCATTGTCTACGCCACCAACTTCCCCGACGGCCGCCCCACGCGCGACGAGAAGCGCTGGTACCAGTTCTGGTGAGTCCGCGCGGCTGGTCCCGGCGGGCGGTCAGTGATCGCCGGGCCGGTAGCCTGAGGTGATCGGGTAGCGCCAGTCGCGGCCGAAGGCCCGGCGGCTGACGCGCACCCCGGGCGGCGCCTGCCGGCGCTTGTACTCGTTGCGCTTGACCATCTCCAGCACCCGCACCACGGTCGCGCGGTCGAAGCCCTGCCCGACGATTTCGCCCACGGAGAGGTCCTGCTCGACGAAGGCCTCGAGGATGGGGTCGAGCACCTCGTAGGGCGGCAGCGAGTCGGTGTCCTTCTGGTCGGGCCGCAGCTCGGCCGACGGAGGGCGCTCGATGATCCGCGGCGGAATGATCACGCCCTGCGCGTTGCGCCAGCGGCAGAGGCGGTACACGAGCGTCTTGCTGCAGTCCTTGATCGGCGCGAAACCGCCCGCCATGTCGCCGTAGAGCGTGGCGTAGCCGACCGACATCTCGCTCTTGTTGCCGGTGGTCAGCACGATGCGGCCGGTCTTGTTCGAGATGGCCATGAGCAGCATGCCGCGGCAGCGCGCCTGGATGTTCTCCTCGGTGGCGTCCGGCGGCAGCCCGCGGAACTCCGCGGCGAGCGTCTCGAGCGTCGCCTCGAACATCGCCTCGATCGGCAGGATCGAATGCTTCACGCCGAGGCCGCGCGCCATGGCCTCGGCGTCCTCGAGCGACATCGGCGAGGTGTAGCGCGAGGGCATCATCACCGTGTGCACGCGGTCCGCGCCCAGCGCGTCCACGGCGAGCACCAGCACCAGCGCCGAGTCCACGCCGCCCGACAGCCCGATCACCACGCCCGGGAAGCCGTGCTTGTTCACGTAGTCGCGGATGCCGGTAGCGATGGCGCGGTAGGCGGCCTCCTCGTCGGTGGGCGCCCGCGCGAGCTCGCCGCGCCAGCGGCCGCCGGCATGCTCGACGACGGTGACGGCCTCGTCGAAGGCCGGCGCACGGTGCGCCACGACGCCGTCGCGGCTCATCACGAACGACTGCCCGTCGAAGACGAGCTCGTCCTGGCCACCGACGAGGTTCGCGTACACGAAGCCGAGGCCCGTCTCGCGCGCCCGCGCGAGCAGCACTTCCTCGCGCCTCGATTGCTTGCGAAGCTCGAAGGGCGAGGCGTTGAGCACCAGCGCCAGCTCCGCGCCCGCGGCCTTGGCCGCCGCCGCGGGGCCGGGCTCCCACACGTCCTCGCAGATGAGCAGCGCCACCCGGACGCCGTCCACGTCGAGGCAGGTCGGGCCGCCACCGGCCTGGAAGTAGCGCTTTTCGTCGAAGACCTGGTAGTTCGGCAGGAGCTGCTTGCGGTGGTTGGCGACGATGCGCCCGTCGCGGATCACCGCCGCCGAGTTGTAGATGGCCTCGCCCGCGTACTCGGGATAGCCCACGACGAGGTCGATGCCCCGGGCCTCACGCTCGAGGCGCGCCAGGGCCTCGCCGATACGGTTGCGGAAGCCGCGGTGGAAGAGCAGGTCTTCCGGCGGGTAGCCGGACAGGGCGAGCTCGGGAAACACGACGATGCGCGCGCCGAGCGCGCGCGCGCGCGCCGCGGCCGCGAGGATGCGATCCGCATTGCCCGGGGCGTCGCCGACGAAGCAGTCGACCTGGGCGATCGCGATCGGAAGCGCCCCGGCCATGGCGATCAGCGCCGGCGGGCGGTCTTGCCGGCGGCCTTGCGGGGCGCCGACTTCCGGGCCGGCTTGCGGGCGGGCTTCGGCGCCGCCGCCTTGCGCGAGGCCGGCGTCTTGCTGCGTGCGTACTTCGCGAGCGCCTTCTTCATGGCGCTGCCGAGCTCGGCCGGGGAGCGCACGGTGGCGACACCCGCGGCCTCGAGCGCCGCGAACTTGTCGGCCGCGGTACCCTTGCCGCCGGCGATCACGGCGCCCGCGTGGCCCATGCGCTTGCCTGCGGGCGCGGTCACGCCCGCGATGTAGGCAACGACCGGCTTGGTCACGTGGTCACGGATGAACGTCGCCGCGGCCTCCTCGTCGGCGCCGCCGATCTCGCCGACCATGATGATGCCGTCGGTCTTCGGGTCTTTCTGGAACAGCGCCAGCACGTCCACGAAGTTCATGCCGCGCACCGGGTCGCCGCCAATGCCGACGCAGGTGCTCTGGCCGAGGCCGAGCCGCGAGGTCTGGAACACCGCCTCGTAGGTGAGCGTGCCGGAGCGGGAGACGATGCCGATGCGGCCAGGCTTGTGGATGAAGCCGGGCATGATGCCGACCTTGCACTCGCCGGGGGTGATCACGCCCGGGCAGTTCGGGCCGACGAGGCGGCTGCGGCTGCCGGCGAGCGCCGCCTTGACCTTGACCATGTCGTTCACCGGGATGCCCTCGGTGATGCACACGATCAGGCCGATGCCGGCGTCGGCCGCCTCGAGGATCGCATCCGCCGCGCCTGCGGCCGGGACGTAGATCATCGTGACGTCGGCGCCAGTCTCGCGGACCGCGTCGTGCACCGTGTCGAAGACGGGGCGGTCGAGATGGCGCTCGCCGCCGCGCCCCGGAGTCACGCCGCCGACGAGGTTCGTGCCGTAGGCGATCGCCTGCTCCGAGTGGAACGTGCCCTGCTTGCCGGTGAAGCCCTGGCAGATCACGCGGCTCTTCTTGTTGACCAGGATGCTCATGTCTCTCCCCTGCCTCAGGCGGCCTTGCCGGCGGACTTCACGGCCTTGGTGGCCGCGTCGGTGAGGTCGGAGGCCGCGATGATGGCGAGCCCGCTCTCGGCGAGCTGCCTGCGCGCGATGTCCGCGTTGGTGCCCTCGAGGCGCACGATGACCGGGATCTTCACGCCGACGTTCTGCACCGCCTGCACGATGCCCTGCGCGATGACGTCGCATCGCACGATGCCGCCGAAGATGTTGACCAGGATCGCCTTCACCTTGCGGTTCGAGAGGATCAGGCGGAACGCCGCGGTGACGCGGTCGGCCGTCGCCGTGCCGCCCACGTCGAGGAAGTTCGCCGGCGCGCCGCCGTGCAGCTTGATCAGGTCCATGGTGGCCATGGCGAGGCCCGCGCCATTGACCATGCAGGCGATGTTGCCGTCGAGCGAGACGTAGTTCAGGTCGTGCTTCGAGGCCTCGCGCTCCATCGCGTCTTCCTGCGTCTCGTCGCGCAGGGCCGCGACCTCGGCCTGGCGGTAGAGGGCGTTGGCCTCGACGTTGATCTTGGCGTCGAGCGCGGCGAGCTGGCCGTCCTCGGTGACGATCAGCGGGTTGACCTCGACCAGGCCCAGGTCCTTCTCGAGGAACAGCCGGTACAGGCCGCGCGCGATGCGCTCGAACTGCTTCACCTGCTCGCCCTTGAGCCCCAGCCCAAAGGCGAGGCGGCGGCAGTGGAAGCCCTGCAGGCCGGCGGCCGGGTGGATGTCGGCGCGCAGGATCTTCTCCGGCTCCTTCTCCGCCACTTCCTCGATGTCCATGCCGCCGGCCTCGGAGGCGATGAAGGCGATGCGGCCGGTGTCGCGATTGAGGAGCAGGCTCAGGTAGAGCTCGCGGGCGATGCGGCTGCCCGATTCCACGTAGACGAGGTTGATCGGAAGACCCGCCGCGCCGGTCTGCTTTGTCTTGAGCTTGCGGCCGAGCATGGAGACGGCGGCGGCGCGCACGTCCTCGGGCGAGCGGCAGAGCTTTACGCCGCCGGCCTTGCCGCGGCCGCCCGCGTGGACCTGCGCCTTCACGACCCAGACCTGCCCGCCGAGCGCCTGCGCGGCCTCGACCGCCTCCTC
This sequence comes from Steroidobacteraceae bacterium, assembly GCA_025458865.1. Lineage (GTDB taxonomy): Bacteria > Pseudomonadota > Gammaproteobacteria > Steroidobacterales > Steroidobacteraceae > SG8-30. The sequence goes on along the minus strand of JALORP010000002.1, from coordinate 63,779 downwards.
GGGCGTCGCGGCGATGCGGCCCTGCGGCACGGGCACGCCGTAGGCGGCGAACAGTTGCTTGGACTGGTACTCGTGCAGGTTCATCGGCTGGCCTTCCCGCGTCGAAGTTAGCCGCACATTGTGGGCCAAGCGGACGGCGCAGGCAAAGCCGCCGCCGGAGCCCGGCCGAGCGACGCAGGTCGCATCCCGGGCCACGCGCCGCGAGGCGTGCCCGGCACGCGTGCTAAATTCGCTGGCCCATGAGTCCCCGCGACATCGAACGCGTCTACGGCGACCCCGAGCTGGCGTGGCGGGTGCTCGGCCTGCTGAACGTCTACCGGCTGCTGGTGCCGACCGTGCTGTTCGTGCTGGCCTCGCTGCTGCCGGCCGCGCGCGGACCGGGCTCCGCCGCCCCCGGCCTGTTCACCCTGACGATCGTCGGCATGTTCCTCGCCGGCGTGCTGTGCATCGCGCTGCTGAAGCGGCGCTGGCCCGACCTGCGGCTGCAGGCGTACATCCACATCGCCTTCGACATCTTCGCCGTGAGCCTGCTGCTCGTCTCGAGCGGCGGCGTGGGCAGTGGCCTCGGGCTGCTGCTGATCATGCCGGTAGGCGCGGTCAGCCTGCTGCTGGCCTTGCGCTCGGCGGTGCTGGTCGCGTCCATCGCGACGCTGTGCATCCTGGCGCAGCAGTTCATCTTCGTCCTGTCCGGCGCCGCCGAGGCCGGCAGCTTCACGCAGGCGGGCCTGCTCGGCGTGGTGGTCTTCATCGTGGCGCTCGCGGCGGCGCCGCTCGCGAACCGGCTGCGGGAGACCGAGGCGAAGGTCCGCCAGCGGGAGCTCGACCTCGCCAACCTCGCCGAGCTGTCGCAGTACGTCGTCGAGCGCCTGCGCGAGTCCATCCTCGTGGTGGACGAGCAGGACCGGATCCGGCTGATCAACGATTCCGCGCGCCAGATCCTGGACCCCGCCGGCAGCGCGTCCGGGGCGCTGCTCGGCGAGGTGTCGCCGCGGCTGCTGTACCTGCTCGCGACCTGGCGGCAGAACCCGCGCGACAACGACTCTACCCGGGGCACGCTGCTCGCGGCCGACGGCATGCGCGAGGTGCGCCCGCGCTTCGCGCCGCTCGGCGAGCGGCTGCCCTCGCCGGTGATCGTCTTCCTCGAGGACCTGAGCCAGATCTCGACCCGCGCGGAGCAGTCCAAGCTCGCGGCCCTCGGCCGGCTGTCGGCGAGCATCGCCCACGAGATCAGGAACCCCGTCGGCGCGATGAGCCACGCGGCGCAGCTGCTCGAGGAGGACGAGGGCCTCGGCCCCGCGGAGCGCCGCCTGACGGAGATCATCCGCCAGAACGCCGAGCGGGTGAGCACCATCATCCAGAACGTCATGCAGCTCTCCCGCCGCGAGGAGATCCGCGCGGAGCGCATGCCGCTCGGCGAGTGGCTCGCGGACTTCATGACTGAGTTCTGCACCACGCACAGCCTCCGGCCCGAGCGCGTGGTGCTGCGCATGGCCGAGCCCGACCTCGAGGTGCGGATAGACCCCTCGCACCTGCACCAGATCCTGTGGAACCTCTGCGAGAACGCCGTGAAGTACGGCCTAGGAGAGGCCCAGACGGCCATGGAGCTCAACGTCGGCCGGGCCCCGGGCAGCGGCCGGCCGATCCTCGAAGTCGCCGACCGCGGGCCCGGCATCGGGCCGGCGGCGGCCGAGCGCATCTTCGAGCCCTTCTTCACCTCGTCGGCGGGCGGGACGGGGCTGGGCCTTTTCATCTCGCGGGAGCTCGCGCAGAGCAACGGCGCCCTGCTGCTCTACGAGCCCCGCCAGGGCGGTGGTAGCATCTTCCGCCTGATCTTCGCGGACCCGCAGCGCTGGGAGCCCGCCTGAGCCCAAAAGCCACCGAATGAGCCGCTCCCTCGCCCTCATCGTCGACGACGAACCCGACCTCTGCGAACTGCTCGCGCTGACGCTCGCGCGCATGGACGTGGACTCACGGTCCGTGCACGACCTCGCCGCGGCGCGGCGCGAGCTGCAGCGCGGCCGCTTCGACCTGTGCCTCACCGACATGCGCCTGCCCGACGGCGACGGGCTGGACCTCGTGGACTGGATGCAGCAGCACACGCCGGCCACGCCGGTCGCGGTGATCACCGCGCACGGCAACGTCGAGGCCGCCGTGCGGGCCCTCAAGGCGGGCGCCTTCGACTTCGTCTCCAAGCCGCTCGACATCGCAGGGCTTCGCAAGCTCGTCACCCAGGCCGTCCGGCTCGCCGATCGCGGCGGCCCCGCGGCCGAGGCGCGCGCGCCGCAGCTGCTGGGCCGTTCGGCCGCCATCGAGCAGCTGCGCGTGATGATCGCCCGGGTGGCGCGCAGCCAGGCCCCCGTGCACATCGCCGGCGAGTCCGGCACCGGCAAGGAGCTGGCGGCCCGGCTGATCCACGCCGGCGGCTCGCGCGCCGCCAACCCGTTCATCGCCGTGAACTGCGGGGCGATTCCCGCGGAGCTCATGGAGAGCGAGCTCTTCGGCCACCGCAAGGGCAGCTTCACCGGCGCCGTGGCCGACAAGCCCGGCCTCGTGCAGGCCGCCGAGGGCGGCACCCTGTTCCTAGACGAAGTGGCCGACCTGCCGCTGCCCATGCAGGTGAAGCTGCTGCGGCTCATCCAGGAAAAGGCCGTGCGGGCCGTGGGCGACCAGCGCGAGACGCCCGTGGACGTTCGCATCCTATCGGCCACCCACCGCGACCTCGGCGAGCTCGTCGCCGAGGGCCGGTTCCGCGAGGACCTGTTCTACCGGCTCAACGTCATCGAGCTGCGCGTGCCGGCGCTGCGCGAACACCTCGACGACGTGCCCGAGCTCGTCGAGGCCATCCTCGCCCGCCTCGCCCGGCGCGCGGGCGTGCCCGTTCCCCGCCTCGCGCCGGAAGCGCTGCAGCTGCTTCGGACCTATCGCTACCCCGGCAACGTGCGCGAGCTCGAGAACATCCTCGAGCGGGCCATGACCCTGTGCGCCGGTGAGCAGATCGAGGCCGGCGACATCCAGCTGAGGCCGGCGATGGGCGGAGCCGGCGACGCCGATGAGGACGTCGACGACGACGCGTCAGGCGGCCTCGGCGACCAGCTCGAGGACGTGGAACGTGAGGCCATCATGAAGGCCCTCGAGCAGACCCGCTTCAACAAGACCGCGGCCGCCAAGGTCCTCGGCATCACCTTCCGCGCCCTGCGCTACCGGATCAAGAAGCTCGGCATCGAGTAGGTCCGGCGACTGACGCGCCGCGTCAGTTTGTGACGCGAGAGGTCAGCGACAGCCCCGGGCGTGTAGCCCGAGGTTAAGTAAAACTCGGGATAAATGTCATTATACTCAATGCTTTAGGGCCCATCGGGCGGGTTGGCACGGGCCTTGCTTCGTGTCTCCCGACGGCGACAGGGTGTCGCCGACTGTTGGTCCCCTCTTTGGTCACTTGGAGTTGTTTCACATGAAGAAGATCCAGAAGGGCTTCACGCTCATCGAACTGATGATCGTGGTGGCCATCATCGGCATCCTGGCCGCGATCGCGATCCCTGCGTACCAGGACTACACAATCCGCGCGCAGGTCTCCGAGGGCCTGACACTGTCCGGCGACTTGAAGGCTTCGATCGCGGAGTTCTACGCGAACGACGGCGCAATGCCGGCAGATATCGAGGATGTTCTCGGCACCGGGGGCGCCGCCACGGACAAGGCGGCAAAGTACGTGACCCAGATCGATGTCACGGACGGCACCATCACGATCTCCTACGGAAATCAGGCGAACGACCGGATCGACGGTGAGACGCTCTCTCTCGTCCCGTTCGTGAACATCAACGGTGATGTCGTGTGGGTATGCGGTCGTGGCGAAGAGCCGGCCGCCGCCGACCTGCTCAATCCCCAGCCGACGGTTGGCGCCAACGGAACCAGTGCTGCAGCGGACTTCCCTGACAAGTACCTGCCGCGTGTTTGCCGTCCGGCGTAATTTCTAGAAGCGAAGCGACAAGGGTCGCGATGCGAGGGGGGCCTCCACAAGGCCCCCCTCTTTTTTTCATCTTGGTCCAGACACGGCGCAGCGAGAACTGGCTCGCGCTTTCCGATTTGACAATTGCTAGTCTCCGCCGCTGATATAGACTCCGGGATCTCAGATTCGGGGTTTCCGGCTCGGAGAGCGGAGCGGCATGAACGAACCAGCCATGGCAGGCGGCAGCGCCGGACGCGTAAGCGTCCTCGGCGGCCTGCCCCAGCGCCTGGTCCAAGATGGGCTCGTGAACGAGGCCGCGATGGCCGAGGCCATCGGAGCCGCCCGCGAGAAGAAGATCCACTTCGTCAGCTGGCTGGTCACCAACAACATCGTCAGCGCCCGCGACGTGGCCATCGCCGCGGCGCAGGAGTTCGGCGTCCCGCTGCTCGACCTCGACGCGGTGAACGTGGACCTGGACGCGGTCCGGCTGGTCAATGACAAGCTGCTCGCGAAGCACCGCATCCTGCCGCTCGTCAAGCGCGGCAAGCGGCTGCACGTGGCGGTCTCCGACCCCACCAACCTGCACGCGATCGACGAGATCAAGTTCCAGACCGGGCTCGCCATCGAGGCCGTGGTCGTCGAGGACGACAAGCTGCAGAAGGCCGTGCAGAAGGCCATCGAGCAGGTGGACGTCTCGATGCCCGAGATGGGCGGGGACGAATTCGAGCTCGACAACCTCGACATCACCGCCGACGACGAGGTGGACGCCGAGCAGGTCGGGCGCGACGACGTCGAGGACGCGCCGATCGTCCGCTTCGTCAACAAGATCCTGCTCGACTCCATCCGCAAGGGCGCCTCGGACATCCACTTCGAGCCCTACGAGAAGTACTATCGCATCCGCGTGCGCCTCGACGGCGTGCTGAAGGAAGTGGCCCAGCCGCCGGTCCAGCTCGCCTCCAAGTTGGCGGCGCGCATCAAGGTGATGTCGCGGCTCGACATCGCCGAGCGGCGCGTGCCGCAGGACGGCCGCATCAAGATGCGACTCTCCAAGAACCGCTCCATCGACTTCCGCGTCAGCTCCTGCCCCACGCTCTTCGGCGAGAAGATCGTGCTGCGCATCCTCGATGCCAGCACCGCCATGATGGGCATCGACGCGCTGGGCTATGAGTCCTTCCAGAAGGAACTCTATCTCAAGAACCTGGCCCGCCCACAGGGCATGATCTTGGTCACAGGCCCCACCGGCAGCGGCAAGACGGTGTCGCTGTACACGGGCCTGTCCATCCTGAACGTCGAGGACACCAACATCTCGACCGCCGAGGATCCCGCGGAAATCGTCCTCCCGGGCGTGAACCAGGTGAACGTGAACAACAAGGTGGGCCTCACCTTCGCCTCGGCCCTGCGCGCCTTCCTGCGCCAGGACCCGGACGTGATCATGGTGGGCGAGATCCGCGACCTCGAAACCGCCGAGATCGCCCTCAAGGCCGCCCAGACGGGCCACCTCGTGCTCTCGACCCTGCACACCAACGACGCCCCCCAGACGCTCACCCGCCTGGTGGACATGGGCGTGAAGCCCTACGCGATCGCCACCTCCGTGAGCCTGATCATCGCCCAGCGCCTGGGCCGTCGGCTGTGCGGCAACTGCAAGCAGCCGCTCGAGCTGCCGCGCGAGGCGGCGCTCAAGGAGGGCTTCTCCGAGGAGCACGTGGACCACCCGGACTTCCGCGTCTACCGCCCCGTCGGCTGCAGCCAGTGCACGGACGGCTACAAGGGCCGGGTGGGCATCTACGAGGTCATGCCCGTGACCGAGGAGATCGGGCGGATCATCCTCGCGGGCGGCAACGCCAAGGACATCCGGGACGCGGCCCGGCGCGAGGGGATCTGGGACCTCAGGACCGCGGGCCTCAAGAAGGTCCGGGACGGTCTGACGAGTCTCGAGGAAGTCAACCGCGTCACAGTTGACTGAGTCCGGTTCGGGCTAGCATTGGGTCGTTTCACGTAATCGGGGCGGGCAGACATGGCGCAGGCCGCGGCACTCGCGAAGAAGGAATTCCCCTGGGTCTGGGAGGGGACGGACCGCAAGGGCAACCGGCTCAAGGGCCGGACGCTCGCCGTGAGCGAGAAGGACGTCCACGCCGAGCTGCGCCGCCAGGGCGTGATCGCGGTCAAGGTGAAGAAGGAGCGCCAGCTCTTCAAGGGCGGCGGCAAGATCAGCCCGCTCGACATCGCGGTCTTCAGCCGCCAGCTCGCCACCATGCTCGCGGCCGGCATCCCGCTGGTGCAGGCCTTCGAGATCGTCGGCGTCGGCCACGACAAGCCGGCGATGCAGAAGCTGATCCTGGACATCAAGGGCCACATCGAGGCGGGCAGCTCGCTGCACGAGGCGCTGAAGAAGCACCCGCTCTATTTCGACGACCTCTACGTGAACCTCGTCGAGGCCGGCGAGCAGGCCGGTGCGCTGGAAAACCTGCTCGACAAAGTCGCGACCTACAAGGAAAAGACCGAGGCGCTGAAGAAGAAGATCAAGAAGGCGCTGTTCTACCCCGCGGCCGTGCTTGCGGTCGCCGTGATCGTGACGGTGATCCTGCTCATTTTCGTGATCCCGCAGTTCGAGGAGCTGTTCAAGGGCTTCGGCGCGGACCTGCCGGCTTTCACGCGCATGGTGATCGACCTGTCGCGCTTCGTGCAGGACACCGGCTGGCTGATGCTGATCATTGCCGTCGGCGCCGCGTTCACCTTTGGATACTTCCACAAGCGATCCCGCGCGATGCGCCAGTTCATCGACCGCATGATGCTGAAGTTCCCAGTCATCGGCCCGATCCTGGTCAAGGCGGCCATCGCCCGCTACGCGCGCACGCTCGCCACCATGTTCGCCGCCGGCGTTCCGCTCGTGGAAGCCATGACCTCCGTAGCGGGCGCGACCGGCAACATCGTCTACGAGAACGCCGTGCTCAAGATGCGCGACGAGGTCGCGACGGGCCTTCGGCTGCAGCGCGCCATGGAGACCACGGGCCTGTTCCCGAACATGGTCATCCAGATGATCGCGGTCGGCGAGGAGTCCGGCTCGCTCGACGAGATGGCCTCCAAGGTCGCTGACTTCTACGAGCTCGAGGTGGACTCCGCGGTGGACGCGATGTCGAGCCTGCTCGAGCCGCTGATCATGGTGATCCTGGGCGGCCTCGTCGGCAGCCTGGTGGTCGCGATGTACCTGCCGATCTTCAAGCTCGGTGCGGTCGTCTGACGCACGCGGGCGGTCGGCCGGACCCGGAACGCCGCGCTCGTCGCGGCGTTCTTTCGAGGGGGTAAGGTGGAGTTCCTGAGCCTGCTGGAGGAGAGCCGCGCGGTCTTCACGGCCGTGGCGCTGCTGGCCGGCCTCGTCGTCGGCAGCTTCCTGAACGTCGTCATCCACCGCCTGCCGATCATCCTCGAGCGCGAGTGGCGCGCCCAGTGCGCGGAGTTCGGCGACGAACAGTCCGCCGTCACGGCGAGCGCCGAGACCTTCACCCTCGCCCACCCGCGCTCGCGCTGCCCAGCCTGCCGGGCCCCGATCCGGGCCGTCCACAACATCCCGGTGGTGAGCTGGCTCGCCCTGCGCGGCCGCTGCGCCAGCTGCGGCGCGCCGATCTCCGCCCGCTATCCGGCGGTCGAGCTGGCGACGGGGCTCCTGAGCGCCGCCGTCGCCTGGCACTTCGGCTTCGGCTTCGAGGCGGCCTGCGCGTTGGTGGTCACGTGGTTCCTCGTCCCGCTCACGGGCATCGATGTGGACCACCAGCTGCTGCCGGACAGCCTTACGCTGCCACTGCTGTGGCTCGGCCTGCTGGCGAGCCTGTGGGCCGACCCGGCCTCGCCGCATGCCCTGCCGGCCGACCCGCGCGATGCCATCATCGGCGCCGCCGCCGGGTACCTGTTCCTGTGGGCCGTTTTCCACGCCTTCCGGCTGCTGACCGGCAAGGAAGGCATGGGCTACGGCGATTTCAAGCTCTTCGCGGCCCTCGGCGCCTGGCTCGGCTGGCAGATGCTGCCGCTGGTGCTGCTGCTCTCGGCCGCCGTCGGCGCGGCGGTCGGCATCGCGCTCATCGTGCTGCGCCGCCGCGGCCGCGAGGTGCCCATCCCCTTCGGCCCCTACCTGGCAGGTGCCGGCTGGATCGCGATGCTGTGGGGCCCGCAGATCGTGGACGGCTATCTCTCGGTCTCGGGCCTGCGCTGAGGCACGCCATGGGCGACGTGCTGCGCATCGGCCTGACCGGCGGCATCGCGAGCGGCAAGAGCGCCGTCGCCGACCTGTTCGCCCGGCGCGGCGTCGCGGTGCTCGACACCGACCAGATCGCCCGCGACGTGGTGGCGCCCGGCACGCCCGGCCTCGCCGAGGTCGTGGAGGCCTTCGGCCCCGTAGTGCTCGCCCCGGACGGCAGCCTCGACCGGCGCGCCCTGCGCGAGCGGGTGTTCGCGAACCCCGCCGATCGCCGGCGTTTGGAGAGCATCCTGCACCCGCGCATCCGCGCGGAACTGGAGCGGCGTTCGGCCGTGGCGGGCGGGCCCTACCAGGTGCTCGTGATCCCGCTCCTGGTGGAGGGCACCGGCCAGACCCGCGTCGACCGGGTGCTCGTCGTGGACTGCCCGGAGGAACTTCAGGTCGCGCGCCTCGTGGCCCGCGACGGCGGGACCGAATCCTCCGCGCGCGCCATCCTCGCCGCCCAGGCGAGCCGGGCCGAACGGCTCGCCGTCGCGGATGACGTGATCGAAAACGACGGGGCCCGCGAGGCGCTCGAGACGGCCGTGGCGGCCCTCGACGCCCGCTACCGACGGCTCGCGGGCGGGGCGCCGGACCCCGGCTGACCGTCGCCGCACGCCGCCCCGGCGGCCCCGCCGCGGGCCGTCCGCCCCGGATCGCCGGTTTACGCGCCCCAACCCCTGCCGCAGAATAGCCGGATGTTCGAGCCTGCCGAGTCCCCGGAGGCCGTTGCCCGGCCGGTGACCTACGAGCAGCCGCTCAATGAGCGGATGCGTGCCTTCCTGCGCCTCGAATTCCTGTGGAACCAGGCCTCGTTCCACGCCTCCTCGCCGAGCCCCTGGTCGAGCCGCTCGGCGGTGGCGAGCCTGCTCGAGATCCTCGCGATCACCGGCCGCGGCGACGCGCGCGGCGACGTGCTGAAGGAACTCGAGCGGCAGATGGCCGTGCTCAAGGAGTACCAGAACCGCCCCGGCGTAGACGGCGCGCGCCTGCGCGCGGTGCTCGCCACGCTGGTGCGCCGCCGCGAGGAGCTGAACGCCGCCGGTGCGAACTTCATGCAGGCGCTGCGCGACTCGGAGTTCCTGAACTCGATCAAGCACCGCAGCGCCATCCCCGGCGGCACTTGCGAGTTCGACCTGCCGGACTACACGCACTGGCTGAACCAGCCCGCGGAGCGCCGCGATCAGGAGCTCGAGCAGTGGCTCGGCCGCCTGCGGCCCCTGTGCGAGAGCATCTCGGAGCTCCTGTGGGTGACGCGCGAGAACGCGCGGCCTCGGCGCGAATCCGCGCCAGGCGGGAACTTCCAGATCGTGTTCGAGCGCGACCATCCTGCCCAGCTGCTTCGCATCGAGCTGCCGGGCGAGTCGCTGCTCTTCCCCGAGGTCAGCGGCAGCCACTACCGCTGCAGCATCCGCTTCATGCGCTGGTGCGGCGTGATGAACCGCCCGGTGCAGCCCGCCGACGACGTGCCTTTCACGCTCACGATCTGCCAGTGAGCCCGGCGCTGCACCGCTGCCCGAGCTGCCGGCGTGAGCTGGAATGGAGCGCGTCGAACCCGCACCGCCCCTTCTGCAGCGAGCGCTGCCGGCTGATCGACCTCGGCGCCTGGCTCAAGGAAGAGCACGCCATCCCCGGCGAGCCCGCGATGGATGTCGGCGCGGACGCCGGCGAATGCACGGACGCGCCTCCGCGCCCGCACTGAAGGCCCCACCCGCGTGGATCCGCAGTTCTGGCACGAGCGCTGGGAGCAGGGGCAGATCGGCTTCCACCAGCCGGACTACCACCCGGCGCTGCTCGCCGCCTGGCCTACGTTCGCGCTCGCGCCCGGCTCGCGCGTCTTCGTGCCGCTGTGCGGCCGCAGCCTCGACATGGCCTGGCTCGCCGCGCGCAGCCACACGGTCGTGGGCATCGAGCTCTCGCCCATCGCGGTCGAGGGTTTCTTCGAGCACGAGAAGCTCGTTCCCACTCGAGAGCCCTGCGGCGCGCTCGAGCGCTGGCGCGCGGGCCGCTACGAGCTGCTGTGCGGCGACTTCTTCGACCTGGACCGCGAGGCGCTGGGCGAGGTGGCCGGCTGGTACGACCGCGCGGCGCTCGTGGCGCTGCCGCCGGACCTTCGCCGCCGCTACGTCGAGCGCCTGGCCGAACTGCTGCCCGCCGGCGCGCGCGGCCTGCTCGTCACGGTCGACTACGACCAGGCGCGGATGGACGGCCCGCCGTTTTCGGTGCCGCCGGTTGAGGTCGAGGGCCTCTACGCCACGGCGTTCGACGTGGAGCCGCTCGGCCGCCACGACTGCCTGCCGGAGAACCCGCGCTTCCGCGAGCGGGGGCTGGCGTCCCTCTTCGAGAGCACGTTCCGCCTGACGCGGCGCTGAAACAGGGCTGCGTCTCCCTAACCATCGACGAAGGCCCTGGGAGAAAGGACGCGGGAGCGCATTGGCGCGTGCCCCAGGAGCGCCTGGTCGCCCGTGACCAGCCGCAGATCCGGCCGTGCTGCGAGCAGGTCCCAGAGGAACTGGTCGCCCGGATCGGGCGCCGGCGGCCACCGGCCCGGCACCAGCACGATCGCATGCCGGGCGATTTCCACGAGCAGCGTCTCGACCTCGGTGACGGTCAGGCCGTGCTGCTTGCGCAGGGCGGGGCGAACGAGAACCGCGCGGTACTCGTCCAGCAGGGCTTCGGACAGCACGAACGGAAAGGCGGCGGCCAGCATACCGTCGAGGATGCGGGCCACCGGGGAGGCGGCGTCGGCCGTCAGGAGCCCGGCCACGACCACGTTGGTGTCGATGACGACGGGCTCTCGGATCACGACCTGCGCCGCTCGGCGCGGACATGTTTTTGCGCGACCGCGAGCGCCTGCTCGCCCGACAGCCGGCTGCGGGCCCGGGCCCGGCGCACGAGTTCGCGGGCGTCTTCCTCGGTCTTGATGCCGTAGAACTCGAGGCTCTCGTCGATCAGCTGCCCAATCGTCTTGTCGCGCTGGACGGCCGCTTGCTTGAGGGCTCTGTAACGGGCCTCGGACAGGGTGATGGTCAGGCGGCTCATGTCGGCCTCACATAGGCGTTTTGGTGCTGATGTGACTTTACACCAAAAGCCGGGGACAAGCTGCGCTGCGCCGACGTGCCCCCGTCACTCCATGCCGAGCTGCCGCGCGAGGAAGGCCCACTGGTCCGCCCAGTCCTCGATCTGCATCCAGGTGGGCTTGCCGGCGCCGTGGCCGGCGCGCGTCTCGATCCGGATCAGCGCGGGGTTCGCGCAGCCTTGCGCCGCCTGCAGCGCGGCGGCGAACTTGTAGCTGTGCCAGGGGACCACGCGGTCGTCGCGATCCGCGGTGGTCACGAGCGTCGCCGGATAGCAGGCGCCCTTTTGGACCCGGTGCACCGGCGAGTAGGCATGGAGCGCTTGGAACATCTCGGCTGACTCGACCGTGCCGTAGTCGCTCGACCACTGGTAGGCGTTCGCGCTGGCCGTGTGGTAGCGGAGCATGTCGAGCACGCCTACGCCCGGCAGGGCCGCCGCGAAGAGTTCCGGCCGCTGCGTCATGGCCGCGCCGACGAGCAGGCCGCCGTTGCTGCGGCCGTGGATGGCGAGCCTGCCCGGCGAGGTGTAGCCCTCGCGCACGAGCCACTCGGCGGCGGCGATGAAGTCGTCGAAGACGTTCTGCTTGGCGAGCTTCGTGCCCGCCTCGTGCCAGGCCGCGCCGTACTCGCCGCCTCCGCGCAGGTTCGCCACCGCGTAGGCGCCGCCGAGGTCGAGCCAGGCGGCGACCGCCGGGCTGAAGCTGGGCGTCAGCGAGATGTCGAAGCCGCCGTAGCCGTAGAGCAGCAGCGGCTGGCTGCCGTCGCGCGGCGCATCGCGCCGGCGCACGACGGTCATGGGCACCCGCGTGCCGTCCTTGCTCTCGTAGAACACCTGGTCGGCGACGTAGGGCCCAGGGTCGAAGGCCACCCGGGGCGCGCGGAACAGGCTCACCTCGTCGCGCGCGAGGTCGTATCGGTACAGCGAGGCCGGGGTCAGGTAATCCGTGTAGGCGAAGAAGGTCTCGGCCCCCCTGCGATCGGGAGCAAATCCGTAGGCCGTGCCGGAGCCGGGCAACGCGACCTCGTTGCGCAGGGTCCCGTCGAGGCGGTGCACGCGCACCCGCGAGCGCGCGTCCTCGAGGTACTGCGCCACGACGTGGCCGCCGACGAGGCTCGCCGCCTCGAGGCGCTCGGGCTGCTCGGGCACCACGACCTGCCAGCGCTCCGGCGCCGGTTCGGCGGCGCGCAGCGCGATCACCCGGCCGTTCGGCGCGCCCGCCGTGGTCTGGAAATAGAGCAGGTCGCCCGCGCTGCCGAGGAACGCGTGCAGGCCGTCCCAGGCATCGAGCAGCGGGCGGACGCCGGCGCCGGGCGCCTGCAGGTCGAGCACGCGATACGCGTTGGCCTGGAAGCCGTCGGTCAACTGGAGCAGCAGCCACCGGCCGTCGTCCGACAGCTCGGCGTAGGGGTTGCGGCGCGGGTGGTCGGTGACCTCGTACACGAGTTCGTCCGCGGACTGCGGCGTGCCCAGTCGGTGGCGGTAGACGCGCACCTGCCGCTGGTCGTCGCCGCGCCCATCGGGCAGCGCGGGATAGGCCGAGTAGTAGAAGGCGCCCGCATCCGGCGTCCAGGCGACGCGCGTGAACTTGGTGCGGCGGATCTCGTCGCCGAGGTCGCGCCCGCTGTCCACTTCCCGCACCCGCCAGGTGTCCCAGTCGGTCCCGCCGTCGGAGGTGGCCCAGGCGACGAAGCGCCCGTCGGGGCTCACGACGAAATCGGAAAGCGACACGGTCGCATCGGAGGACAGCGCGTTGGGGTCGATCAGCACCCGCGGCTCGGCCTCGGGCGAGGGTGCCCAGTAGAGGACGCCCTGGTCCTGCAGCCCGCGCTTCTCGACGAAGAAATACCGGTCGCCGCGGCGCAGCGGCACGCGGTCCTTGCCCTCGAGCCACGCGTAGCCGTACTGGTCGTAGTCCCACAGCGCCTTCAGGCGCTCGAGGACGCGCGCGCGCTGCGGGATAGTCTCGAGCCAGGGCTGCGCGAGGCCGTTCTGCGCCTCGACCCAGGCCTTCACCGCCGGCGAATCGAGGTCCTCCATCCACCGCCAGGGATCGGCGACCCGCGTCCCGTGGTACAGGTCCGCGTGATCCACCTGCGCCGTCGGGGGATAGCGCAACGAGGCCTCGCCGGAGGACTCGCGAGAGCCCGGCGAGGCCGCACAGGCGCCGAGCGCGGCGCAGCCGAGGACGGTCAGCGCGCTGCGTACCGGCGTGCGCGGGTGGATGATCGCGACCACGGTGCATAAACTCCGTCGATGGGTCGGGGGCGCGGATTCTATCAACGGAGAACAGGTTGCGGAAAAGGGGGAAGGGGAGGAGAAAGGCTGTGTTCTTGCTGTCTGAGAAAGGTTTCCACGCACTCTTCGGCGTCCTGCTGGCGCTCGCCCTGGCGCAGGCCGCGCCGGCGGCCGACCTCACCGTCGAGCGGCTGTTCGACCCGCCCGACCTGCAGGGCGAGACGCTGCGGTCGCTGAGGTTTTCGCCGGACGGCAAGCTCGCGAGCTACCTCAGGCCGCGCGCCGAGGACACGAACGCCTTCGACCTGTGGGCCTACGACATCGCGCGGCGCGAGCACCGCCTGCTGGTGGATGCGCGCGTGCTGGTGCCGTCGGAGCGCGCCCTGTCGGCCGAGGAGGAAGCCCGCCGCGAACGCGCGCGCATCGCCTCGCTGCGCGGGATCGTGGACTACGCCTGGTCGCCGGCCGGCGACGCGCTGCTGTTCCCGCTGGACGGCGACCTGTACTGGGTCACGCCCGGCGCCGCCGGCCCCGCCGTGCGCCAGCTCACCGCCACCGAGGCCTACGAGACCGACCCGAAGATCTCGCCCGGCGGGCGCTACGTCAGCTTCATCCGCGACCAGGACCTGTGGGTGCTCGAGCTCGCCACCGGCGTCGAGCGCGCCATCACGACGGACGGCGACGGTCCCATCAGCAACGGCGTCGCCGAGTTCATCGCCCAGGAGGAGATGGACCGCGCCACGGGCTACTGGTGGTCGCCGGACGAGCGGCGCATCGCCTACGCGCGCGTGGACGAGTCGCCCGTCGCCGAGGTCGAGCGCTTCGAGGTGCTGGCGGACCGGGTGCAGGTGATCCGCCAGCGCTATCCCGCGGCCGGCACCGCCAACGCGCTCGTGACGCTGCACGTCGCCGACCTCGCCACCGGCGGCTCCCGCGCGCTGGACCTCGGCGAGGAGACGGACATCTACCTCGCGCGCGTGCACTGGTACCCCGAGTCGGACGCGCTCCTCGTGCAGCGCCAGTCCCGCGACCAGAAGCGCCTCGACCTGCTGCGCATGCCGGCCGACGGCAAGGCGCCGCGGCTGCTCTTCAGCGAGACGAGCGACAGCTGGGTGGAGCTCCAGGACGAGCTGCGCTTCCTGCCGTCGCGGCGGCAGTTCATCTGGGCCTCGCAGAAGAGCGGCCACCGCCACCTCTACCTCCACGGCTACGGCGGCCGGCTCGTGCGCGCGCTCACGGCCGGCCCCTGGGACGTGGACGCGGACGGAAGCTTTGCGCTGCGCGGCGTGGACGAGGGCCGCGGCACGATCTACTTCATGGCGACCCTCGATTCGCCGCTCGAGCGCCACCTGTACGCGGCCCGCCTCGACCGCGGCGACCCGTCGCGGCCGCGGCGCCTGACGGAAGCCGGGCGCTGGCACGACGTCGTGATGTCGCCGGACCTCGCGCGCTTCGCCACGACGAGCAGCGACCCGGTGACGCCGCCCCAGGTGTCGCTGCACGCCCTCACGGGCCAGCGCGTCGCGTGGATCGCCGAGAACGCGCTCGATGCTTCACACCCCTACGCGCCCCATGCCTCGCGTCACGCCGCACCGGAGTTCGGCACGCTGCCCGCGGCCGACGGCACCGCGCTGCACTGGCAGCTGCTGCGCCCGGCCGGCTTCGACCCCGCGCGACGCTACCCCGCCATCGTGATCGTCTACGGCGGCCCGAGCGTGCAGATGGTCCAACGGCGCTTCGGCGGCCGCGGCGGCAACCTCTTCGCGCAGCTGCTCGCCCAGCGCGGCTACGCCGTGTTCATGCTCGATAACCGCGGCACGAGCGGCCGCGGCCAGGCCTTCGCGGCGGCGCTCCACGGCCGGCTCGGCGGCGTGGAGGTGGAGGACCAGCTGCGCGGGGTGGACTACCTGCGCTCACTGCCCTGGATAGACCCCGGCCGCGTCGGCGTGTACGGCTGGAGCTACGGCGGCTACATGTCGCTGCTCATGCTGATGCGCGCGCCGGACGCTTTCGCGGCCGGCGTCTCCGGCGCGCCCGTCACGGACTGGCGCCTCTACGACACGCACTACACGGAGCGCTACCTCGGCCACCCCGCCGAGGCCTCGGCCGCCTACGAGGCCGCCGGCGTCCTTCCGCATGCACAGGGGCTCGGCTCGCGCCTGCTGCTGATCCACGGCATGGCCGACGACAACGTGCTCTTCACGCACAGCACGCTCCTGATCGACCGGCTGACCAGGCTCGGCAAGCGCTTCGAGGTGCTGCCCTACCCCGGCGCCAAGCACGCGCTGCTGCGCTTCCCGGACACCGGGCGGCACGGCCTGAACAGCATCCTCGACTTCTTCGACCGCCACCTCGGTGCCACCGGCGGCGACCCGTAGGACGCAGCGCCAGCGAGGACAGTCGGCCCGTGCCGCGCGCCCCGGGTCGGGGACGCTGCGGCGGCCGCGCTCAGCCGCGCGGCGCGTTGGCCTCGTCGAAGGCCTCGATCGGCAGCGGCTTCGCGGTCTGGAAGATCAGCGCCTTCCTGCGGAAGAAACGCGTGAAGCCGCCGGGCCCCATGCGCGAGCCGCCGAGTCCGGAGCACTTGAAGGAGTTCTTCTCGCACTCGTGCATAACGCCCGTCAGCGCGCCGTCGTTGATGCTGATGCCGCCGGCGTCGAGCTGGCGCGCGATCGCCTCGGCCTCGGCTTCGCTGCCGGCGATCACCGCCGCGGAGAGGCCGTAGATGCCGTCGTTGGCGAGCCGAACGGCCTCGGCCGCGTCGCGGTAGCGCATCACCGGCATCACCGGGCCGAAGGTCTCCTCCTGCATCACCTTCATGTCCTGGGTGACGTCCACCAGCACCGTGGGCCTGAGCCACTGGCCTCCGTGGTCCTCGACCCGGCCGCCCGTGAGCGCCCTGGCGCCGCGCGCCACGGCCTCGTCGATCTGCTCCTGCACGATCGCCGCCTGCCGGCCCCAGATGAACGGCCCGAGCTGGCCTGAATGCAGGTCGGGCCAGTTGATCGTCACGCGCGCGGCCTTCTCGGCGAGCCGCGCGACGAACTCGTCGTGGACCCTGTCGTGCACGTACACGCGCTCGAGCGACTGGCAGGCCTGTCCCGTCGTCAGCACCGAGGCGCGCAGCACCACGGTCGTGGCGAGGTCGAGGTCGGCCGTCTCGGTGACGATCACCGGATCCTTGCCGCCGAGCTCGAGGAAGGCGGGGATGAAGGCGCGCGCCGCCGCCTCGGCGACGACGCGGCCGGTGCGCACGCTGCCGGTGAAGCAGACGGCGTCCACCCGCGGCACCATCGCCGCGCCCGTCTCGCCGGCACCCGGATGGATGGCGAGCACGCGCGCGAGTTCGGGCACGTCCTCGATGGCGCGGCGCACCGGCCCGGCGAAACGCGGCGTGATCTCGCTCGGCTTGATCAGCACGGCGCAGCCGGCGAGCAGCGCCGGGATCGCGTCGATGAACGCGAGCACCATGGGGAAGTTCCACGGGCTGATGACGCCGACGAGCGGGTACGGCACCCACTGGTTGCGGTAGTGGATCGTGGGGACGGCGGTCGAGCGGCCCCCGGCCTCGGCCACGAGACCCGGCGCCTGCCGGCACCAGCGCTCGACGGCATTCACCGTGGAGCTGACCTCGCCGTGCGCCATGAGACAGCGGCCGGTGTCCACGCACAGGGCATCGGCGATCTCGGCGCGGTGGCGCTCCAGCGCGCCCTTGAAGGCCTGCAGGGCGGCCACCCGCGCCTCCATGCCCGCGTCCCGCCAGCCCGGCTGCGCGGCCCGCAGCCCGCCCACGAGGGCTTCGAGTTCCTCCGGCGACGGCGGCGTGAAGCGGTAGTCGACCTGCCCGCTGCGCGGGTTGACGACCTCGATCGGCTGCATGCGCTCCCCCCTGTCCTGCCCGCGGCCTCTACGAGACCTGGGCGTCACCGGCAGGCGGGGCGCCGACGACGCACCCGTGCGCGCCGCAGGCGCGCACCTCGGCGAGGCAGCCGGGCCCGGCGTAGCGGCCAGCGAGCAGCGGCACGCCCGCCGCCTCGCACAGCGCGCCGAGCTCGGCCCCGGCCGGCGGGCCTTCCGGCGGCACCAGCACCAGGAACTGGGCGCCCGCCCGGGCCGCCGCGAGCGCGGCCCGGGGCGACTGGCAGACCACGCCGACCAGGAATGCGCCGCGCGGGTCCGCCGCCAGCGCCTCGCCGCTCCACTCGAGCGCGACGCCGTCCGCGCCGGTGGCCGCCGCGACCGTCACGGCAGCGACTTCATCGCCGACGACCAGCACCCGGTGACCCGCCGCGCGCGCCGTGTGCACGGCCTGCCGGGCCGATTCCTGGGTGGCGAGGGCCAGCAAGGCGCGCCACAGGAGCGTGCGGGGCTCGCGCGCCTCGTGGACCGCGGCCTCGAGCCCGGTGACGCCCGTCGCGACGCAGGCAAGGTTTGGCAGGCGCAGCGCGGTGACGATCGGCAGGTCCGCCTCGAGGATGTCGTGGCCGGGCAGTTCGTCGGGCGCCACCCAGGCCAGCGCCTGGCCGTCGAGGCCGCGCGGCTCGCCATCGAACCGGGTGACCCGCCAGACGTCGAGGCAGACGCGCCGGTCGGCGTAGTCGTGGCGCAGCCGGATCAGCGGCCGCGCGTCCCTGAGCTCCACGCCGAGTTCCTCGGCAAGCTCGCGCCGGAGGCCCTCGATGGCCGTCTCGCCCGGTTCCAGCTTGCCGCCGGGAAGCTCCCAGCGCCCCGCCATGTGCTTGCCCGCGGGGCGCTGGGCGATGAGCACGCGCCGCTCGGCGTCGAACAGCGCGCCCGCGACCACCCGCAGCTCGGAAGGCGCCGCCGCGCCGGGCGCGCCGCCGCCGCGGGTTGCCGGCTCAGCCGCCACTCTGCTGCAGCGCTCCGTGGCAGTGCTTGTATTTCTTGCCGGACCCGCAGGGACAGGCCTCGTTGCGGCCGACCTTCCGGTCGCCCCGCACGAACGGCTCGACCGCCGGCGGCGGCGCGGGCGGCGGCGCGGCCTCGCCCGCCACGCCCGCGGGGGCCTGCTCCGCGGCGGCCGCGTCGAGGCCGGGAGGCGCGGCGTGCAGCAGCTGCATCTGGCGCTGGAGCCGGCGCTGGCGCTCGAGCTCCTCGCGCTGGATCTCCTCCTCGGTGCGCACCTGCAGGCGCTGCAGGACCACGACCGTGTCGCGCTTGATGCGGTCGAGCAGCGTGGTGAACAGGTCGAAGGCCTCGCGCTTGTACTCCTGCTTGGGGTTCTTCTGCGCGTAGGCGCGCAGGTAGATGCCCTGGCGGAGGTAGTCCATCGCGGCGAGGTGCTCCCGCCAGTGCGAGTCGAGCTGCTGCAGCATGACGGCCCGCTCGAGCTGGCGCATCACGCCCTCGCCGACCTGCTGGACCTTGGCGTCGTAGGCGGCCTCGATGGCCGCCAGCACGCGCTGCGTGATGTCGGCGGGCCCGCGGCTCGTGTCCTCGGCCGCCCACTGCCTGAGCTCGACCGCCTCGCCGAAGTCGCGGGCGACCTCCTGCTCCAGCGCCTCGAGGTCCCACTGCTCCTCGACGCTCTCGGGCGGCACGAAGCGGGCCACGATGCCGTCCACGACCTCGGCGCGCAGGCCGCGGATCACGTCGGCCATGTCGTCGGCGCTCATGATCTCCGTGCGCTGCTGGTAGATCACCTTGCGCTGGTCGTTGGCGACGTCGTCGTACTCGAGCAGGTTCTTGCGCGCGTCGAAGTTGTGCGCCTCGACCTTGCGCTGGGCGCGCTCGATCTGGCGCGTCAGCATGCGGCTCTCGATCACCTCGCCCTCGCGCATGCCGACCGTCTTCAGCATGGACTGGGTGCGCTGCGGATCGCCGAAGATCCGCATGAGGTTGTCCTCGAGCGAGAGGTAGAAGCGCGTCGAGCCGGGGTCGCCCTGGCGGCCGGAGCGGCCGCGCAGCTGGTTGTCGATGCGCCGCGACTCGTGGCGCTCGGTGCCGATGATGTGCAGGCCGCCGGCGGCGACCACCGTGTCGTGCAGCTGCTGCCACTCGCTGCGCAGCGTCTCCGCGCGCGCCTCGCGATCGTCGTCGGTCAGCGACTCGTCGGCGCGCAGGTGCTCGATCTGCTTCTCGACGTTGCCGCCGAGCACGATGTCCGTGCCGCGGCCGGCCATGTTGGTCGCGATGGTGACGGAGCCGGGCCGCCCGGCCTGGGCCACCACCTGCGCCTCGCGCTCGTGCTGCTTGGCGTTCAGCACCTGGTGGACGAAGCCCTCCTTCGTCAGCTCCCGCGACAGCAGCTCCGAGGTCTCGATCGAGGTGGTGCCAACCAGCACCGGCTGCTGGCGCTTCATGCAGTCGCGGATGTCGTCGAGGATGGCCTCGAACTTGTCCTTCTGCGTCAGGTAGACGAGGTCCGGCATGTCCTTGCGCACCATCGGCCGGTGCGTCGGGATGACCACGACCTCGAGCCCGTAGATCTGCTGGAACTCGAAGGCCTCGGTGTCGGCCGTGCCGGTCATGCCGGCGAGCTTCGAGTACAGGCGGAAGAAGTTCTGGAAGGTGATGGACGCGATGGTCTGGTTTTCCTCGCGGACCCGCACCCGCTCCTTCGCCTCGACCGCCTGGTGCAGGCCGTCAGACCAGCGCCGGCCCGGCATGGTGCGGCCGGTGAACTCGTCGACGATGACGACCTCGCCGTTCCTGACGATGTACTCGACGTCCTTGCGGTACATCGCGTGCGCGCGCAGCGCGGCGTTCAGGTGGTGCATCAGGCGGATGCTGGCGGTGTCGTAGAGGCTGTCGCCCTCGCCCAGCAGCCCCGCCTCCTGCATCAGCGCCTCGGCCTTCTCGAAGCCGGACTCCGACAGGTGCACCTGCCGGGTCTTCTCGTCGGCCCAGAAGTCGCCCTCGCCGTCCTCCTCCTTCTGCCGCGTGAAGCGCGGCACGAGCTCGTTGATCTTGAGGTAGAGCTCGGTGCTCTCCTCCGCCGGCCCGGAGATGATGAGCGGCGTGCGCGCCTCGTCGATCAGGATCGAGTCCACCTCGTCCACGATCGCGAAGTTGAGGCCGTGCTGGACGCGGTCCTCCAGCCTGAACGCGAGGTTGTCGCGCAGGTAGTCGAAGCCGAACTCGTTGTTGGTGCCGTAGGTGACGTCGCAGGCGTAGGCCGCGCGCTTCTCCGCCGAGCTCTGGCCGCTCTTGATCACGCCGACCGTCAGGCCGAGGAAGCGGTAGACCGGGCCCATCCAGTCGGCATCGCGCTGCGCGAGGTACTCGTTGACCGTCACGACGTGCACGCCCTTGCCCTCGAGGGCGTTGAGGTACACGGGCAGGGTCGCGACGAGCGTCTTGCCCTCGCCGGTGCGCATCTCGGCGATCTTGCCCTGGTGCAGGGTGATGCCGCCGATCAGCTGCACGTCGAAGTGGCGCATGCCGAGGCTGCGGCGCGCCGCCTCGCGCACCGTCGCGAAGGCCTCGGGGAGGATCGCGTCGAGCGTCTCGCCGCCGGCGAGGCGCTGCCGGAAGCGCTCTGTCTGGGCGCGCAGCTCGTCGTCGCCCATGGCCGAGATGCGCGCATCGAAACCGCTGGCGCGCTCGACGTCGCGGCCGTAGTCGCGCAGGAGGCGCTGGTTGCGGCTGCCGAAGATCCGGGTGAACAGCTTAAGCAAGGAAAGGAACCCTCTCCGCCGGGCGCCGCGCCCCGCGGGGGCGGCCGGGCAGTTGTGGCCGAAAACCCGGTATTGTACGGGTTCGCGGGCCGACCGAGGAAATCGCGCGGCTCAGCGACCCACGAACGAGAGCGGGTTCACGGGACGGCCCTCCCGGAGCACCTCGAAATGCAGGTGGGTGCCGGTCGAGCGGCCGGTGGAGCCCATCAGGGCGATCGGGTCGCCCTTGCGCACGGTCTGCCCCGCCTCGACCAGGAGCGTCGAGTTGTGCGCGTAGCGGGTCACGTAGCCGTTGCCGTGCGTGACCTCGACCAGCTTGCCGTAGTTGCCGTCGCGCCCGGCGAAGCTGACGACGCCGTCGGCGACCGCGAGCACGCGCGTGCCCGGCGCCCCGGCGAAATCGAGGCCCGCGTGGAAGGCCGCCTTGCCGTGGAAGGGGTCCGTGCGCGAGCCGAAGAAGGACGAAATGTAGCCGGACTCGACCGGGCGGCCGCCCGGAACCACCTGGCGGGCGAGTTCACGGGACAGGATCAGGGTCTCGAGCGCGGCGAGCTGCCGGCTGCGGTCCTCGATGGAGCGGCCCATCGCGTCGAGCATGTCCTCGAGGGTCGGCACGCTCGGGAGCGCGCCCGCGACTTCGACACCCTCGCCGGGGCCGCCCACGGCGGGCGGATCGTCGAAGTTGAACTCGCCACGGTCGAGGTTCGCGACCTCCGTCAGCCGCTTGCCCAGCGCATCGAGACGGATGAGCCGGGCATGCATCTGGCCGATGCGGGCGGCGAGCGCCCCGACCTGGTCGTCGACGGCCTGGCGCGCCGCCACCACGGACTGCCGCTGCGCGGCCAGTTCCGCGGACCAGCGCTCGAGCGTCGCCGCGTCCTGGCGCTCCGCGGTCGTCGAGCCGACGAGCGCACCGAGGGCGAAACCGCCTCCGAGCAGAAGCAGGCCGGCCAGCATCAGGAGCCGGGGCCGGTTGAGGTCCAAAGGAAGGCGGCGCAGGAGCGCAGCGGCATCAAGGCGCATGTCTCGGTCCTCGCAGGCTGACCGATGGGCATTCCATTGCGTACGAAAGAAGCCCGCCGAACATCCTTGCCGGCGGGCCCGGGCGCGGGGAAAATGCCAAAGTTTTCCTTGTTACTCAAGCACTTTCGCACGCCGGGCCGCGGGGACTCCGATCCTGAAAACACAAAAACCCACCGCCATCAGTGACTTGCTGACCAAAGGTCATGGTCTTCTTGAACGCCTCCGCGAGGGGGCGGCCCAGGCACTCACCGTCCTGGACGCCGTGCGCGCGGAACTGCCGGCGGAGCCGGCCGGGCACGTCCTCGCCGCCTCGGTCAAGGAGGGAACGCTGACCCTGCTGGTGGACTCGGCCGCCTGGGCCACCCGGATACGCTACGAGGCGCCGGGACTGTCCGGCCCGGTCGGGCGGCGGCTGGGCGTCGACATCACGCGCACGGTCGTGCGCGTCCGCCCTGGTCAGGGCTGAGGCCGGGGCCCTCCGTCAGGCGTGCGCGGCCGCCTCGACGTAGGCGATCGGCGACTGGGCCGGCTGGTCGAAGGTCACTTCCTCCCAGGCCCCGGCGTCGGCCAGCAGCACCCGCAGCAGGCGGTTGTTGAGGCCATGGCCGGACTTGTAGCCGGTGAACTCGCCGATGAGGCTGTGCCCGAGGAGATAGAGGTCCCCGATCGCGTCGAGGATCTTGTGCTTCACGAACTCGTCCTCGTAGCGGAGCCCGTCCTCGTTGAGGATGCGGTACTCGTCCAGGACGATCGCGTTCTCGAGGTTGCCGCCGAGCGCGAGGTTGCGCGCGCGCAGGAAGTCGAGGTCGCGCATGAAGCCGAAGGTGCGCGCGCGGCTGATCTCGCGCAGGAAGGACGTGGTCGAGAAGTCCATCGAGGCGCGCGTGCCGCGCTCCCGGAACACCGGGTGCTGGAACTCGATCTCGAAGTTGACGCGGAATCCCTCGAAAGGCTCGAAGCGGGCCCACTTGTCGCCGTCGCGCACCTCCACCGTCTTGAGGATGCGCACGAAGCGCTTCGGCGCGGACTGCTCCTCGATGCCGGCGGACTGCACCAGGAACACGAAAGGCCCGGCGCTGCCGTCCATGATCGGCACCTCGGGCGCCGAGAGTTCCACGAAGGCGTTGTCGATGCCGAGGCCGGCGAGCGCCGACAGCAGGTGCTCGACCGTGGACACCGTCGCTCCGCCGAAGGAGAGCGTGGTGCCGAGCGTGGTCTCGGTGACGTTGGTCGCCCGCCCCGGGATGTCCACGGGCGGGTCGAGGTCGGTGCGCCGGAACACGATGCCCACGTTGGGCGGCGCCGGGCGCAGCGTCATCAGCACCTTGCTGCCCGTGTGCAGCCCGATGCCGGTGGCGCGGATGGGATTCTTGAGCGTGCGTTGCTTCACGGGCGGACCTCGACCGCGCAGGTTACCACAAGAGGCCCCCGGCACGCTCCCGGCGCGCGGAGGAAGCGCCGGAAACGTGCCGGGAAACCCGCATCGCCGGCTCAGTCGGCCTGGCGGCGCAGGAACGCCGGGATGTCGAGGATGTCCTCGCTCGGCGGCGCGTCGTGCCTCAGCCCGTCGCCGACCGCACGGGCACGCGTGCGCATCGCGAGCGGCACGTCGTACTGGTTGTAGTCGGGCGTTCCGCCGACCGCGGATGCGCGCCCGGCGACCAGCGCGACCTCCGGCCTGCGCTTCTGCGCAACCGGCGGCGCCGCCACCGGCGTCGCGGGCGCCGCGGCGCACACGCCCGGGCGGCCGAGGCCCGTGGCCACCACCGTCACGCGGATCTCGCCCTCGAGCTCCGGGTCGATCACGGTGCCCACGACCACGGTCGCGTCCTCGGCGGCGAACTGCTTGACGGTGCTGCCCACCTCCTCGAACTCGCCGATGGACAGGTCGAGGCCCGCGGTCACGTTGACGAGGATGCCGCCGGCGCCGGCGAGGTTCACGTCCTCGAGCAGAGGGCTCGACACCGCCATCTCGGCGGCGACGCGCGCGCGGCTCTCGCCCGTGCCGAAGCCCGTGCCCATCATCGCCACGCCGGTCTCGGCCATGACGGTGCGCACGTCGGCGAAGTCCACGTTGATGAGGCCCGGCCGGGTGATGAGCTCGGCGATGCCCTGCACCGCGCCCTGCAGCACCTCGTTGCCGCGCTTGAAGGCCTCGAGCAGCGTGGTCGAGCCGCCGAGCACCGACAGCAGCTTCTGGTTGGGGATGGTGATCAGCGAGTCCACGTACTTGTGCAGCTCCGCGATGCCGTGATCGGCGAGGGCGGCGCGCTTGGTGCCCTCCATCGCGAAGGGCTTGGTGACCACGGCGACGGTCAGGATGCCGAGCTCGCGCGCGATCTGCGCGACGACGGGCGCCGCGCCCGTGCCGGTCCCGCCGCCCATGCCGGCGGTCACGAACAGCATGTCGCAGCCCTCGATCAGCTCGATGATGCGGTCGCGGTCCTCCATCGCCGCCTGCCGTCCCACCTCGGGGTTGGCGCCCGCGCCGAGGCCCTTGGTGATGTTGCAGCCGATCTGCAGCGCGGTCTTCACCTTCGAGTGCTTGAGCGCCTGCGCGTCGGTGTTGACGCAGATGAAATCCACGCCCTCGATGCCGCTCCGGGCCATGTGCGAAACGGCGTTGCCGCCGCCGCCGCCGACCCCCAGCACCTTGATCACGGCGCTCTGGCTGTACGTATCCATCAGTTCGAACATGTGGTCTCCTCCTCCGCGAAAGACCTAAGAACTCAGAAATAGCCCTGGAACCAGGACTTCATCCTCTCGAAAACCGTCTTGACGCCGTCGCCGACGATGCGCGGCGCGGGCATGGCCGCATTGGCCTTGCCGTAGAGCAGCAGGCCCGTCCCCGTCGCGTGGATCGGGTTGCGCACGACGTCGGCGAGCCCGGTGACGCCGTGCGGCATGCCGAGCCGCACGGGCATGTGGAAGATCTCCTCGGCGAGCTCGACCGCGCCCTCCATCTTGGCGCTGCCGCCGGTGAGCACGACCCCCGCCGCGACCGCCTCCTCGAAGCCCGAGCGGCGCAGCTCGTCGCGGATCAGCGTGAACAGCTCCTCGTAGCGCGGCTGCACGATCTCGGCGAGCGTCTGGCGCGCGAGCCGGCGCGGCGGGCGGTCGCCCACCGTCGGCACCTCGATCGTCTCGTCGGGGTTGGCGAGCTGCGACAGCGCGCAGGCGTAGCGGATCTTGATCTCCTCCGCGTACGGCGTCGGCGTGCGCATGGAGACGGCGATGTCGTTCGTCACCTGGTCGCCGGCGATCGGGATCACCGCCGTGTGGCGGATGGCGCCGCCGGAGAACACGGCGATGTCGGTGGTGCCGCCGCCGATGTCCACGATGCAGGAGCCGAGCTCCTTCTCGTCGTCGGTGAGCACGGAGAAGCTCGAGGCGAGCTGCTCGAGCACGATGTCCTCGACCTCGAGGCCGCAGCGCTGCACGCACTTGACGATATTCTGCGCCGCGCTCTCCGCGCCGGTGACGATGTGCACGCGCGCCTCGAGGCGCACGCCCGACATGCCGATCGGCTCGCGGATCCCCTCCTGGCCGTCGATGATGAATTCCTGCGGCAGCACGTGGAGGATCTTCTGGTCGGCCGGGATGGCGACCGCCTGGGCGGCGTCCATCACCCGCGCCACGTCGCCGCTCGCGACCTCCTTGTCCTTGATCGCGACGATGCCGTGCGAGTTGAGGCTGCGGACGTGGCTGCCCGCGATGCCCGTGTAGACCGAGCGGATCTCGACCCCGGCCATCAGCTCGGCCTCCTCGACCGCGCGCTGGATGGACTGCACCGTCGAGTCGATGTTGACCACCACGCCCTTCTTGAGGCCGCGCGAGGGGTGCGAGCCGAGGCCGATCACCTCGAGGCTGCCGTCGGCGTGCAGCTCGCCCACCATGGCGACGACCTTCGAGGTGCCGATGTCGAGTCCGACGATGAGGTTCCGGTCCGAGCGCTTAGGCATCTGTGTCCGCTTCCTGTGCCGTGGCCCTGGCGCCGGCCGCGCGCGGGTCGCGCGACCCCGCGCCGGCGTGCCAGCCGATCGAGAAACCGTTCGAGTAACGCATGTCCACGTGGTCGATGTCGGCCGCGCGGCCCGCGATCACCTCGGCCGCGACGCGCACGAAGCGCTCCATGCGCGCGTCCACGTCGCGGCGGCCGAGGCGCACGGTCACGCCGTTGGTGAGCACCATCTCCCAGGCGCCGCGCGGGTCGAGCCTGAGCGCCGCCAGGCGCAGGCCCTGCTCGAGCAGGCGCTCCTGCACCGCGAGGTAGCGCTGGGCAACGACGACCTCCGAGCCGGGCGGGCCGTCGAGGCGCGGCAGCTCCGGCGGCAGGTGCCGTGCGCCGCTGACGAACAGTTCGCCGCGCGTGTTGAGCAGGCCGTCCTCGCCCCAGCGCGCGGCCGGGATCTGCTCGACCACCTCGACGGCGACCGCGTCCGGCCAGCGGCGCTGGACCCGCGCGCGGTCCACCCAGGCCAGCGCCTCGATGCCGCCGCGGAGGCGATCGAGGTCCGCCGTCAGGAATCCGCCGTCGATGGCCCGGCGCACCACCTGCTCGACCTCGACCGGCGAGACCCGCTGGAACGAGCCCTCGAGCAGCACGCGCTTCACGGGCTGGTCGAGGCCGAGCGACAGCAGGCCCGCGAGCCCGCCGACCGCGGCGACGGCCGCCGCGGCGCGCGCGACGCGGCGCCAGTCGAACGCGGGCAGCTCGAGGCGCCTGCCTTCCGGCGCCTTCCGGCGGTTACCGCGCTTGAGGAATCCCAGCACTCCCTGCTCCTCAGGTCCGCTCGCGGGCGAAGCTCGTCTCGAGCACGCGCCAGCAGAGTTCGTCGAAGTCGATGCCGACCGCCCGCGCCGCCATGGGCACGAGGCTGTGGTCCGTCATCCCCGGCACCGTGTTGATCTCGAGCAGCATCGGCACGCCGTCGCTGCCGAGCATGAAATCGGCGCGGCCCCAGCCCTGCGCCCCGGCCGCGCGGAAGGCCGCGAGCGCCGCGCCCTGCAGCGCGGCCTCCGCGTCCGCGGGCAGCCCGCAGGGAACGTGGTAGCGGGTGTCGTCGGCGAAATACTTCGCCTGGTAGTCGTAGAAGCTGCGCGGGGTCTCGATGCGGATGGCCGGCAGCGCCACGCCCTGCAGCACGGCCACCGTCAGCTCCTGGCCGTGGATCCAAGGCTCGGCGATGACCACCGGGTCGAGCGCCGCGGCCGCGCGCCAGGCGCCGACCATGTCCTCGGCCCGCTCGACCCTGGACATGCCCACGCTGGAGCCCTGGGTCGCCGGCTTGACCGCGAGCGGCAGGCCGAGCTCGGCGGCCGCGGAGCGGCAGTCCGCCGCATCCGTGAGCACCCTAAACGGCGGCGTCGCCACGCCGTTGGCGATGGCGAGCTGCTTGGTGCGCAGCTTGTCCATGCCGATGGCGGAGCCGAGCACGCCGCTGCCGGTGTAGGGCAGGCCGAGCCACTCGAGCGCGCCCTGCACCGTGCCGTCCTCGCCGCCCGGCCCGTGCAGCGCGATGAACACGCGTTCGAAGCCCGCGCCCGGCAGCGACGCCAGCGGCACTTCCGCTGGATCGACCGCGTGGGCGTCCACGCCGCGGCGCGCGAGCGCGGCGTGCACCGCGCGTCCCGACAGCAGGGAAATCTCCCGCTCGGCCGAGCGGCCGCCGAGCAGCACGGCGACGCGGCCGAAGTCCGCGGCCGAAGCCACGCGGCGGAAGGCAAGGCCCGTGGACCTGAGCATGCTCATGCGACGTCCCCCACGATGCGGACCTCGGGATGCAGCCGGATGCCGTGGACGCGCTCGACCGTCTCCTGCACGTGGCGGATGACGGACTCGAGGTCCGCGGCGCGGGCCTGGCCGAGGTTGACGATGAAGTTGGCGTGCTTGGCCGAGACCTGCGCGTCGCCGACGCGATAGCCCTTGAGCCCCGCGCTCTCGATCAGCCGCGCGGCGTGGTCGCCGGGCGGGTTGGTGAACACCGAGCCGCAGCTCCAGGCGCCGATGGGCTGGCTGGCGAGGCGACGCTCGAGCAGCGAGCGGATGGCGTCGGCGCCGCCGCCGGCGTGATGGCCGAAACGCAGCGTCGCCGCCACGAACCACTCGCCCGGGGCCGGGGCCACGACGCGACGGTAGCCGACGTCGTATTCGGCGGCCGCGCGGACGCGCAGCGTGCCCGCGCGGTCGATGGTCTCGACCTCGGCGACCTGCCGCCAGGTCTCGCCGCCCCAGGCGCCGGCGTTCATCGCAAGCGCCCCGCCGAGCGTGCCCGGGATGCCGGCGAAGAACTCGGCGGGCCCCAGCTCCCATCGCGCGCACTGGCGCGCGATGCGGGCGCAGGGCACGCCCGCCTCGACCCTGAGCGTGGTCTCGTCCACGCGCTCGAGGCCGTTGAGCGCGCCGTGCAGGCTGATCACGACGCCGCGGATGCCCGCGTCGCGCACCAGGAGGTTGCTGCCGAGGCCGACCCAGGTCACGGGCACCTCGCCGGGCAGCCCGCGCAGGAACGCGGCGAGGTCGGCCACGTCCCGCGGCACGAACCACGCATCCGCCGGCCCGCCGGCGTGCCAGGTCGTGTGCCTCGACATCGGCTCGTTGCGCCGCACCCGGGGCTCCAGCGCGGCGGGCAGCACCAGGCTCATGCCGCGCCCTCCCCGCCGAGCCGCGCCGGCAGCTCGCGGGCCGCGGCGCCGATGCTGCCGGCGCCCATGGTCACCACGAGGTCGCCGTCCTCGATCACGGCGGCGAGCGCCCCGGGCAGTTCCTGCACCGACTCGACGAAGACCGGCTCGACGCGGCCGCGCGAGCGCACCGCGCGGCACAGCGCGCGGCCGTCCGCATTGGCGATCGGCGCCTCGCCGGCCGCGTAGACCTCGGTGACCAGCAGCACGTCGGCCTCGGACAGCACGCGCCCGAAATCGTCGATGAGGTCGTGCGTGCGGGTGTAGCGGTGCGGCTGGAAGGCGAGCACCACGCGCCGTCCCGGCCAGCCCTGGCGGATCGCCTCGAGCGTCGCCGCGATCTCCGTCGGGTGATGGCCGTAGTCATCCACGATCTCGACGCGCCCGCGCGCGGTGTCCACCTCGCCGAGGCGCTCGAGCCGCCGGCCGATGCCCTCGAAACCGGCGAGCGCGGCCTGGATGTGGGCGTCCGCCACCTCGAGCTCGGTGCCGACGGCGATCGCCGCGAGCGCGTTCAGCACGTTGTGCGTGCCGGGCAGGTTCACGGTGACGGGTAGCGGCGGCCGGCCGGGACGCAGCACGTCGAAGTGCGTGCGCCGCCCGTCGCGCCGCAGGGCCGCGGCGCGCAGGTCGTTGCGCTCGCCGAGACCGTAGCTCATGACCGGCCGCGGGACCTGGGGGATCAGCTCGCGCGTGTGCGCGTCGTCGCCGCACATGACGGCGAGGCCCCAGAACGGCAGGTTGTGCAGGAACTCGACGAAGCTCTGCTTCAGCCGCCCGAAGTCCCCGCCGTGCGTCGCGAGGTGGTCCTGGTCCACGTTCGTGACGATGGCGATCACCGGCTGCAGGTGCAGGAACGACGCGTCGCTCTCGTCGGCTTCCGCCACCAGCCAGCGGCCGGCGCCTAGGCGCGCGTTGGTCCCGGCGCTCTTCAGCTGCCCGCCGATCACGAAGGTCGGATCGAGGCCGCCGGCGGCGAGCACGCTCGCGACGAGGCTCGTCGTCGTGGTCTTGCCGTGGGTCCCTGCGACCGCGATGCCCTGGCGGAAGCGCATCAGCTCCGCGAGCATCTCGGCCCGCTGCACCACGGGCAGGCGCGCCGCGCGCGCCGCGACGAGCTCCGGGTTGTCCGCCGGCACGGCCGAGGAGACGACCACGACGTCCGCGCCCGCGACGTTGCCCGCCTCGTGGCCGGTGAAGATGCGCGCGCCGAGCCGCCCGAGCTGCCCGGTGACCGCGTTCGCCCTGAGGTCCGAGCCCTGCACGTCGTAGCCGAGGTTCAGCAGGACCTCGGCGATGCCGCCCATGCCGGCGCCGCCGATGCCGACGAAGTGGATGCAGTGGATGCGGCGCATGCGGTCCTTCATCACCGGCCCGCCTCCGCCGCCAGGCACAGCGCCGCGAGGCGGGCGCCCACGTCGGTCACCGCGAGCGAACGCGCCGCCTCGGCCATCGCGAGAAGGGGTGCGCGGCCGCCGCCCAGCAGCCGCCGCAGTTCGCCGGCGAGCGACTCGGGCGTCAGCGCGGATTCGGCGCAGGCGACCGCCGCGCCGGCTTCAACGAGGCGCCCGGCATTCCTGGTCTGGTGGTCGTCCACGGCCGCGGGGAACGGCACGAGCACCGCGCCGAGTCCGGCCGCGGCGAGCTCCGACACCGTGAGCGCGCCCGCGCGGCTGATGACGAGGTCGGCTTGCGCGTAGGCGCCGGCCATGTCGTCCACGAACGCCCGCACGTCGGCCTCGACGCCGAGCTCGCGGTAGCGCGCCGCGGTTTCCCCCGCGCCTCGCTCGCCCGCCTGGTGCAGCACGGCCGGCCGTTCGTCGGCGGGCAGCCGCGCGAGCGCCTGCGGCACGATCCGGTTCAGCGCCGCGGCGCCCTGGCTGCCGCCGAAGACGAACAGCCGCAGCGGGCCGCTGCGGCCGGCAAAGCGCTCCGCCGGCGCCGGCAGGGACTCGATCTCGCGCCGCACCGGGTTGCCCGTCACCACCGTGGGGCGGCCGGCGCCGAAGCTGCCCTCGAACGCCTCCGCAACGGTGTGCGCGAGCCGCGACAGCCAGCGGTTCGTCATGCCGGCCACGGCGTTCTGCTCGTGGATCACGAGCGGCGTGCGGGTGAGCCAGGCGGCGAGACCGCCGGGACCCGAAACGAAGCCGCCGCAGCCGAGCACGACGCCGGGGCGCAGGCGGCGGAGCACCGCCAGCGCCTGCAGCAGCGCGCGCGCGAGCCGCACCGGCGCCGCGAGCCAGCGGCCGGCGCCGCTTCCGCGCAGGCCCTCGATCTCGATCCACTCGACCGGAATGCCCGCCGCCGGCACGAGCCGCGACTCGATGCCCCGGCGGGTGCCGAGCCAGACGACCTCGCGCCGCTGCTCGCGCAGCGCCCGCGCCACGGCCAGGGCCGGGAACACGTGCCCCCCGGTGCCGCCGGCCATGATGAGCACGGGCGCCGTCACGGCGGCCCTCCCTGCTCCATGGGCACGCGCCCGGAGGCCGCGACCTCGTGGTGGACCCTGAGGATCGCGCCGATCCAGGCGAGCGTGATCAGGAGGCTCGTGCGGCCGTAGGACAGCAGCGGCAGCGTCAGGCCCTTGGTGGGCAGCAGCCCCATGTTGACGCCGATGTTGATGAAGGCCTGCAGGGCGAGCCAGGTGCCGAAGGCCGCCGCCATCAGCGCGTGGAAAGGCATGCCGGCCTCCGCGGCGAGCCGCGAGAGGCGGAAGCAGCGCAGGATCAGCACCACGAACAGCAGCAGCAGGCCGATCACGCCGACGAGGCCGAGCTCCTCCGCGAGCACCGCGAACACGAAGTCCGTGTGCGCCTCCGGCAGGTAGAAGAGCTTCTGCACGCTCGAGCCAAGCCCGACGCCGAGCCACTCCCCGCGGCCGATCGCGATCAGCGACTGCGTCAGCTGGAAGCCGCTGTTGAACGGGTCCGCCCAGGGGTCGGTGAAGGTCTTCAGACGCCTCACGCGGTAGTCGGAGGACAGCGCGAGCAGCGCCAGCGCGCAGATGCCCAGCACCGCCATGCCGAGGAAGTCGCGCCAGCGCGCGCCGGCGAGGAACAGGACCACCGTGCCGGTGGCGAGCAGCACGACCGCCGCGCCGAAGTCCGGCTCCAGCAGCAGCAGCAGCGCGGCCACGCAGAGCACGGCCAGCGGCTTGACGAATCCCTGCCAGGAACTCGCCAGCGCCTCCTGCTGCCGCACCGCGTAGGCGGCGACGTAGGCGAGCAGCATGACGCGCGCGGGCTCGGAGGGCTGGAAGTTGAGAGGGCCGACGCGGATCCAGCGCTGGCTGCCGTTCACCTCGTGGCCGATGCCCGGCACGAGCACCAGCACCAGCAGCACGAAGGCGCCCAGCAGCAGCAGCGGCGCCGAGCGCTGCCACAGCGACATGGGGACGGCGAGCAGCAGCGTCGCGAGCGCGAGGCCGAGGCCCGCCGAAGCGAGCTGCCGCTGCAGGAAGATCAGCGGCTCGCCGGCCGTGCGCTCGGCGATGGTGACCGAGGCCGAGGTCACCATGACCAGGCCGATGAGCAGCAGGCCGAGCGCCGCCGACACCAGCACCGGGTCCACGAACAGCCGCTGCTGGCGGCCCGCGGAGCGCGAATGGGCGAGCGGAGTGGTCTTCATGCGCCCACCTTCGCGGCGGCGGCGGCGAAGACCTCGCCGCGGTGCGCGTAGTCGCGGAACATGTCGAGACTGGCGCAGGCCGGCGAGAGGATCACCGTATCGCCCGGCGCGCTCGCCGCGTGCGCCTTGGCCACGGCCTCCTCGAGCGTCGCCGCGAAGCGCAGCGGGCAGGCCCCCTCGAGCGCCGCGCCGACCGCGGCCGCGTCGCGGCCGATGAGCAGCGCGAGCTTGACCTTGCCGGCCAGCGGCGCCGCGAGCGGCGCGAAATCCTGTCCCTTGCCGTCGCCGCCCGCGATGAGGATGAGGGGCCCGGGCATGCCCCCCAGCGTGGCGAGCGCGGCGCCGACGTTGGTCGCCTTGGAGTCGTCGATCCAGCGCACGCCGCGGGCCTCGGCGACGACCTGCGCGCGGTGCGGCAGGCCCGGGAAGTGCGTCAGCGCCGCCACGCCCGCCTCGTGCGGCAGGCCCGCCGCGTCGGCCAGCGCGACGGCGGCGAGCGCGTTCGCCGCGTTGTGCAGGCCGGCGAGCCTGAGGTCGCGCAGCGGCAGCAGGGGCTCGCCGCGCGCCACGAGCCAGCGGGCGCCGCCCAGGTCGGCGAGCGTGTAGTCCGCGTCCTCCCGCTGCAGGCTGAAGCCGGCCGTGGCCTGGCCCGGCCTCGGCATGCGGCGCACGAGCTCGTCGTCGAGGTTCACGACCGCGAGCGCCGACCGGTCGAAGATGCGGGCCTTGGCGCCGGCGTACTCCGCGAGGTCCGCATAGCGGTCCATGTGGTCCTCGGTGACGTTCAGGACCGTCGCGGCGACGAGCTCGAGCGAGCGCGTGGTCTCGAGCTGGAAGCTGGACAGCTCGAGGACGTACAGCCCCGCGGGCTCGCCGGCGAGCAGGTCCAGCGCCGGGCGGCCGATGTTGCCGCCGACGCGCACGTCCACGCCGGCGGCCTCGGCGATCTCCCCGACGAGCGTCGTGACCGTGCTCTTTCCGTTCGTGCCGGTGATCGCCACCGTGCGCCCGGTCACCTCGCGGGCGAACAGCTCGATGTCGCCGACGATGTCGAGGCCGCGCGCGGCGGCGGCCACGAGCATCGGCTCGCGCAGCGAGACCCCGGGCGAGACCACGACCTGGTCGGCGCCCTCGAGCAGCGACTCGTCGAAGCCGCCCAGCGCGATGCGGGCCCCGGGGGCGAGGCGCTGCACCTCGGCGAGCCCCGGCGGCGCCGCGCGGGAGTCGGTGATGCGCAGCTCGTGGCCGCGCGCGGCGAGGTGGCGCGCGCAGGAAACCCCCGTGCGGCCGAGGCCCACGATGACGCTCACGGGGCCACCCTGGCTCGACGGGAGCATGCGTTCGCGGGCGGTCATCAGCGCACCTTCAGGGTGGCGAGCCCGACCAGGACCAGCACGAAGGAGATGATCCAGAAGCGGACGATCACCTTCGGCTCGGCCCAGCCCTTGAGCTCGAAGTGGTGGTGGATGGGCGCCATGCGGAAGATCCGCTTGCCGCGCAGCTTGAAGGAGGCGACCTGCAGCATCACCGACACGGTCTCGAGGACGAAGATGCCGCCCATGATGGCCAGCACGATCTCCTGCCGGACAATCACCGCGAGCACGCCCAGCGCGGCGCCGAGCGCGAGCGCGCCGACGTCGCCCATGAACACCTGGGCCGGGTAGGTGTTGAACCACAGGAAGCCGAGGCCCGCGCCCACGATGGTGGCGGCGAAGATCAGCATCTCGCCCGTGCCGGGCACGTAGGGAATCTGCAGGTAGTTCGAGAAGTTGACGTTGCCGGTGGCGTAGGCGAACACGCCGAGCGCGCCGGCGACCATCACGCAGGGCATGATGGCCAGCCCGTCGAGGCCGTCGGTGAGGTTGACCGCGTTGCTCGAGCCGACGATGACGAAGTAGGTGAACAGGACGTAGGCGGCCATGCCCATCGGGACGATGAAGTCCTTGAACACCGGGACGAACAGGGAGGTCTCCGCCGGCGTGACCGCGGTGAACCACAGCGCGAAGGCGGCGCCGAGGCCCGCCACGGACTGCCAGAAGTACTTCCAGCGCGCGGCGAGGCCGCGTGGGTCGCGGATCACCAGCTTGAGGTAGTCGTCGTAGAAGCCGATCACGCCGAAGGACAGCGTCACCGCGAGCACCACCCACACGAACCGGTTGCCGAGGTCCGCCCACAGCAGCGTGCTCACCGCGATGGCGACCAGTATCAGTGTCCCGCCCATGGTCGGCGTGCCGCGCTTGCCGAGGTGGGTCTGCGGGCCGTCGGTGCGCACGACCTGGCCGATCTGCTTCTGCGCGAGGCGGCGGATCATCGGCGGGCCGACGAGCAGCGAGATGGCGAGCGCGGTGAGCGCGGCCATGATCGCGCGCAGCGTCAGGTAGCCGAAGACGCGGAAGCCGCCGTAGAAGTCGTCCAGCCAGGCGAAGAGCTCGAGAAGCATTCGCCGCGCCCTCAGTGCGTTGCGCCGGCCGCGCGCGCCGGCGGGGCCTCGAGCGCGCCCACGACGCGCTCGAGGCGGTTGACCCGGGATCCCTTCACCAGCACGGTCACGTCCGGCCGGAGCGCCGGGCGCAGCGCGTCCACGAGCGAAGGCGCGTCGAGGTGCCAGCGCCCGCCCTCGCCGAAGGCGGCGACCGCGTGCCGCGCGTGCTCGCCCACCGCGTCCAGGCGCGTGACGCCCGTCAGCCGCGCGTGGCGGCCGACCTCGGCATGCGCCGCCTCGGCGTGCAAACCGAGCTCGGCCATTTCGCCGAGGACGAGCCAGTGCTCGCCGGGCAGCGCCGCGAGCACGTCGAGCCCGGCGATCGCCGAGCTCGGGTTGGCGTTGTAGGAGTCGTCCACGATCCAGGCGCCGCCGGTGCCGGCCTTCAGCTGCAGCCGCCCCGCCACGGGCTGCACCCGCGCCAGGCCCCCGGCGACCTGCGCCAGGGTCGCGCCGCAGGCGAGCGCCGCCGCCGCCGCGCCGGCCGCGTTCATGACGTTGTGCAGGCCGGGCAGCGCCAGGCGGACCGAAACCACCCCCTGCGGCGTGTCGAGAGCGAAGCGCGTCGCCCAGGCGCCGTCCTCGACGGCGAGCCTCGCGCCGCGGGCGCGCACGTCGGCCTCGCCGGTGCCGAAGGTCACGATGCGCCCGGCGGCGCACATGCCGCGCCACAGGCCTGCGTAGGCGTCGTCGGCGTTGACGACGGCCGTGCCGTCGCCCGGCAGTCCCTCGTACAGCTCGCCCTCGGCGCGCGCGACGCCGTCGAGGCTGCCGAAGCCTTCGAGGTGCTCGGCGCCGGCGTTGGTCACGAGCCCGACGGTCGGCCGCGCCAGGGCCGCCAGCGCGGCGACCTCGCCGGGATGGTTGGCGCCGATCTCGATCACGGCCGCGCGGTGCTCCGGACCGATGCCGAAGAGCGTGAGCGGCACGCCGATGTGGTTGTTGAGGCTGCCGCGCGTGGCGAGCACCGGCCCGCGCTCCGCGAGGATCGCGGCGACCAGTTCCTTCGTGGACGTCTTGCCGTTGCTGCCCGCGACGCCGACGACGGGAATGCCGAAGCCGGCGCGCCAGGCGGCCGCCGCGGCGGACAGCGCCGCGAGCGAATCGTCCGCGACCAGCTGCGGCACCGGCAGGCCGAGGTCGCGCTCGACCAGCGCGGCCACCGCCCCGCGCTCGACCGCGGCGGCGGCGAAGTCGTGGCCGTCGAAGCGCTCGCCGCGCAGCGCGACGAACAGGGCATCGGCGGGCAGCGTCCGCGAATCGGTGGACACCGGCCCGAAGGCGCGGTCCTCGCCGAGGAGCTTCGCGCCGCTGGCCGCGGCGAAGGCTGCGAGCGTGCGCTTCATGCGGCCACCCCGCCGAGCGCGAGCAGGCAGTCGCGGTCGCTGAACGGCCGCGCCTCGCGGCCGATGACCTGCACGCGCTCGTGGCCCTTGCCCGCGATCACGACGACGTCTCCGGCGCCCGCGGAGGCGACCGCGGCCGCGATCGCCGCGGCGCGGTCGCGCTCGACCCGCGCGCGGCCGGGCGAATTCATGCCCGCGAGGATCGCGGCGACGATGTGCTGCGGATCCTCGCCGCGCGGGTTGTCGTCGGTGACGTAGACGAGGTCCGCGAGGCGCTCGGCGATGGCGCCCATCGGCGCGCGCTTGCCGGCATCGCGCTCGCCGCCGCAGCCGAAGACGACCGCGAGCCGGCCCGCGGCGTGCCGGCGCGCCGCCTCGAGCACCTTGGCGAGCGCGTCAGGCGTGTGCGCGTAGTCCACGATCGCGAGCGCGCCGCCCGCGGTGCGGAAGGACTCCATCCGGCCCGGGGGAGCCCCGCAGCCGGCGAGCGCTTCCAGGGCGGCATCCACCGGGTGGCCCCAGGCGAGCAGCATGCCGAGCACGACGGCGAGGTTCTCGGCGTTGAAGGCCCCGACCAGCGGCGAGCGCAGCTCGCGCACGCCGAAGTCGCCCTCGATCGCGAGCACGAGTCCGCCGGGGCCGGTGGCGAGGTTCGTCACGCGAAGCCGCCGCGCCGCGCCGATGTCCGGGCCCGCGCCGACGCTCACGGCCGTCAGCTCGACCCCCGCGGGCAGGCCGCGCGCGAACCCGAGGCCGACCGGGTCGCCGACGTTGATCACGGCGTGGGCGACGCCCGGCAGCTCGAACAGGCGGCGCTTCGCGGCCGCGTAGGCCTCGAGCGTGCCGTGGTAATCGAGGTGGTCGCGCGTGAGGTTCGTGAAGGCAGCGACCGCGACCGGGACGCCGGCGAGGCGGTCCTGGTCGAGCGCATGCGAGGACACCTCGAGCACGGCGCGCTCCACGCCGTCGGCGACGAGGCCCGCGAGCGCGCCATGCAGCGCCAGCACGTCGGGGGTCGTGTGGCTCGTCTCGGCGAGGGCCGGCGGCCGGCCGCAGCCGAGCGTGCCGAGGTAGCCGGCGTCGCGCCCGAGCCTTGCGCTGGCGAGGGCCAGCAGCCACGCGCAGGTGGTCTTGCCGTTGGTGCCGGTCACGCCGGCGATGGACAGCCGGGCGGCGGGATGACCGAAGCAGCGCGCGGCGATCTCGCCGAGGCGCTGGCGCAGCGCCGGTACCGCAACGGCGGCGACGCCGCCGGGCAGCGCTCCGGGGCCGGCGCCTTCCGCCGGATCCCACAGCACCGCGCGGGCGCCGCGGGCGATGGCCTGCGACACGAAATCGAGCCCGTGACCGCTGCGGCCGCGCAGGGCGACGAACGCCTCGCCGGCACGGAGGCGGCGGCCGTCGAGGGCGAGGCCAGCCACGGGGACGCGCGGCGCCGCGGCGAAGCCCTCGAGCAGCGCATCGAGCGTCGTCCCGGCGGCCGTCACGGCTGCACCTGCACGATCGTCGTGGCCGGCGAAACGAGCGACAGGTCGTCGGGCGCCACGCCCATCAGGCGCAGCGCGCCCGACATGACGGAGGAGAACACCGGCGCCGCGACGTCGCCGCCGTAGTAGAGCGCGCCGGACGGCTCGTCGATCAGCACGACCGTCGCGAGCCGCGGGCGGCTCGCCGGCGCCACGCCCGCGAACACCGCGAGGTACTTGTCGGTGGAGTAGCTGCCGCCGACGGCCTTCCAGGCCGTGCCGGTCTTGCCGGCGACGCTGTAGCCGGGGACGCCGGCCTTGCCACCGGTACCCTGGGTCACCACGGCCTCCAGCAGCCCGATGACGTCGCGCGCCACTTTCTCGTCGAGTACGCGCTCCGCGGGCACGGGACCGGTCGCCTTGCGGAACGTGACGGGGCGGCGCAGGCCCAGCGAGCCGATCGTCGCGTAGGCGTGGGCGAGCTGCAGCGGCGTGACCGACATGCCGTAGCCGTAGGAGAGCGTGGCGACGCCGATGGGCCGCCAGTGCGCCGGGCCGGACAGCAGGCCGGCCGACTCGCCGGGGAAGCCGCTCGCCGTGACCGCGCCGAAGCCGAGGTCGCGGAGCACCCCGTGCAGCTGGTCGCGCTCCAGGGACAGCGCGATCTTGGCCATGCCGACGTTGCTCGAGCGCGCGAGGATCGTGGTGAGACTGGCCGAGCCGAGGTTGTTCTTGTCCTGGATGCTCTTGACGCCGACCCGGATCATGCCCGGGTTGGTGTCGATCACCGTGTCGGGGCGGTAGCGGCCCGAGTCGAGCGCCGCGGCGAGCACGAAGGGCTTGATGCTCGAACCGGGCTCGATGATGTCGGTGACGGCACGGTTGCGGTAGCGCGCGACCTCGTACTGGGCGCGGTCGTTCGGGTTGAAGGAGGGCTGGTTGACCATGGCCAGCACCTCGCCCGTGTGCACGTCGAGCACGATCACCGAGCCCGAGCGGGCCCGGTGGCGGCGCACGGCCGCCTTCAGCTCGCGGTAGGCGAGGTACTGGATGCGCAAGTCGAGCGAGAGCTCCAGCACCTCGCCCGGGCGCGGCGCGCTGATGCTCTCGACGTTCTCGATGATGCGGCCGCGGCCGTCCTGGATGACGCGCTTGCGGCCGTCGATGCCGGCGAGCGAGCGGTCGTAGGCGAGCTCCATCCCCTCCTGGCCGACGTCGTCGAGGTTGGTGAAGCCGAGCACGTGGCCGGTCACCTCGCCGCTGGGGTAGTAGCGCTTGTACTCGCGGGTCAGGTAGACGCCCGGCACGCCGAGCGCGCGCACGCGCGCCGCATCCGCTGGGTCCATGTGGCGCGCGACGTAGAGGAACTGCCGGTCGAGGTTGCTGGTGACGCGCTGCGCGAGCCACTGCGGGTCGCGCTTGAGCGCCTTGGCGAGGCGCGGGATCTCGTCGGGGGCCTGCGCGAGCTCCCGCGGGTTGACGTAGACGGTGTCCACCGGCGAGCTGACCGCGATCGGCTCGCCGAAACGGTCCACCATGGCTCCGCGGTGCGCCGGGATCTTCGCGACGCGCGTGTAGCGCATGTCGCCCTGCTTCGCCAGGAACTGCTGGTCCAGCACCTGCAGCTGCACGGCGCGCGCGCCGAGCACGCCGGCCACGACCACGAGGACGGCCACCACGATCCGCGCGCGCAGGCGGAAGCGGGCCGCGTCCATGTCGGCGCCCCCGGAGCGGCGCCTCATGGCGTCACGATCCTCACCTCGGCGGGCTGCGGCAAAACGAGGCGCAGCTTGTCGTTGGCGACGCGTTCGACGAAGCCGTGGTTGGACCAGGCGCTCTGCTCGAGCTGCAGCTGCCCCCACTCGATGTTCAGACGGTCGCGCTCGGCCGCGAGCGACTCGAGCTCGATGAACAGCGAGCGCGCCTCGTGACGGACATAGACGACGCCCGCCGCGGAGGCGAGCACGGCGACCCAGAGCACCGGCACGGCGGCGAGCGCGAGCCGGCGCGACATCATGCGGCCCTCCTCTCGGCCGCGCGAAGCACGGCGCTGCGCGCGCGAGGATTGCCGGCGCACTCGGCCCCGGAGGGGAAGACGGCCTTGCCGACGAGCGAGAGCCGCGCGCGGGCCTCTGGCGGCACGACCGGCATCCCGGCCCAGGCCGGGTGGTCCTGCGACTCGCGGCGCAGGAAGCGCTTGACGCGCCGGTCCTCGAGCGAGTGGAAGCTGATCACCGCGAGCCGGCCGCCGGGCGCGAGCCGCGAAAGCGCCTGCGGCAGCACGGCGTCGAGCTCCTCGAGCTCGCGGTTCACGTGGATGCGCAACGCCTGGAACGTGCGCGTGGCCGGGTGCTTGCCCGGCTCGCGCGTGGGAACAGCCGCCGCGACGACTGCGGCCAGGCGGCCGGTGCTCGCGATCGGTGCCTCGGCGCGCGCCGCGACGATCGCGCGGGCGATGCGCCGCGCGAAGCGGTCCTCGCCCAGCCCGGCGATCACGCGGGCGATGTCGCGCTCGCCCGCGCGCGCGAGCCACTGCGCCGCGCTCTCGCCCGCCGCGGGATCCATGCGCATGTCGAGCGGCCCGTCCCGCAGGAAGCTGAAGCCGCGCGCGGCATCGTCGAGCTGGGGAGAGGACACGCCGAGGTCGAGCAGGATGCCGTCGGCTGGCCGGCCGCAGGCGTCCACCGCCTCGCCGAGACGCGAGAAAGGCGCCTGCACGATGGTCACGCGCGGATCGCCTCCGAACGCTTCACGCGCCGCCGCCACCGCCTCGGGATCACGATCCATCGCCAGCAAGGCCCCCTTGTCACCCAGCCGCGCGAGGACCGCCCTCGCGTGGCCGCCGCGCCCGAAGGTCGCGTCCACGTAGAAACCGTCGGGCCGCGGCGCCAGCGCCGCGAGCACCTCGTCCAGCATCACGGGCACGTGCGGTGCGTCGAGGCTCCCGCCAGCGCCCTCCCCGGCCGGCACGCCGGCTACAGCGACAGCGAGCCGAGCTCCGGCGGCAGCAGCTCGCCGGAATCCTCGGCCTGCAGCCACTGGTCACGCCGCTCGTCCCAGCGCTGCTCGTCCCACAGCTCGAAGCGGGAGCCCTGCCCGATGAGGATCGCGTTGCGGTCGAGCTGCGCGAATTCGCGGAGCTTCGGCGGCAGCAGCACGCGGCCGTGGCCGTCGATGTCGACGTCGCAGGCGTGGCCGACCATCAGCCGCTGCAGGCGGCGCGCCTGCTCGTTGAGCGTGGGCAGCCGCATGAGCTTGCGCTCGATCTCTTCCCAGTCGGGCAGCGGGTAAATCATCAGGCACTGGTCGCGGTCGACGGTCACGACGAGCCGACCCTGGCAGCGCTCGCTCAGGCGCTCCCGGTACCGGGTGGGCATGACCATCCGGCCTTTGGAGTCGAGGGTGACCTTGTTGGCGCCGCGAAACACAGCTCTGGAATGGGACGACGTCCCATTTCCTCCCACTTTTTCCCACCTGCCGCCACTATAGGCACGGCGCCGCCGCCGGTCAACGGCCAGCTGCAAAAAAATTTCTTCTGAGTCAGAGACTTATGGCCGAACGCTGACACGCCGGGCGAGGCCTCCCAGCCTGACTTAAATCAGCAACTTACGCCACTAAGTTCCCACGGAACTTGAGACAGACCCCCTGGGCGGGGGCTTTTGGTGCCGGAAAGGGGGGAAAAGTGGGAGCCGGCCGATAAGCCGGGTTCTGTCGTGGGCAACCATTCCTCTGGGATGCACGTCGCCGTGCACCTCAAGCGGCCTACCCGGAAGCGCGCGCGGGCCGCGCGCTGCAGCCTCGCGGCTGCGTGCTTCCCTATTTGGCCTTGCTCCAGGCGGGGTTTGCCGTGCCACCGACGTTACCGCCGGCGCGGTGCGCTCTTACCGCACCGTTTCACCCTTGCCGTCGCGCTTGCGCGCGCTTGGGCGGTTTGCTTTCTGTTGCACTTTCCGTGGGCTCACGCCCCCCAGGGGTTACCTGGCGCCTCGCCCTCTGGAGCCCGGACTTTCCTCCGCCTTCCCAAGGAAAACGGCGGTTGCCTGGCCGACTCCCGGGATCACCTTAGGGCCTGGGCGGCATATTCACAAGAGGCGCCTCAGCTGCCCTCGCGCGCGATTTCCTGCGCGCGGCGGTAGCAGGCGTTGCGCGGCGCCCCGGCGATCCCGGCCGCGAGGCTCGCGGCCTGCGAGGGAGGCAACGATGCGAGCAGGATGCGCAGGATGCGATCCATTTCGGCCCCGGACGCGGGTGCCTCGGCGCGCCCCTCGACGACGACGACGATCTCGCCGCGCGTCATGTTGGCATCCGCCGCGGCCCGGGCCGCAAGCGTCGCGAGGTCGCCGTGATAGACGGTCTCGAAGGCCTTCGTGAGCTCGCGCGCGACGGCCGCCCGCCGCGTTGCGCCGAGCACGGCAGCCATGTCGGCGAGGCTGTCCGCGAGGCGCTGCGGCGCCTCGTAGAAGACCATCGTGCGCGGCTCGGCCGCGACTGCCGCCAGCTGCTCGCGGCGCGCGCCTGGCCGTGCCGGCAGGAAACCCTCGAAGCAGAAGCGGTCGGTAGGCAGGCCCGAAACGGACAGCGCGGCGATCGCCGCGCAGGGCCCCGGCACGGGCACCGCCGTGATGCCCGCCTCGATCGCGGCGCGGACGAGCACGAAACCGGGGTCGCTGACCAGCGGCGTGCCGGCGTCGCTCACGACCGCGACGTCCTCGCCGGCCACGAGGCGCGCGACGAGCTGCGCCGCCCGCTCCCGCTCGTTGTGCTCGTGCAGGGACAGGAGCGGCACCTCGATGCCCAGCGCCTGCAGCAGCCGCCCCGTATGGCGGGTATCCTCGGCTGCGACGACGGCCACGGCGGCGAGCGTGTCGCGCATCCGCTGGGAGACGTCGCCAAGATGGCCGATCGGGGTCGCAACGACGAAAAGACGGCCTGCCGTGGTCACTATAATCCCCCTTCCGGGCCATCGAGGCCGCCAGATCGTCGCCAAGGGCACCCACCGATGCAATCCCTGACGACCTTGTTTCGCACGGCACTGCTGCTCCTCGTGACGGGACTGGCCGCCTGCCAGCCTATGGAGAGCCTGCGCGGCGACCCGGGCGCCGCGGCCGAGGAGCGGGCGGAGCGCCTCGCCGGGCGCGGCGATCCGGCCGGCGCTGCGCGCGCCTTCGAGGAAGCCGCCGCGGCCACGCCGCTGCCGCGCGCCAACGGCTTGTGGCTACGGGCCGCGGGGGCCTGGGCAACCGCGGCGCAGCCGGATGCGGCCGAGCGTGCCCTCGGGAGGCTCGTGCCGCCGCTCCCGGCCGCCGAGGCCGGCGAACAGGCCAGGATCTCGGCCGAGATCGCGCTCGCCCGCAACGAGCCCCGGCGCGCGCTGGCGCTGCTCGACCAGGCGGCGGCGGGGCCGGACGCAGCCCAGCTCGCGACGCGGGCGCGCGCGCAGTTCGCGCTCGGGCAGGTGCCTGCCGCCGTCGCCACGCTCGGCGGCCGCGAACACCTCCTGCCCTCCGGGCAGTCGCGCCTCGACAACCAGCGCCTGATCCTCGACAGTCTTTCGGCCGCTTCGCGCCGCGGCGCGGACCTGCGCATCCCCGCCGGCAGCGACCCGCTGGTCGCGGGCTGGATGGAACTCGGGCGGATCAACGCCGACGCGACGACGATGGCCGCGGGCGCCGGCTCCCGGCTGCAGGACTGGCGCCGCCGCTACCCGGCGCACCCTGCCAACGACGGCATCTGGAACGA
This sequence comes from Steroidobacteraceae bacterium, assembly GCA_025458865.1. Classification (GTDB taxonomy): domain Bacteria; phylum Pseudomonadota; class Gammaproteobacteria; order Steroidobacterales; family Steroidobacteraceae; genus SG8-30. The sequence goes on along the minus strand of JALORP010000002.1, from coordinate 20,288 downwards.
TCTCGTCGGGCGCTACACCGTGGCGATCGAACCCGGTTCGCGCGTGGCCCTGCTGCTGCCGCTGACCGGCCGCGGCGGCGAGGCCGGCCGGATGGTGCGCGACGGGTTCCTGGCCGCCTACTACGAGCAGCCGGAGGGCACCCGGCCGACCGTGGCCCTGTACGACGTCAGCGCCGGCGACGCCGGTTCCGCGTACCTGAAGGCCGTCGCGGAGGGCGCGAGCCTGGTGATCGGGCCGCTGACCCGCGGCGACGTGTCGGACGTGGCTGCCATGGCCGAAGGCCGCGCGACGACCGTCGCGCTCAACTTCCTGCCCGACGGCAGCCGGTCGCCCAGCCGGTTCTACCAGTTCGCCCTTTCCCCCGAGGACGAGGCCCGGCTGGCCGCGCGCCGCGCGCTGGCGGACGGACGCACGTCGGGCGTGGCGCTCGGCCCCGCGAACGAATGGGGCCAGCGGGTGCTCAATGCGTTCGCCGAGGAGTTCGCTGCAATCGGCGGCAGCCTGCTCGGCCGGCGCGTCTACGCGCCGGGCACGACCGACTACAAGGTCATCCTGACGGAACTGCTCGGCATCCGCCCGACGGCCGCGGGGGGCGTCGCGCCGCGGCCCGACCTCGGGTTCGTGTTCGTGGCGGGCCAGCCGGTGGACGGGCGCCTGATCCGCACGCAGCTGCGCTTCAACTACGCGGGCAGCCTGCCCGTGTACTCGACCTCGGACGTCTACGAACCGGGCGGCCGAGGCAACGCGGACCTCGACGGCGTGCTGCTGCCCGAGATGCCCTGGGTGCTGGAGGGGGGCGGCCCGGTGGCGATCCTGCGCGAGCAGGCCGACCAGCTCTGGCCGCGGCGCACGCCGTCGCGAGACCGCCTGTTCGCGTTCGGCTACGACGCCTACGCCATCGGCGCGGAACTCACGCGCCGCCGCTCGCCTTTCGCGACGCCCGTGCCGGGCCTCACGGGGCGGCTCGACCTCGGCGCCGACGGCCGCATCCACCGCCAGCTCGACTTCGCCCGCGTGAGCGGCGGCCGGCTCGAGCCCCTGCCGGGCGGGCCCTGAAGTTGACTGCCGGCGCGGCGCATCTCGCCGCCGGCCGCGCCGCCGAGGACGCCGCCTGCGCCGAGCTCGCGCGGCAGGGCTTCAGCCTGCTGTTCCGCAATTACCGCACGCGCCGCGGCGAGATCGACATCGTGGCGCTGGAAGGCGAGGTTCTCGCCATCGTCGAGGTTCGCTACCGGGCGCGCAGCGACTACGGCAGCGCGGCCGAGAGTGTCACCTGGAGGAAGCAGTCGCGCTGGGCGCGGGCCGCGCGCGAGCTGCTGGCGCGCGAGCCGGACCTCGCCCGCCTCCCGGCGCGCTTCGACCTGGTCGAGGTGGAGGATGGCGCGGGCGACGAGCTCAGGTGCCGGCTGACGCGAGCGGCGTTCAGCCTGTAGGTTCCTACTTCACCACCCTGAGCTTCGCGCGCCGTCCGGTGTCGGAGGTGGAGCCGCCATTCGTGGTGGCCGTCGGCGGCTCGGGCGGAGGGGGCGAATCATCGCCCTGGAACAGCATGCCCTGCCCCGTTTCACGGGCGTAGATGCCGGTGACGGCCGCGAGCGGCACCCGCACCAGGTGCGGCGTGCCGCCGAAGCGCGCGGAGAATTCGATGAAATCGTTGCCGAGCCGGAGCGCCTGCGTCGCCTGCCAGCCGACGTTGAGGATGATGCGCCCGTCCTTGACGTAGGCCTGGGGGACTTCGACACCCGCGAGCGTGGCATCCACCACGAGGTGCGGGGTCTGCCCGTTGTCCGTCATCCACTCGTGCATGGCCCGCACGAGGTAGGGGCGCCGCGACGTGAGCGTCGGCGACGGGTTCACCGTCGCCGCCCTCCCGGGCCGCACCGCCCCGGACGGGGCGTCACTTGATGTCCTTCCAGTACTCCCGCTTCAGCAGCCAGGCGAAGACCCAGAACACCAGCAGGAACAGCACGACCCAGACGCCCATGCGTTCACGCTTGGCCTTGACCGGCTCGCCGACGTAGTCGAGGAAGTTGACCGTGTCGCGCACGAACTCGTCGTACTCGGCCTCGCTCAGCTCGCCGGGCGTGCCCGCGTCGAAGCCGACGAGGTGCTGCTCGCTGCGGCCGCCGACCTCGCGCAGCTCGTAGCGCGGCTGGCGCAGGCCCTGCAGGTGCGCGAGCACGTGCGGCATGGCCGTGCCCGCCAGCACCGTGTTGTTGACGCCGTTCGGCCGGGTCGGGTCGGCGTAGTAGCCGCGCAGGAACGTGTAGATGTAGTCCGTGCCGCGGCTGCGGGCGATGAGCGACAGGTCCGGCGGCGCCTTGCCGAACCAGCCCGCGGAGAGGTCCGCGGGCATCGCCGTGCGCATGGTGTCGTGCGGCGAGCCGCCGGTGATCATGAGCTCGCTCATGAGCACGTCCTCGGGGATGCCGAGGTCCTCCGCCATGCGGTTCCAGCGCATGTACTGCGCACCGTGGCAGCCGAGGCAGTAGTTGACGAAGTTGCGGGCGCCGCGCTGCAGCGAGGCCTGGTTGTGGATGTCCGTGTCCGCCTTGTCGAGCTTGGCGTCGCCGCCGGCCGAGAAGGCCGGCACCGGCAGCAGGACGGCCAGCAGCAGGACGATCTTCTTAGTGAGCATGATAGGTGACCCTTTCCGGCTCCGGCTTGTAGCTGTCGATCCGCGAGTACCACGGCATCAGCAGGAAGAAGGCGAAGTAGTAGATGGTGCCGATCACCGACAGCGTCTTGAAGGGCTCGACGGCGGGCTTGAGGCCGCAGTAGCCGAGGATCACGAACCAGACCACGAACAGGGCCAGCGCGATCTTGTAGATCGGCCCGCGGTAGCGGATGGACTTGACCGGCGAACGGTCGAGCCACGGCAGGAAGAACAGGATGATCACCGCCGCGCCCATCACGAGCACGCCCCAGACCTGCGTTCCGAAGAACGCCGGCACCGCCCGCAGCATTGCGTAGAAGGGCGTGAAGTACCACACCGGGGCGATGTGCGCCGGAGTCTGCATCGGGTTCGCGAGCTCGAAGTTCGGCTTCTCGAGGAACAGTCCGCCCATCGTCGGCGCGAAGAAAATGACGGCCGCGAACAGCACGAAGAAGGCGGCGAAACCCATCAGGTCCTTCACGGAGTAGTACGGGTGGCTCCAGATGCCGTCCACGGGATTGCCGTTCGCGTCCTTCGTCTTCTTGATCTCGACGCCGTCCGGGTTGTTGGAGCCCACCTCGTGCAGCGCCAGCAGGTGCGCGACCACGAGGAACACGAGCACCAGCGGCAGCGCGATCACGTGCAGCGCGAAGAAGCGGTTCAGCGTGATGTCGGAGATGAAGAAGTCGCCGCGGATCCACTCGGCGAGGTCCGGGCCGATCACCGGCAGGGCCGCGAACAGCGACACGATCACCTGTGCGCCCCAGTAGGACATGTTGCCCCAGGGGAGCAGGTAGCCGAAGAAGGCCTCGCCCATCAGCACGAGGTAGATCAGCATGCCGAAGACCCACAGCAGCTCGCGCGGCTTGCGGTAGGAGCCGTAGAGCATCGCGCGGAACATGTGCAGGTACACAACGACGAAGAACGCCGACGCCCCGGTGGAGTGCATGTAGCGGATCAGCCAGCCCCACTCCACGTCGCGCATGATGTACTCGACCGAGCCGAAGGCCTCGGCCGCGGACGGCTTGTAGTTCATCGTCAGGAAGATGCCGGTGACGATCTGGATCACCAGCACCAGCAGGGACATCGAGCCGAAGAGGTACCAGTTGTTGAGGTTCTTCGGCGCGTAGTACTGGCCCCACTGCTCGTTCCAGAGGCGGGTCAGCGGGAAGCGGGCGTCCACCCAGCCCAGCAACCCGCCCTTGGCTGTGGTCGTGCTGTCGGTTGCCATCATGCGGCCCTCGCCTGGTCCTCGCCGACCAGGATGCGGTTGTCGTCAACGAAGGTGTGCGGCGGCACCGTGAGGTTGGTGGGCGCCGGCATCGCCTTGAACACGCGGCCCGACAGGTCGAACTTCGAGCCGTGGCAGGGGCAGTAGAAGCCGCCCGGCCAGTCGGCGCCGAGCTCGGCGTCGCCGCGCCTGAAACGCTCGATCGGCGCGCAGCCGAGGTGGGTGCAGACGCCCAGCATGACCAGGAACTCGGGGTTCGCCGCGCGTGCGGGGTTGCGCGCATAGTCGGGCTGGATCGAGCTTGCCGAGCCCGGATCCGCCAGGAGGTCGTCGATGCCCTCGAGCTGCTGCAGCATCTCGGGGGTGCGCCGCAGGACCCAGACGGGTTTGCCGCGCCATTCGACCTTCATCAGCGCGCCCGGCTCGAGCTTGCTGATGTCGACTTCGACCGGCGCGCCGAGCGCACGGGCACGCGCGCTCGGCTTCCAGGACGCCAGGAACGGCACGGCCGCGAAGCCGGCGCCGACCGCGCCCGTCAGAAGGGTGGCGGCGGTCAGCAGCTGACGCCGGCCCTGGTCCACCTGTTCACTCATCGGGCAACCCCCGTGGATCGTCTCGAGCACACACCCGCCGGTGGCGCCGCGCCCCGAGACCCTGGGCGGCACCGTTTTCGTTCCTGTGGCGGAGCGCGCATTATACACGCCGGCCACGCGCCCGATCATGCAGTGCAGCAACCCGCGGGCCACCGCCCCGATCCGGCAGACATGAAGACTTTCGTTCAGTGGATCCGCTGGGTTTCACCGTGGGTGGCCGCCGGCCTGGCCGCGGCCCTCCTCTACACGTGGCTCCGCCCGCCGGGTCCGACGATGCAACCCCCGGGGGAGGAAGTTCCGGCCTCGCCCACCGCGATCACCCCGCAGGCCGGGCCCGCCGGGGAGGCTGGCGTGCAGGACGCCCCCGCGCCGGCCGCCGCGGAGCCCGCCTGGCCCCCCAGCTACGCGGATGCGGTGGACCGGTCCGGCCCGGCGGTGGTCAACATCTACACGGAGCGCATCGTGCGCGTGCCGCGCGCCGGCGCGTTGCCGCCCGAGCTCGCGCAGCTCTTTGGCGACCTGTGGACCGACTACCGCGAGCGGGTCGACCGCAGCCTCGGGTCGGGCGTCGTGGTCGACCCCCAGGGGCACGTCGTGACCAACTACCACGTGGTTTCCCGCGCGACGCAGATCAGCGTCCAGCTGCGGGACGGTCGCGAGGCCCCGGCGCGCCTGGTGGGCATCGACCCGGACACCGACCTCGCCGTGCTGGCGATCAAGCTGCCGGACCTGCCGGTCATGCCGCTCGGCCGTTCCGACCGGCTGCGGGTCGGCGAGCCCGTGCTCGCCATCGGCAACCCGCTGGGGCTCGGCCAGACGGTCACCTCTGGCATCGTCAGCGCCACGGGCCGGGGCCGGCTCGGCGTGTCCACCTTCGAGAACTTCATCCAGACCGACGCCGCGATCAACTTCGGCAATTCCGGCGGGGCGCTGGTCAACGCGCGCGGCGAGCTGGTGGGCATCAACACCGCGGTGATCGCGCGCAACGCCGGCATCGAGGGCATCGGCTTCGCCATCCCCGTGGACCTGGTGCGCGGCGTGGTCGAGGCCATCCTGCGCGAGGGCCGGGTGGTGCGCGGCTGGATCGGCATCCGCCCGCAGACGCTCAAGACCGAGGAGGCGCGGCAGTTCGGCTTCCCCGAGGGCTCGGTGGTGGTCACCGCGGTCTATCGCGGGGGGCCCGCCGACACCGAGGGCGTCCAGCCGGGCGACGTCATCACGGAGATCAACGGCCAGGCGCTCACCGGCGCCGAGGACCTGCTGTCGCGGATCGCGGCGCTCAAGCCCGGCCAGGCGGCGCGGGTCACGCTGCGGCGCGGACCGCCGTTCGAGGGCCCGCCCCGGGAGCTGACGGTGCGCGTCGGCGTGATCGAGCGGCCGGCGCGCGCGGCCGCCTCTAGCTGACGCGGCGGATGTCGGCGCCGAGCAGGCGCAGCTTCTCCTCGATGCGCTCGTAGCCGCGGTCGATGTGGTAGATGCGCTGGACCTCGGTCGTGCCCTCGGCCACGAGGCCCGCGAGCACGAGGCTCGCCGAGGCGCGCAGGTCGGTCGCCATGACCGGCGCCCCGGAAAGCCTGGGCACGCCGTGGATGATCGCCGTGTGCCCCTCGATGCGGATGTCCGCGCCGAGACGGCGCAGCTCCAGCATGTGCATGTAGCGGTTCTCGAAAATCGTCTCCACCACCGTGCTGACGCCCTCGGCCACGGTGCCGAGGGCCGCGAACTGGGCCTGCATGTCCGTCGGGAAGGCTGGGTGCGGGGCCGTGCGGATGTCCACCGCGCGCGGCCGCCGGCCGCGCATGTCCGCCTCGATCCAGTCCTCGCCGACCCTCACCTCCGCACCCGCCTCGCGCAGCTTGGCGATCACGGCGTCGAGGTGGTCGGCCCGCGCGTCGAGGGCCCGGACCTGCCCCCCCGTGATCGCGCCCGCGACGAGGTAGGTACCCGCCTCGATGCGGTCCGGCAGCACCCGGTACGCGCAGCCGTGCAGGCGTTCGACGCCCTCGATCACGAGCGTGTCGGTGCCCGCGTTGGACACCCTCGCGCCCATGGCGTTCAGGAAACAGGCGAGGTCCACGATCTCGGGCTCGCGCGCCGCGTTCTCGATGATCGTCCGGCCCTCGGCGAGGGTGGCGGCCATCATGAGGTTCTCGGTGCCCGTGACGGTCACCGTGTCGAGAACGATGCGCGCGCCGCGCAGGCGCCCGGCGCGCGCGCGGATGTAGCCGCCCTCGATCTCGATCTCGGCGCCGAGGCGCCTCAGGCCCTCGACGTGCAGGTTCACCGGCCTCGCCCCGATCGCGCAGCCTCCCGGCAGGGACACGTCCGCCTCGCCGCGGCGCGCCAGCAGCGGCCCGAGCACGAGGATGGAGGCGCGCATGGTCTTGACCAGCTCGTAGGGCGCCACGCCGTTGCTGATGCTGCGCGGGTCCACCTCGAGCTCCATCCGGTCGCCCACGGTGACGCCCGCCCCGAGGCGCCCGAGCAGCTCGAGCATGGTGGTGACGTCGCGCAGGTGCGGGACGTTGCCGATCCGCACGGGTTCGTCGGGCAGCAGCGCGGCCGCGAGGATCGGCAGCGCGGCATTCTTCGCGCCGGAGATGCGGATCTCGCCTTCGAGCGCGGCGCCGCCGCGAATGGTCAGCTTGTCCAAGCCGGTCAGCGGTCGGCGCGGGCCGCGACTTCGGCCGGCGTGGGGGTGTCCAGCGACAGGGCGTGGATCTCCCCGCCCACCGCCGCGCCGAGCGCGGCATACACGAGCTGGTGGCGCTTGAGCGTGCGCAGGCCCTCGAACTGGGATGCGACGACGGTGGCCTCGAAGTGCACGTTGTCGTCCGAGCGCACGTCGACCTGCGCGCCCGGCAGCGCCACCTCGATCCGGCGCCTGACTTCTGCTGCGTTCATGGATTCGCCCGGAGGGATCGGAAACGCGCATGGTAGTGAAACAGCCCGCGCCGGACTAGGGTCTGTTTACGCTACGGCGATCGCTGCGCTGGAGCCTGTGGTGGCCTGGGGCAAGAAACGAGGAGCGATATGTACTCTACGTACTTGAGCGACGAGAGACGCAGCCCCGGGCCACCACAGGCCCAGCCCTGCGGGTTGCGGCCGGCAAGGCCGGCGGCAACGCTGCGATCGCCGTAGCGTAAACAGACCCTAGCGGCATCGCGACGGCGGGCCGGGCTGCCCGCGGTGTATCATGCGGGCTGCCAACTTCGCTCCCCGGGACCCCGCCGATGACGCCCACCGACGAACCCCGCGTGCTGGAAGCCGGGCGTCGCGCGCTCGGCATCGAGGCCCGCGCCGTGGCCACGCTCGCCGAGCGCCTGGGCCCGGACTTCGTGCGCGCCTGCGGCCTGTTCCTGGCCTGCCGCGGACGCATCGTGGTGACGGGCATGGGCAAGTCCGGCCACGTGGCCGGCAAGATCGCCGCGACGCTCGCGAGCACCGGCTCCCCCTCGTTCTTCCTGCATCCCGCCGAGGCCAGCCACGGCGACCTCGGCATGTTGACCCGCCAGGACGTGGTCCTCGCCCTGTCGAACTCCGGCGAGACCGACGAGGTGCTCACGATCCTGCCGCTGATCAAGCGCATGGATGTCCCGCTCGTCGCGATGACCGGCAACGCGCGCTCCACCCTCGCCCGAGAGGCCGACGTCCACCTCGACGTCGGCGTGGCCGAGGAGGCCTGCCCGCTCAACCTCGCGCCGACCGCGAGCACGACCGCGGCCCTGGCCATGGGCGACGCCATCGCGGTCGCCCTGCTCGATCAGCGCGGCTTCACGCCGGAGGACTTCGCGCGCTCCCACCCGGGCGGGCGGCTGGGCCGCCGGCTCCTGCTGCGGGTCGGCGACCTGATGCGAAGCGGCGCGGAACTTCCCGTGGTCGGCGAGTCCAACACCCTCTCCGAGGGGCTGCTCGAGATGTCGCGCAAGGGCCTCGGCCTGACCGCCATCGCCGATGGCGACGGCCGGGTGCTCGGGATCTTCACGGACGGCGACCTGCGCCGCACGCTGGACCGGCAGGTCGACATCCACCGCACCACCATGGGCGAGGTCATGACCCGCGGCTGCAAGGTCATCGGGCCGCAGGAACTCGCCGCCGAGGCGGTGCACCTCATGGAACAGCACCGCATCACCGGGCTGCTCGTGGTCGATGCCGACGGCCGGCTCGTCGGCGCGCTGAACGTGCACGACCTGCTGCGCGCGGGTGTGATGTGACCGCCGCGGCCGCCTCGCTGGCGCGGCGCGTCACCCTGCTGGTGCTCGACGTGGATGGAGTGCTGACCGACGGACGCCTCTGGTTCGGCGCCGAGGGCGAGGCGCTGAAGGCCTTCCACGTGCGAGACGGCCTCGGCATCAAGCGCCTGCGCGCCGCGGGCATCGAGGTCGCGGTCATCTCCGGTCGCAGCAGCCCCGCCGTGACCGCGCGCATGCGCGAGCTCGGCGTGTCCGAGGTCGCGCAGGGCGTGGACGACAAGGGCGCCGCGCTCGCCGCGCTGCTCGCGCGGCGCGGCCTCGCGGGCGCCGATTGCGCCTGCCTGGTGGACGACACCCCCGACCTGCCGCTGATGCGCGCGGTGGGGCTGCCCGCGGCGGTCGCCGACGCGGAGCCCGAAGTCATCGCCGCGGCCCGTTACGTCACCCGCCGGCCGGGCGGCGCGGGCGCGGTGCGGGAGTTCTGCGACTGGCTGCTCGCGGCGCGCGGCGAGGCGGGCGAGTGATTCCCCGGATACTGCTGCTCGTCGCGCTGCTGGCGCTCGCGGTGCTGGTGCTGCGCATCGGCGCGAGGAACGACGGCGCGGAAGGTCCGCTCGCGATACCCGAGACGCCACGCTACTACCTGCGCGCGGCCACGGTGACGGAATTCGGCGCCGACGGCGCGGTCCGCTACGAACTGGCCGCAGAGCGCGCGAGCGAGGATCCCGGCACCGGCACGGTCCTGCTCGAGACCGTGACGATCGATTACCTCGCCGAGCCGGAGCGGCGGTGGCACGTCACCGCGGAGCGCGGGCACCTGGCGCACGGGGCGCCTGTGGTCGAACTGGAGGGCAGCGTCGAGCTCACCGGCCGGGGCGAAGGCCTCCTGCAGCCCGCGGTCCTGCGCAGCCCCAGCCTGTCCCTCGACACCGAAGCGCGGGTCGCCTCCACCGCGGCGCAGGTTGAACTCGACTTCGGCCGGCACTCGCTGCATGCGAAGGGGCTTCAGGCGGACTTGAAGGGCGAGACCCTGCAGCTAGAATCGCTGGTCAATGGCCGCTTCCTCCCCTAGCGCCTCGACGCCGCGCGGGCGATCAGCAGCGCTCGCGCTGGCCGTCGTCCTGCTCGCCTGCGCCGCGGCGGGGCGCCCGGAGGCCGCTGACCGGCGCGACCTGCCCATCACGGTCGAGGCCGACTCCACCGACTTCGACTACCGCAACAACGTTCTCGTGTTCCGCAACGTGCGCATCGCGCAGGGCGACTCGCGCGTCGAGGCAGCCCAGGCGACGGCCACGGGACTCGAGTTCGAGAACAGCCGCTGGCGCTTCGAGGGCCGGTTCCGCATGACTGCGGAGGGCGCGACGCTCGAGAGCGACACGGCCACGGTGCGCTTCGTGAACAACGAGATCGACGGGGCCGAGGTGGTCGGAAGCCCGGCGCGTTTCCGCCAGCAGCGCGGCGGCCAACTCGCCGAGGGCCGCGCCGACCGCATCGACTACGACCTCGCGAGCCAGCAGGTCCGTCTCAGTGGCGACGCCTGGCTCTCGGACGGCCGCAACGACATCTCGGGCTCGCGGCTCGTCTACGGCATGCGCGAGCAGCGCGTCCTCGCCGAGGCCGCCGAACAGGACGGCCGGCCGGTGCGCATCACCATCAACCCGCGCCCGGCGCCGGAGAAGCCGGCCGAGCCGCCGAGCGTGGAGCCCCGGTGAGCACGCTGCGCGGGCTCAACCTCGTCAAGAGGTACCGGAAGCGGACCGTGGTGAACGACCTGTCGATCGAGATCTCGAGCGGCGAGGTCGTCGGCCTGCTCGGCCCGAACGGCGCGGGCAAGACGACCGCCTTCTACATGATCGTCGGCCTCGTGCCCTGCGACGGCGGGCGCATCGAGCTGAACGGCGAGGACGTGACGCGCCTGCCCATGCACTCGCGCGCGCGGCGCGGCCTCGGCTACCTGCCGCAGGAGGCCTCGGTGTTCCGCCGCATGACGGTCGAGGACAACATCCTCGCCATCCTCGAGACGCGGGCAGGCCTCGATTCCTCCGCCCGCGGGGCCCGCCTCGAGCAGCTGCTCGAGGAGCTGCACATCGGCCACATCCGCGAGAGCCTGGGGATGAGCCTGTCGGGCGGCGAGCGCCGGCGCGTCGAGATCGCGCGCGCGCTGGCGGCCGAGCCCGCCTTCGTGCTGCTCGACGAACCCTTCGCGGGCGTGGACCCGCTGTCGGTCAACGACATCCAGAACATCGTCCGCCACCTGGCCGACCGCGGCATCGGCGTCCTGATAACGGACCATAACGTGCGTGAAACGCTCGGGATCTGCGGCCGCGCCTACATCGTCAACCAGGGCGCGATCCTGGCCTCCGGAACTGCGGACGAAATCCTTGCAAACCCGCAGGTCCGGGAGGTTTACTTGGGACAGGATTTCCGTCTCTAGCAGCGCCAGGATCCGCACCTGCCCGCATGATGAAGCCCTCCCTGCAGCTGCGCCTCGGGCAGCAGCTGACGATGACGCCCCAGCTGCAACAGGCGATCCGCCTCCTGCAGCTGACCGCCATCGACCTGCAGGCGCAGATCCGCGAGGCCCTCGAGAGCAACGTGATGCTCGAGGCCGAGGACGACGACGAGGGACCCTTCGCGCTCGAGGAGCTGGCGCCGACCTCGGCGGATCCCGGCGAGCCCGACGACGGCCGCGGCCCCGCGGAGGAGGAGGCTGTCGTCGAGGTCGGGGATGACTGGCCCGAGCCGACCGCCGCCGTTGCCGAGAGCCCATGGTCGGGCGGCGACGGAGACCGCGCGCTCGAACTGCCCGACGAGTCGGGCCAGAGCCTCGTGGAGCACCTCCTGTGGCAGCTCGAGCTGGCGCCCCTGGGCGAGCGCGAGCGCGCCATCGGTCGCGCGATCGTGGACGCGATCAGCGACGACGGCTACCTCGCGGATTCGCTGGAGGAGATCGCGGCGACCCTCGCGCCCGACATCGAGGCCGCGCCGGCCGAGATCGAGGCCGTGCTCTCCGTCGTGCAGCAGCTCGATCCGCTCGGCGTCGGGGCGCGCTCCGTATCGGAGTGCATCGGGCTGCAGCTCGCCGCGCTCGATCCGGACACGCCGGGCCTCGCGCTCGCTCGGGAGATCGCGCTGCGGCACCTGCAGCTCGTCGCGGACCAGGACTACCCGGTGCTGCGTCGCCAGCTGGCCTGCACCGCCGAGGAGCTCGAGGCGGCGCTCCTGCTGGTGCGCGGATGCCACCCGCGGCCCGGCTCCCAGCTGCAGCGCGCCGAGACCGAGTACGTCGTTCCCGACGTCTACGTCCGTAGGGTGCCGGGCGGCTGGCAGGTCGAACTCAACCCCTCGGCCCTGCCGCGGATCCGCGTCAACGAGGGCTACGCGAGCCTGGTCAGCCGGGGTGCCGACCACGCCGTCATGCGCGGCCAGCTGCAGGAGGCGCGCTGGCTGCTGAGGAGCCTCGAGATCCGCAACGACACCCTGCTCAAGGTCGCGCGCGCGATCGTGCAGCGCCAGGCGGCCTTCCTCGATCACGGCGACGAGGCCATGCAGCCGATGGTGCTGAAGGACATCGCCGAGGCGGTCGAGATGCACGAATCGACGATCTCGCGCGTCACTACCGGCAAGTACATGCATACTCCTCGCGGCGTGCTGGAGTTCCGCTACTTCTTCTCCAGCCACGTCGCCGGCGACGGCGGAGCGGAGGTGTCGTCCACGGCGATCCGTGCCAAAATCAGGAAGCTGGTCGCCGCGGAGGATCCTGCGGAGCCGCTGTCGGACAGCCGGATCGCGGAATTGCTGTCCCAGGACGGCGTGCAGGTCGCGCGCCGCACCGTGGCGAAGTACCGCGAGGCGCTGGGAATCGCCTCTTCCAGCGACCGGCGTCGCGTGCCGGTCGCCTGAGGCGTCCCGGGCGTCCAGTCACAACAGGAGAACATCATGCAGCTCAACCTCACCGGCCACCACATCGACGTCACCCCGGCGCTGCGCAGCTACGTCGAGAAGAAGCTCGACCGCATCGTCCGGCACTTCGACCAGGTGATCGACGTCCACTGCGTGCTGACCGTGGAGAAGCTGGAGCAGCGGGCCGAGGCCACGCTCGGCGTCAGCGGCGCGAAGATCCACGCGATCGCGAGCGACGGCGACATGTACGCGGCCATAGACGCGCTCGCCGACAAGCTCGACCGCATGGTGAAGAAGCACAAGGAAAAGCTGACCGACCACCACGCCGCGGAGGTCGCGCGCGGGCGCTGAGCCCGCCCGGCGCGTCACGAGCGGCCTGCTGCGCCGATGCGCCTCGTCGTCATCAGCGGAATGTCGGGCTCGGGCAAGAGCGTTGCGCTCAACATGCTCGAGGACCTCGGCTGGTTCTGCATAGACAACATCCCGGCCGCGCTGCTGCAGTCGCTGGTCGCACACACCCTGAGGAAGGACGACCCGCAGTACCGGCGCCTCGGCGTTGGCCTCGACGCGCGCAACCGGCCGGAGGAACTCGCGGCGGTGCCCGCGCTGATCGCCGACCTCCGGCGCAGCGGCCTGCGCTGCGAGCTGATCTACCTGCGCGCCTCGGATGAGGTCCTGCTGCGCCGCTACGCCGAGACGCGGCGTCGCCACCCGCTCGCCGCCGAGGACCGCAGCCTCGCGGATGCGATCGCGACCGAATCCGCCCTCCTGCTGCCGCTGGCCGACTCGGCGGACCTCGCGGTGGACACGTCCTCCATGAGCGTCCACGCGCTGCGCGACCTCGTCCGGCAGCGCGTGGACGAGCGGAGCGAGGGACGGCTGTCCATCCTGTTCGAGTCCTTCGGCTACAAGCACGGCATCCCCGGCGATGCGGACTTCGTCTTCGACGCCCGCACGCTGCCCAACCCCTTCTGGGAGCCCGCCCTGGCGGCGCTCGACGGCCGCGATCCCGAGGTGCGCCGCTTCCTGGAGTCGAGCCCGTCGGTCGAGGCGCTGTTCGCCGACCTCGTCCGCTTCCTGGAGGCACGCATCCCCGAGTTCGAGCGCGGCAACCGCGGTTACCTGACCGTGGCCATCGGCTGCACCGGCGGGCAGCACCGCTCCGTGTACCTGGTGGAGCGCCTGGCGGCGCATTTCGGCGCACGGCACCGGGCCGTGCTGGCCCGGCACACCTGCCTGCAGCCCCGGGCCTAGGGCCTGTGAACGCGCTGCCCGACACGCCCCGCACCGATCGCGCCGCGCGGCTCGCCTCGCTGCGCGACGCGCTCGCGAGCGGCACGCTGCGCGGCGCGCGCCGCATGATCAACGCGATGCACCCGGCCGAGATCGCCGGCCTGCTGGAGTCGCTGCCACCGCCGCAGCGCGAGCTCGCCTGGGAGCTGGTCGACCCCGAGCTCGACGGCGACGTGCTGGTCGAGCTGGCCGAGGACGTGCGCGCCGAGCTGCTGCGCGAGATGGAGACCCACGAGATCGTGGCCGCGACCGAGGGTCTCGACGTGGACGACCTCGCGGACCTGCTCGGGGACCTGCCCGAGGCCGTCACCCGCCAGGTGCTCCGGTCCATGGATCACCAGGACCGCGTGCGGCTGACCACCGTCCTCGGCTACGCGGAGGACAGCGCGGGCGGCCTGATGAACACCGACACGGTGAGCGTGCGCCCCGATGTCACCGTCGGCGTCGTGCTGCGCTACCTGCGCATGCGCGGCGAGCTGCCGGAGCGCACGGACTGCCTCTTCGTGGTGGACCGCCACGACCAGTACCTGGGCGCCCTCCCGGTCACGCGGCTGCTTACGGCGGACGAGGACGACCTCGTGACGGACGTGCTGGACCGCGACATCGCGGGCATCGCCGCGGCGACGCCCGCGGCGGAGGTCGCGCGGCTGTTCGAGGACCGGGACCTCGTGTCGGCCGCGGTCGTGGACGACGGCCGGCGCCTGCTCGGGCGCATCACCATCGACGACGTGCTCGACATCGTCCGCGAGCAGGCCGAGCACCCGATGCTCGCCGCCGCCGGCCTCGAGGACGAGGAGGACGTGTTCGCCGGCGTGCGGCGCAGCGCGCGCCGGCGCTCGCTCTGGCTCGGCATCAACCTGGTCACGGCCTTCCTGGCCGCCTGGGTGGTCGGGCTGTTCGAGGCCACCATCGACAAGGTCGTCGCGCTCGCCGTGCTGATGCCGGTCGTCGCGAGCATGGGCGGCATCGCCGGCACGCAGACGGTCACGCTCATCATCCGCGGCATCGCCCTCGGCCAGGTGCAGTCCTCGAACGCGCGCTGGCTGTTCTTCAAGGAGCTCGGGGTCGCGGCGCTGAACGGGCTGCTGTGGGCGGTCGTGGTCGGCGTCACGACCTGGCTGTGGTTCGGCTCCTGGACCATCGCAGCGGTGATCTTCGCGGCGATCCTGATCAACCTCGCGGCGGCCGCGATCGCCGGCGTGCTGATTCCACTCTCGCTGAAGCGCCTGCGCATCGACCCTGCGCTCGCCGGCGGAGTGATCCTCACGACCGTGACCGACGTGGTGGGCTTCGCGGCCCTACTGGGCCTGGGCAGCCTGTTCCTCGTCTGACCGCGCCGCTCCGAGACCCAGGAAGGCCTCGATCTCCTCTCGCCGGGAATGGGCGTCGCGCCGGCCCAGCTCGATCAGCGCGCGCGTGTAGCCCGACTCGAAGAGCATGTAGGACGTGAGCTGGCCGCCGGCCGCCTGCGCCGCGCCCATCGCGCGCAGCAGCATGCGCAGGCTCCGCGGGAGCTCGGACATGTGCCTCAGCGCCACCGCCGACAGGTCGGACCGCGGCAGCAGGACCAGCGGCTCCACGCGCCGCAGCCCGGGCGCCCCCCGGGCAGGCTCCCGGGACAGCAGCTCGTTGGTGCGCTGCAGGCGCTCGAGGTCCGACTGGAGGCCCTCCATGAAGAGCGTCTCCAGCATGAAGCCGAACAGCTGGCCGAGGCTGGGCGAGCCCGTCACGGCGGCGCCGAGCGGCGCGCGCCCGGGCTCGCGCACCCCGATGACCAGGATGCGCTCCGCGCCGAGGCGCAGCGCGGGCGAGAGCGGCGTCAGCTGCCGCATCGCGCCGTCGCCGAAGTGGTCGCTGTCCATGGGCACGGACGGGAACAGGAAGGGCACAGCCGCGCTCGCCATGAGGTGGTCGAGGCCGAGCTCGGCGCCGATGCCCCGGCGGCCGGAACGCATCCAGGGCTCGAACCCATTGGCGGCCTGGACGAAGGAAACGGAGTCGCCGCTGCCGAGGCTGGTCGCCGTCACCGCGAGCGCGTCGAGGTGCCCCGCGTCCAGCGCCAGGCGGATGCGCGCGAAGTTGACCCGCCCCTCCAGCAAGCGGCGCAGCGGCGTGTTGTCGAACACCGCGGGCGGCGGGGACAGCAGCAGGCCCGCGGAAGCAAGGGCCAGAAGGAGGTGGGCGCCGGTCCGCAACATCGTGGGCTGGTCCACGCGGAACACCTGCCCGACGTGGAAGCTGCGCCAGACGCGGTCCAGCATGGCCGTGCCGCAGCGGAATCGGGAGGCATAGGCGGCGAGCCCGGCGGCGAGGATGGAGCCGGCCGACGTGCCGCACAGGATCCGAAACGGCAGCGGCGCACCGGCCGGGTACCAGCCGGCGATCGCCTTCAGCACCCCGACCTGATAGGCCGACCGCGCCCCGCCGCCGGGAAGCACCAGCGCGATGCGCGGCGGCCGGGGGTGCCGCGGCGACTCGGGGGGGACCAAGGCGGGAACCCTCATGGCTGCCGGATGTCTTCTGCAGTGTCGGCGCTGCCAGTATGCTAGCGGCCGGCTCGCCGTACCGGCACCCTTTCACGGTTCAGGAGACCCCCGAATGATCGCAGCCCTCCGACGGGCCGGCGCTGCCGCGCTGGCGACCCTCCTGGTGAGCGCCCCCGCCCTGGCCCAGGACCCGCCGGCCGTCGGCGCCCCAGCGCCCGCCTTCCGACTGCAGGACCAGAACGGCAAGTGGCACCAGCTGGCCGATTACCAGGGCAAGTGGGTGGTGGTCTACTTCTACCCCAAGGACAACACGCCCGGCTGCACGACGCAGGCCTGTGAACTCCGGGACGACATCTTCAAGTTCCGCCAGCTCGGCGCCGTGATCCTCGGCGTCAGCGTGGACGACGTGGCGTCCAAGAAGGCCTTCGCCGAGGAACACGGACTGCCCTTCCCGGTGCTCGCCGACGCCGACAAGAAGGTGAGCACCTCCTACGGCGTGCTCACCAAGTTCATGGGCCTGATGGAGCTGGCGCGCCGCGACACCTTCATCATCGACCCGCAGGGCAAGGTGGCGAAGCACTACGTCAAGGTGGACCCGAAGGGTCACTCCCAGATGGTGCTCGCGGACCTCAAGCAGCTCGGCGCGAAGCCCGCCGCCGCCGACAAGACCTGAGATGGCCGCTGCGCGCTTCGAGGGCACGCAGGGCTACGTCGCCACCGACGAGCTGAAGCTCGCGGTGAATGCCGCCGTGACGCTGGGCCGTCCTTTGCTCATCAAGGGCGAGCCGGGCACCGGCAAGACCCAGCTCGCGCAGGAGATCGCCGGCGGGCTGGGCCGGCCTCTCTACGAGTGGCACGTCAAGTCCACCACCAAGGCCCAGCAGGGCCTGTATGAGTACGACGCGGTTTCGCGCCTGCGCGACTCCCAGCTCGGCGACCCGCGCGTGCAGGACATCGGCAACTACATCGTCAAGGGCATGCTCTGGCGCGCCTTCGAGAGCGACGAGCAGGCCGTGCTGCTGATCGACGAGATCGACAAGGCGGACATCGAGTTCCCCAACGACCTGCTGCGCGAGCTCGACCGGATGGAGTTCTACGTCTACGAGACGCGCGAACTGGTGAAGGCCCGGCACCGGCCCATCGTCGTGATCACCAGCAACAACGAGAAGGAGCTGCCGGACGCCTTCCTGCGCCGCTGCTTCTTCCACTACATCCGCTTCCCGGACACCGAGACGATGCAGCGCATCGTCGACGTCCACTACCCGGGGCTGAAGAAGTCGCTCCTGAAGGAAGCGCTCGAGTCCTTCTACCGCATCCGTGACGTGCCCGGCCTGAAGAAGAAGCCGTCCACGTCCGAGCTGCTCGACTGGATCAAGCTGCTCGTGGCCGAGGACATCCCGCCCGAGGCGCTGCGCGCCGACGACCCGAAGGCCGCGATCCCGCCGCTCTACGGCGCGCTGCTCAAGAACGAGCAGGACGTGCACCTGTTCGAGCAGCTCGTCTTCCTGCACCGGCGGGCCGGCCGCTCCTCCTGAGGCGGGCGGAAGAGCCGGTGCTCATCCGCTTCTTCCACCTGCTGCGCGCCGCCGGCGTGCCGGTGTCCATCACCGAGTTCCTGGCGCTGCTCGAGGCCCTGTCACTGCGCGTCACCGGGCCGTCGGTGGACGAGTTCTATTACCTCGCGCGCACGGCGCTGGTTAAGGACGAGCGCCACTACGACCGCTTCGACCGCGCCTTCGCCGCGCACTTCAAGGGCGTCGAGCAGGCCTTCGAGGCACTGGTGGCCAGGGTCCCGGAGGAATGGCTGCGGCGCAATGCCGAGCTGTTCCTGACCGAGGAGGAGAAGGCGCGGATCGAGGCGCTCGGCGGCTGGGAGAAGCTCATGGAGACGCTGAAGCAGCGGCTCGAGGAGCAGAAGTCGCGCCACCAGGGCGGCAACAAGTGGATCGGCACCGGCGGCACCTCGCCCTTCGGCGCCTACGGCTACAACCCCGAGGGCGTGAGGGTCGGCCAGGACGGCTCGCGCAACCGCCGCGCCGTGAAGGTGTGGGACAAGCGCGAGTTCGCCAACCTCGACGACTCGGTCTCGCTGGGCACGCGCAACATCAAGCTCGCGCTCCGCCGTCTGCGGCGCTTCGCGCGCCAGGGTGCGGCTGACCAGCTCGACCTCGCAGGCACCATCGACTCGACCGCGCGCAATGCGGGCCTGCTCGACCTGCGCATGGTTCCCGAGCGCCACAACGCGGTGAAGGTGCTGCTGTTCCTCGACGTGGGCGGCTCGATGGACGACCACGTGCGCGCCTGCGAGGAGCTCTTCTCCGCCGCGCGCGGCGAGTTCAAGCACCTCGAGCACTTCTACTTCCACAACTTCGTCTACGAGAGCGTCTGGAAGGACAACCGCCGCCGCCACGCGGAGCGCATCCCGCTGACGGAAGTGCTGCGGACCTACGGCGCGGACTACAAGCTGGTGCTGGTGGGCGATGCGACCATGAGCCCCTACGAGATCCTCCAGCCCGGCGGCAGCATCGAGCACTGGAACGAGGAGCCGGGCTCGGCCTGGCTCAGGCGGCTGCTCTCGACCTTCCCGCACCACGCCTGGCTCAACCCCGAGCCGGAGGACCGATGGGAGTGGACGCCCTCGGTGAAGATCACGCGCGAGCTGATGGACGAGCGCATGTACCCGCTCACGCTCGAGGGCCTCGACCGCGCGATGCGCGCGCTGTCGTAGGGGACTGTGCCCGCGCTCCGCGCACCGGCGCGCCGAACATCTGACGGTAGTGCCTGTGCAGCGACCGGGATTCGGACTGTGCCTCGCGCGGGCGGGATCCGGCCGGGCCACCACGTCGCTCGCGCGGACAAACGCGCTCGCTCTGGGTGGCCTCGGCCACCTCGCCCGCGCGCGCGTGAGGTAGCGACTGATTCGGCGCTGCCCGTTTAGTCCACCGCGCGTGACGATCTCTCAACGCAGGTACTCGTCGTGGAACTGGCGGGCCGTGACGATCGGGTGGCGGTCGGCGAGGTCGAGCAGGTCGCGATCGCCGGTCAGCAGATAGTCTGCCCGGCTTGCCAGCAACGTCGCCAGAACGACATCATCCCCGCGGTCTCGCGGCACGCGGACCCGCACGCCCGCGATATCCACCGGCTCGGTCATGTAGCGGAGTTCCGCGAGGTAGCGCGCGAGTTCGTCGTCGGTCAGCCGGATGCGCCGGCGGACCTTCGGGTAGGCAAGCGCGAGCCGCAGTTCCTCCCACAGGGGTTCGCTCAGGACCGCCGTGATGGTGGCTCCGGCGGCGGCACGCACGATGTGGCCGGGCACGCTCGCCGGCAGCATCAGCCCGGACAGCCACAAATTGGTGTCGATGACGACCCGCACGGGTCAGTCTCTCGCGCCAGTCACCGCCCGCGGGTTTTGCGGTCGACGCGCCCGGCGGACCGTTCGCGTCGCACCCGGCGGGCCGCGGCGACGGCCTCGTCGATCTCCCGCTCGGCCACGTCGGCCGGCACCCCGGCATAGCTCTCGCCGAGCCGGTCGGTCAGTTCGAGGAAATCCTCGCGCAGGCGGCGGATGCGCTCGAACAGCTCCACGTCCACCAGCGCCGCGACCGGCTTGCCGTCCTTGGTGATGAGCACGCTGTCGTTGCGGTACTGGACCTGGTTCAGCAGGTCACCGAGGTTCTGGCGGGCGGCGACGGCGGTGGACTTGCGGATCATTGGCGGCACCCAGCGTATCGATCATTATGACCAGCATGATCCTAGCACACGGTCGCCGGCGGCTTTACCGCCAGGCGAGCGGGATCCGGACTATGCCTCGCGCGCAGGCGGGATCCGCGGGTGGTGCCTGCGCCGCAGCCGGGATCCGGCGGGGGGCACTCCTCGCCTCGCTGCGGCGCTCGCCGAGCCTCGCGCCGCCTTACGCTCGGCTGTGGGGCCCC
>JALORP010000067.1 GCA_025458865.1 Steroidobacteraceae bacterium | reverse complement strand
GCCGGCAGGCCTCGGCGACCGGCGACAGCAGCTTGGGCTGCAGGCACACGACGTTCCAGGTGCGCATCACCGGCGCGCCCTCGACGTCGAGGATGCCCATCAGGCCGCTCCTGAGCTCGAGCCACACGGTGTGCAGCGACAGGAACGAGATGCCCATGCCGGCGATCACGGCCTGCTTGATCGTCTCGTTGCTCGACATGTCCATCGCGATGCGCGGCTCGACCTGGTGCTCGGCGAAGTACTGCTCCATGGCCGCCCGGGTGCCGGAGCCGGGCTCGCGGACGATGAGCGGCTGCTCCGCGACCTTGCCGGCCGGCAGCGGCCCGGCGCCGAGCAGCGGGTGACCGGCCGGGCACACGAACACCAGCGGGTGTGCGGCGAACGCCTCGGCGCGCGTGGCGAGGCCCTTGGGCGGCCGCCCCATGATGGAGAGGTCCACCTCGCGGGTGCGTAGCAGCTCCACGAGCTGCTCGCGGTTCGGGGCCACCCGCAGGCGCAGGTCGATCGCGGCATGCGCCTCGCGAAAGCGCGCCAGCAGCTGCGGCACGAAGTACTTGGCTGTGCTGACCATGCCGATGGTCAGCAGGCCCTCGTCGAGGCGTTTCATGCGCGCGACCGCGTCCTCGGCGTCCTTCAGGGCGGCGAGCAGCTTGCGTGCGTGGACGACGAAGTACTCTCCAGCCGTCGAGAGCCTCACCTTGCGTCCTGCCCGGTCGAACAGGGGCAGGCCGACTTGTGTTTCCAACTCCTTGATCTGCATGGAAATCGCCGGCGGCGTGAGGTGCAGGGCGGCAGCGGCACCGGCCATGCTGCCGCGCTGGGCGACCTCGGTGAACACGCGCAGCTGGCGGAAGGTGACGTTCATAGATAAGTAGAAGCTTAGTCCAACATTCGAAAAACTGACTTTCCCTTAATCATCCCGATTTCTACAGTGCCTCCGAGCCCGGGTCAATTTCCCGCCCGAAGCGAAGGACGCGCCGTGAACACCACCGTAAGCCCCACCCTCCGGACTGACGCCACCGCCATCACCCAGGACGCGAAGAAGCGCTACAGCGCCGGCGTGCTCAAGTACCGCCAGATGGGCTACTGGGAGCCCGACTACCAGCCCAAGGATACGGACACGATCTGCCTGTTCCGGATCACGCCGCAGGAGGGCGTGGACCCGGTCGAGGCCGCCGCCGCGGTGGCGGGAGAGTCGAGCACGGCGACCTGGACGGTCGTCTGGACCGACCGGCTGACCGCCTGCGACAGCTATCGCGCGAAGGCCTACAAGGTCGAGCCCGTGCCCAACAACCCGGGCCAGTACTTCGCCTGGGTGGCCTACGACATCATCCTGTTCGAGGAAGGCTCGATCTCGAACATGACCGCGAGCCTGATCGGCAACGTGTTCTCGTTCAAGCCGCTCAAGGCGGCCAGGCTCGAGGACATCCGTATCCCCGTCGCCTACGTGAAGACCTTCAAGGGACCGCCCACCGGCCTCGTGGTCGAGCGGGAGCGCCTCGACAAGTTCGGCCGGCCGCTGCTCGGCGCGACGACCAAGCCAAAGCTCGGCCTGTCCGGCCGCAACTACGGCCGTGTGGTCTACGAGGGGTTGAAGGGCGGCCTCGACTTCATGAAGGACGACGAGAACATCAACTCGCAGCCTTTCATGCACTGGCGCGACCGGTTCCTCTACGTGATGGACGCCGTCAACAAGGCGAGCGCCGCAACCGGCGAAGTGAAGGGCTCCTACCTCAACGTCACGGCCGCGACCATGGAGGACATGTACGAACGGGCCGAGTTCGCCAAGGAACTCGGCTCGGTGATCCTGATGGTCGACCTCGTGATCGGCTGGACCGCGATCCAGTCCATGGCCAACTGGTGCCGCAAGCACGACATGATCATGCACATGCACCGCGCCGGCCACGGCACCTACACGCGGCAGAAAAACCACGGCGTGAGCTTCCGCGTGATCGCCAAGTGGCTGCGCCTCGCCGGCTGTGACCACCTGCACACCGGAACCGCGGTCGGCAAGCTGGAGGGCGACCCAATGACGGTCCAGGGCTACTACAACGTCTGCCGCGACAGCTTCACGCGCCAGGACCTGCCGCGCGGCCTGTTCTTCGACCAGGACTGGGCGGACCTCAAGAAGGTCATGCCGGTGGCCTCCGGCGGCATCCACGCCGGACAGATGCACCAGCTGCTCGACCTGTTCGGCGACGACGTCGTGCTGCAGTTCGGCGGCGGCACGATCGGCCATCCGGCAGGCATCCAGGCCGGCGCGGTCGCGAACCGGGTGGCGCTCGAGGCGATGGTGAAGGCCCGAAACGAGGGCCGCGACATCGCAAGCGAGGGCCCCGGGATCCTGGCGAAGGCGGCGCGGTTCTGCACGCCGCTCAAGCAGGCCCTGGATACCTGGGGCGAGATCACCTTCAACTACACGCCGACCGACACCAGCGACTTCGCCGTCACGCCGACCGCCGCGGTCTGATTCGAGGAGAGCCCGACCATGATGACCAATCCGACCGGCCGCCTCACGCAGGGGCAGTTCAGCTTCCTGCCGGACCTCACGGACGCGGAGATCGCGCTGCAGATCGAGTACGGCCTCCGCAGGGGCTACGCGTGGAGCGTCGAGTACACGGACGATCCGCACCCCCGCAACACCTACTGGGAGATGTACGGCATCCCCATGTTCGACCTCAAGGACGCCGCCGGCGTGATGCTCGAGCTCGACGCCTGCCGCAAGGCTTTTCCCGATCACTACATCCGCATGGTGGCCTTCGACGCGACCCGCGGCGTCGAGTCCATCGCGATGAGCTTCATCGTCAACCGGCCGAAGCGCGAGCCTGGGTTCCAGCTGGAGCGCCAGGAGATCGGCGGCCGCTCGATGCGCTACACGATCCGCGGCTACGCGGCCGACGCGCCGGAAGGCGAGCGCTACAGGGAAGGCTGAACCCGGCATGCCGACCGCCCCGACCTACTCGATACCCGGGTCCACGACCGCCGCGCCGGCGGACGCAGCTCCCCCGCGGGCCGACACGCAGCCCGAGCGCACGGTCGCCGAGGTGCTCGCGCGCAGCAACGTGCAGGAGGTTTTCGAGGAACTGGAGCGTGACCTCGTGGGCCTCGCGCCGGTCAAGCAGCGCATCCGCGACATCGCCGCGCTGCTGGTCATCGACAAGCTTCGGCTCAACCTCGGTCTCGAGGCGCAGACGCCGTCGCTGCACATGTGCTTCACCGGCAACCCCGGCACCGGCAAGACCACGGTGGCGCTCAGGATGGCGCAGATCCTGCACCGGCTCGGCTACGTGCGAAAGGGCCACCTCGTCGCCGTGACGCGCGACGACCTCGTGGGCCAGTACATCGGACACACGGCGCCGAAGACCCGCGAGGTGTTGAAGAAGGCCATGGGCGGCGTGCTGTTCATCGACGAGGCGTACTACCTCTACCGCCCTGAGAACGAGCGCGACTACGGCCAGGAGGCGATCGAGATCCTGCTGCAGGTGATGGAGAACCAGCGCGACGATCTCGTCGTGATCCTGGCCGGCTACAAGGACCGCATGGACACGTTCTTCCGGTCGAATCCCGGCCTGAGCTCGCGGATCGCCCACCACATCGACTTCCCCGACTACGGCCACGAAGAGCTGCTCGAGATCGGCGAGCGGATGCTGTCCGCCATGAACTACCGCTTCGGGCCCGCGGCCCGGGAGGCCTTCGCGGAGTACCTCGAGCGTCGCCGCGCGCAGCCGCACTTCGCCAATGCCCGCAGCGTGCGGAACGCGCTCGACCGCATGCGGCTGCGCCAGGCCAGCCGCCTGTTCACCGAACCCGGGCGCCAACTCTCGCGCGATGACCTCACCACCATCGAGCCAGAGGACATCCGCGCCAGCCGTGTCTTCGGCGGCCCCGGCACCTGACGCCCGCACCACCGAACGGAGCCCGACATGCCCCTGTCGCACCGCTGGACGCTGACGCGATACCTGATCGAGGAGCGGAGCCGCTTCCCCGAGGCCGGCGGCGCCCTCAACGCGCTGATCCTCGACGTGTCGCTCGCCTGCAAGGCGATCGCGCGGATCGTGTCCTTCGGCGAGCTGGGCGACGCCTTCAGCCAGGGGCAGCTGTCGCGCGGCGGCGAGGTCAACGTGCAGGGCGAGGTGCAGAAGCCGCTCGACGTGCTGAGCAACGAGATCTTCATCCGCATGACCGAATGGAACGGACATCTGGCCGGCATGGCCTCGGAAGAGATGGACGAGCCGCGCCAGATCGGCCACGCCTACCGTCGGGGCAAGTACCTGCTGGTGTTCGACCCGCTCGACGGGTCGAGCAACATCGACGTCAACGTCTCGGTCGGCAGCATCTTCTCCATCCTGCGCGCCCCCGAGGAGGCCGTGGCCAGCGGCCGCGACGTCGTCGAGGCTGACTTCCTGCAGCCTGGCACGACGCAGGTGGCGGCCGGCTACGCCATCTACGGCCCCACGACGATGCTGGTGCTCACCGTCGGCAACGGCGTCGCCGGCTTCACGCTGAATCCCAACCTCGGCGAGTTCGTGCTGACGCACCCGGAAATCCGGATCCCGGCCGACACGCACGAGTTCGCGATCAACACGTCGAACGCCCGGTTCTGGGAGCCGCCCGTCAAGCGCTACGTGGACGAGTGCCTGGCAGGCCGCGGCGGGCCCCGTGGCAAGGACTTCAACATGCGGTGGATCGCATCCATGGTCGCCGAGGCGCACCGGATCCTGATGCGCGGCGGCGTGTTCATGTATCCGCGCGACACCAAGGACCCCGCCAAGCAGGGCCGGCTGCGGCTGCTGTACGAGGCGAACCCGGTCGGCTTCATCGTCGAGCAGGCGGGCGGGCGCGCCAGCACCGGCCGGCAGCCGGTGCTCGGTGTCAGGCCGTCGGCCCTGCACCAGCGCATCGGGCTCGTCTTCGGCTCGCGCAACGAGGTGGAGCGCGTGGAGCGCTACCACCGCGAGCCGGCGAAACGCGAGACCGACGCGCCGCTGTTCGCCGAGCGCAGCCTGTTCCGCGACTGACCGAGAGCCCCCGGGGCACGAGGACCGAACATGTCAGAGAAGCACCCGATCATCGCGATCACAGGCTCCTCCGGGGCCGGCACCACCTCCGTGACGCGGACCTTCGACAACATCTTCCGCCGGGAGAACGTGAAGGCGGCGGTCATCGAGGGCGACAGCTTCCACCGCTACGACCGCAAGGAGATGCGGCAGCGGCAGGAGGAGGCGGAGAAGGCGGGCAACAAGCACTTCAGCCACTTCGGCCCGGAGAACAACCTGTTCCCGGAGCTCGAGGCGCTGTTCCGGGACTACTCCGAGAGCGGTACCGGCCGCTGCCGGAAGTACCTGCACGACCCGGTGGAAGCCGCTCCCTACAATCAGCAGCCCGGTACGTTCACGCCGTGGGAGGACCTGCCGGGCGATACCGACCTGCTGTTCTACGAAGGGTTGCACGGCGCGGTGGTGACGCCCGACGTGAACGTTGCGCGGTACCCGGACCTGCTGATCGGCGTCGTGCCCGTGATCAACCTCGAGTGGATCCAGAAGCTCTGGCGCGACAAGCACGTGCGGGGATACTCCGCCGAGGCCGTGACCGACACGATCCTGCGGCGCATGCCCGACTACGTGCACTACATCTGCCCGCAGTTCGAGCATACGCACGTCAACTTCCAGCGCGTGCCCGTGGTGGACACCAGCAATCCCTTCATCGCCCGCGACATCCCGACCGCGGCCGAGAGCATCTGCGTCATCCGTTTCGCCAACCCCAAGGGCATCGACTTCCCGTACCTCCTCAACATGATCGACCGGTCCTGGATGTCGCGCGCCAACACCATCGTGGTGCCGGGCGGCAAGATGGAGCTCGCCATGCAGCTCATCTTCACGCCATTCATCTGGCGGATGATGGAGCGGCGCAAGCGCGCGCTCGGCGCGCTCTGACGGGGCCCCGCGTGAGCTACGACATCGTCAGCTTCGACCTCGACGGCACCCTCGTCGACACGGCCGCCGAGATTGCCGAGGCGGCTAACCGCGCGCTGCAGTCGCACGGCATCGCCCGCCGTCCCGGGGAGGAGATCGTGGGCCTGATCGGCCAGGGCGCGCATCAGTTGATGCGTTCGCTGCTCGGCCGGGTGTTCGAGGAGCAGCCTGGCCTCGAGGCCGGGCTGCGGGTCGAGGCCGTGCTCCAGAGCCTCGACCACCACTACGCCCTGACCGCCGGCACGTCGGCCTCGCCGTACCCCGGCACGCGGGAGGCGCTGTCGCGGCTGCGGGACGACGGCGTGAAGCTGGCCTGCGTCACCAACAAGGAGTTCAGGCACGCCGAGCGCGTGCTGGCAGTGACGGGACTGGCGCATTTCTTCGAGTTGACGATCGGCGGCGACTCGCTGCCCTTCAAGAAGCCGGATCCGGGCGTGCTGCGGCACGTGGTGGATGCACTCGGAGGCGACCTGCGCCGCACGGCGCACGTCGGCGACTCGTCCACGGACGTGCGGGCGGCGCGCAGCGCCGGCGTGGCGGCCTGGGCGGTGCCCTATGGCTACAACGCGGGCCGGCCCATCGCCGAAGCCGGGCCCGAGCGCATCTTCGGGAGGCTGCTCGACGTCGCCGAACACGTCATCGGGCTGCGCCTGTCGGGCCGGGCCTGAGTCGCCGCGCGTGGCGGGCATCCGGGCCCTGCTGTGGGACGTGGACGGCACGCTCGCCGAGACGGAGCGCGACGGCCACCGCGTGGCCTTCAACCTTGCCTTCGCCGCCCGAGGGCTGCCGTGGCGCTGGGACGAGGCCCGGTACGGCGCGCTGCTTTCCGTCACCGGCGGGCGCGAGCGCCTGATCCACGACATGAGTCGCCGCGACGACGCTCCGCGAAGCGCCGGGGAGCGCGAGGCACTGGCGCGGGAGCTGCACGCCGCCAAGAACGCCATCTACGCCGAGCTGCTGCGCGAGCGCGGCATCCCGCTGCGCGAGGGCGTGCTCGAGCTGATGCGCGAATGCCGCGAGCGGGGCGTCGCCATGGGCATCGCCACCACCACGAGCCGCGCGAACGTCGACGCGCTGCTTGGCGCGCACTTTGGCGGCCGCTGGACGGACTGGTTCGCGGCGGTGGTCTGCGGCGAGGACGTCGCGCGAAAGAAGCCCGACCCGGAGGCCTATCGGCGGGCGCTGCGCGCGCTCGGCGTCGAACCAGGCCGCGCGGTCGCAGTCGAGGATTCTCCCGCGGGGGTGGCCGCGGCGCGTGCTGCCGGTGTCCCGGTGATCGTCACCCGCAGCGTCTACTTCGCGCAGTCCGCGCTCGAGGGCGCGGCGGCGGTGGGGCCGGGGCTCGGCGGCCTCCGCGGCTGGCAGCCGTCTCCCGCCGCCCGCTCCGCCGCCGGCGACGCGCGGGTGGGCCTCGACGACATCGCGCAGTGGATCGGGGCCGACACGGTTCCCGCTCCGCCCTGATTCCACCTCCGCCAGGCCGCTTCGCCCCTCTTACCGAAAGGAGTTCCCGCCATGGCCCTCGTCTCCCTCCGCCAGCTCCTGGACCACGCCGCCGAACAGGGTTACGGCGTGCCGGCGTTCAACGTCAACAACCTCGAGCAGATCCACGCGATCATGGAGGCGGCCGAGGAGACGCAGTCGCCGGTGATCCTGCAGGCATCCGCAGGGGCGCGAAAGTACGCGGGCGAGCCCTACCTGCGCCACATGGTTCTCGCGGCGGTCGAAGCCCACCCCGACATTCCGATCGTTCTGCACCAGGACCATGGCGCCTCGCCGGCCGTGTGCCAGCAGTCCATCCGCTCCGGCTTCACCAGCGTGATGATGGACGGTTCGCTGCTCGAGGATGCCAAGACCCCGGCCGGCTATGACTACAACGTCGAGGTCACGCGCAAGGTCTGCGAGTTCGCCCACGCCGTCGGCGTCTCCGTCGAGGGCGAGCTCGGCTGCCTCGGTTCGCTCGAGACCGGCGAGGCTGGCGAGGAGGACGGGCTCGCCATCGCGATCGGCACCAGCCACGGCGCCTACAAGTTCACCCGCAAGCCCACCGGCGACATCCTCGCGATCGACCGCATCGCCCGGATCCACGCAGCCGTGCCGGACACCCACCTGGTGATGCACGGTTCCTCGAGCGTGCCTCAGGAATGGCTCGAGGTCATCCGCCGCTACGGCGGGGACATCAAGGAAACCTACGGCGTCCCAGTCGAGGAGATCGTGCGCGGCATCGAAAGCGGCGTTCGCAAGGTCAATATAGACACGGACATCCGCCTCGCGATGACAGGGGCGATGCGCAAGGTCTTCGCCGAGCAGCCCGCCGAGTTCGACCCGCGCAAGGCGCTGGCCGCGGCGAAGAAGGCCGCTCGCGCGATCTGCAAGGCGCGCTTCGAGGCCTTCGGCTGCGCCGGCCGGGCGCCGAAGATCAAGCCGGTCCCGCTCGAGGCGATGGCGGCGCGCTACGGCTGACGGCTCAGAGCAGCCCGTACTCCCGCGCCAGCAGCCACGTGAGCGTGACCCACAGCAGCAGCAGCAGCGGCAGGCCGCCGCGCACGAAATCCTTGAAGCGGTAGCCCGCCGCGGACATGACCAGCAGGTTCGTCTGGTAGCCCATCGGCGTCGCGAAGCAGAGGTTGCAGCCGAAAAGCACGGCCAGCACGAATGGCCGCGGGTCCACGCCGAGCGAGTTGGCCATGATGACCGCGACCGGAGTGCCGATGATCGCCGCGGCGTTGTTCGACACGAAGTTGGTGACGATCGCCATCATCAGCATGATCGCGGCGAGCATGACCACCGGGTCCACCCAGGCGCCGAGCCAGGCGAGGCCGTCGCCGGCCGCCTGCATGATGCCGGTCTCGGTGAGGGCCACGCCGAGCGCCAGGCTCGCCACCACGATCATGATCACGTTGCTCGCCAGCGCGTCCGTCGCCTCCTGCCAGCGCAGGCAGCCGGAGAGCATCATGACGGCGACGCCGAGGGCCGCGGCGAGCACCATGGGAAGCAGTTTCATGACTGCGAGGAACAGCACGCCGGCCATGATGAGGAGCGCGATCGGCGCCTTGCCGGTATGCGGCAGCGCGAGCGTGGCGTCGAGCACCAGCACCCCGGCGGCGCCCTTGACGGCCTCGAGGCGCTCGCGCGTTCCCTGCACCAGCAGAACGTCGCCGGGCTTTAGCGAGGCGGTCATCGGGTCGAGGCCTTCCTCGCGTTGCGGACGGTGCAGGCCCGCGACGCCGAGCTGGCGCTCGTCCACGAAGCGCGCAAGCCCGGTCGGCGCGCCGGTGAACTCCGAGTCCTGTGTGAGCAGCACCTGGGCGAGGATCTGGGAGGCCGGGTCGCCCGGGTCCCGCGGCTCGACCACCCGCAGACGCGCGCCGAGCGTCGCCGCGAGTTCGCGCAGCTCACCCGGCGCATCGGCGACCAGCAACTGGTCGCCGCCGCAGAGCTTGAGCGTGGGGAGGCGCACGAGGTCGGCGCCGTTCCTCAGCACGCGCAGGACGCGGGCCTTCCTGGCGCGTGCGAGGACCTCGCGCAGCTCCCGGCCCTCGGCCCAGCCGCCGTAGCGGATCTCGAGCACCGCGTCGAAGGCGAGCGGCGCGGCCTGCTGGCGGCCCTCGGCCCGCGGCAGCAGCCGCGGCAGGACCAGCCACAGGTAGGGCAGCGCGATCGCCGCGGCGATGGCCACGATGTGCACGAAATCGAAGACGCCGAACTGCGGCACCCCGAGGTCGGCCGCGAGGCCGACGACGAGCAGGTTGGTCGACGTGCCGATGGTCGTCGCCATGCCGCCGATGATCACCGCGTAGTTCATCGGCAGCAGCGTCGTGCTCGCGTGCGTCCCCGTCCGGGCCGCCACGGACAGCAGCACCGGCATCATCAGGACGACGATCGGCGTGTCGTTCATGACGCCGCTCACAGCGAGGCAGAAGACCAGCATGCCGAGGAACGCGAACTGGGGCGTGATCGCCCACGCGCGGGCGAGGAAGCGGGCCGCCGGCTCGAGCGCGCCGGTGGCCACGAGTCCGCGTCCCAGCACCATCAGGCAGCAGATCGTGACCAGCGCCGGGTGGCCGAAGCCGGCGAGGAAGGCCTCGGGGCCCATCGGCTTCTCGCCGGGCTCGTAGTAGGGCACGAGGCCGAACACCAGCATGAGCGCGAGCAGGCACAGCAGCGCCGTGGTCTGCACCGGCAGGCGTTCGCTGGCGAACAGCCAGAAGGTGATGCCGGCGACGGCGAGCACCGCCACCGCGTGCCAGTCGATCTCCTGCAGGAAGACCGTGAGGAGCGCGAGGTCCATCGCCGGGGCCGGGTGCGCGCGCCCGGCCCGGTCAGAACCGGATGGGCAGGTAGTGGTCGACCAGCAGTACCGCGAACAGCAGCGTCAGGTAGTGGATGGAGTACCTGAACGTGCGCATCGGCAGGTCGGCGCGCTCGGTGCGCTTGAGCGCCCAGGCGTACCACAGGAACACGGCGTTGAGCGCCGCGGCGCCCGCGGCGTAGAGCAGGCCCGACATGCCCGACAGCCACGGCAGGATGGTGACCAGCACCATCAGCACCGTGTAGTACCAGATGAACTGCTTGGTGTAGGCGACGCCGTGCGTCACCGGCAGCATGGGGATGCCCACGCGCGCGTACTCGTCGCGGCGCGCGATCGCGAGCGCCCAGAAGTGGGGCGGCGTCCACGCGAAGATGATGAGGAACAGCAGCAGCGCATCGGCGTGCAGCTCGCCGGTGACCGTCGTCCAGCCGAGCACCGGCGGCGCGGCGCCCGCGGCGCCGCCGATCACGATGTTCTGCGGCGTGGCGCGCTTGAGCCACACCGTGTAGAGGACCGCGTAACCGATGAGCGAGAAGAATGTCAGCACCGCGGTCAGGCCGTTGACCAGCAGCGCGAGGATCAGCATCGAGGCCGCGCCGAGCACGAAGGCGAAGGCCAGCGCGTGCGCTTCCGACACCGAGCCCTGCGGCAGCGGGCGGTGGCGGGTGCGGGCCATCTCCGCGTCGATGCGCGCGTCGAGCACGTGGTTGATCGCGGCGGCCGAGGCGGCGGCGAGGCCGATGCCGAGCGTGCCGAACACCACGGCGCCGAGGCCCGGCAGGCCCGGCACGGCGAGGAACATCCCGACCACCGCGGTGAACACGATCAGCGAGACGACCTTCGGCTTGGTCAGCGCGAGGTAGTCCCGGGCGCGGGCCTCGGCGAGGGTGGCCTGGCGGACGCTCTGTTCGGTGGCGCTCACGGTTCCTGGGTCCTCGCGGCTGGGGTCGGCGAACGGGCCGGCAATGCTAGCACAGGCCGCCCTCAGCCCGGGTTCGGCAGGCCGGGGACGCGCTCGACCCGCCGCTGCCATTGCCGCAGCAGCTCGATGGTGAAGTCGGCGAAGGCGCGCACCTTGGCGAGGCGCTGGCCGGAGGATGGATAGACCACGGACAGCGGCGGGCCCCGCACCGAGGTCCCGGGCAGTAGCGGCACGAGCCTGCCCTCTTCGAGGGCCCGGGCCGCCAGCAGGTCCAGGGACTGGATGATCCCGGCGCCCTGGATGGCGGCATTGAGGTTCATCTCGGGGCTGTCGGACGTGATTCTGAAGCGCAGGTCGAGGGAGCGCGTCCGCTCGCCCTCGCAGAAGAGCCACGGGCGGCCCCCGGGGGCGGGCGGGACGCGCCCGCCGATCAGGGCGTGCCGGGCGAGGTCGTCGGGCGTCCGGGGCCATCCGTGCTGGTCCAGGTACGACGGAGCCGCGCAGGTGATCCAGCGGCTGCCGACAGCATGTCGGACCACCAGGTTGGGATCGGTGATGGTGCCGCCGCGCAGCGCGACGTCCACTTGCGCGGCGACCAGGTCGACGTACCGGTCGTTGACCTGCACGTCGATCTCGAGCTCGGGGTACCGGACGAGGAAGTCGGGCAAGGCCTCGACCAGCAGTCCCCGGCCGAAGGCGCCCGGCACGTCCACGCGCAGGTGCCCGCGAGGCCGCTCGCGGGCGCCGCTCAGCTCCTCCTCCGCGGCCTGCAGCTCCGCGAATACCCGCCGGCAGTGCTCCAGGTAGCGGCTGCCCTCGCTGGTCAGCGCCACGCGCCGGGTCGTGCGGTTGAACAGGCGGACGCCGTAGCGCTTCTCCAGCGCCGCGACCTGGGTGCTGACCATCGCCCGGGACAGGTCGAGGGCGTCCGCGGCCTGGGTGAAGGAGCCTGTTTCGGCGACCCGCTGGAAGACCTTCATGGCGGTGAGCTGGTCCATGGGGCCGATTATTCAACAAAAGCGAACAATAAATTCAAGTATGCGATGTTTTTGCTAACAGTCATCGGGCGCAGGCTGTGGGCCACGGCGAATGAGCTTCGCCGGACGGATTTTCCGCAAGGACAGGCAGGGGGCGACCCAGCCCCCATCCCACAGGAGCCAGGTCATGTTCATCTTCAGAAGGTCGACGCTCGGGGTGCTGGTCGCTCTCTCGATCGCCGCGATGCCGGTGCTACTGGCGTTTTGAGCGGATTGGCCCGGAAGGGCTGTGCGGCGCGAGGTAGCGGAGCAGCGCGACCATCGCCAGCACCACCGCGGCGGCGCCGGCGTTGTGCGCCGTGCCGAGCCACAGCGGCCAGCCCTGCCAGATGAGGTTCATGCCGATCAGCAGCTGCAGCACCAGCGCGCCGAGTACGCCGGCCGCCGCGAGCCGCAGCGGTGGGGTCCTGGCGCGGTACCAGGCCGCGAGGGCGAGGGCGACCAGCAGCACGGTGACGACGTAGGCGCCGAGCCGGTGGGTGTAGTGGATCGCGACCCGCGCCGGCGCATCGAGCACGCCGCCCTCGTAGTCGATGCCGAGCCCGCGCCACAGCACGAAGGCGTCGTCGAAATCCATGTCGGGCCACCAGGACTCCTGGCAGCGCGGGAAGTCGGTGCAGGCGGCCGCCGCGTAGTTGGTGCTGGTCCAGCCGCCGAGCGCGACCTGCACGATCACCGCGGCCATGGCGATCACGGCGAACCGCCGCACCCGCCGTTCGGCCGCCTTGATCTCGCGCCGCTCCGGCGAAAGCGACAGCCACCACAGGAGCGACAGCGTGGTGAGCCCCCCGAGCAGGTGCAGTGTGACGACGAGCGGCTTGAGCAGCAGCGTCACCGTCCACATCCCGAGGATGCCCTGCATGATGACCACCGCGAGCAGCACCCACGGCAGCACGCGCGGCTGGGCCGGGTCGCGGCGGTTCCACACCGAGAGCAGCGCCATCACGATGATCAGCAGGCCGAGCGTGCTCGCGATGTAGCGGTGCACCATCTCGTTGAGGGCCTTCTGGTAGTCGAAGGGCCGGTCCGGGAAGGCCGCGTTGATCTGCTCGACCTTGTCCGTGAGCTGGGCCGGATGGATGTGCCCATAGCAGCCTGGCCAGTCCGGGCACCCGAGTCCCGCATCGGTCAGGCGCACCCAGGCGCCGACGACCACCACCACCGCGCACAGCACGGTCGCGGCGCGGGCCACCCAGCGGAAGGTGGCGAGCTTCCTGTTCTCGTTCATGGGACCCTCAGCCGATGTGCGATAGCTTGAGCAGCCGCTCGAGGTCCTTCAGCAGGCCCTTCGGCGTGATATCCGGCGGGTACGCCATCATCAGGTTTCCCAGCGGATCCACGAGGAACCATTGTCCCGGGCCGGAGGGGGCGCCGTCGCTAGGGAATTCCGCTGCCAGCCGCGCGCCTTCTTCGCCGGAGAGGCTCGCGAGCAGCAGGTCGGGCTGCTCCGCCGCGAGCGCCGCGGCCGGGCTCTGCTCACCGGGGTAGAGGTACACGCGGCGCACGCGCGTCATGTCCTTGTCGAGGGCCAGGCGCACCTGCCGCGTCATGACGAGGCTGTCGCGGCAGGCCTCGCCGCAGTCCGCCGGTCCCAGGAACACGAGGTGCCAGGCGCCGCGCAGGCCGTCGGGAAGTGCCGGCCCGCCGCTTGCGGGCGACAGCGTGATCTCGGGCAGCGGCCGGGGCGGCTGGATGAGTTCGCCATGCTGGGTGCCGCCGGAAGGACGCCACGAGGTGCCGTAGTACAGGAAGAAGGACAGCGCCAGCGGCACGAAGAAGAGCGCGGCGAGGCCGATGAGGCCGATTCGCGACCGGCGCTGGCCGGCGGGAGACGTGTTCACTTGGGGGATTCCTCGATCCTGAAACTCAGCAGCACCCAGAGGATGCAGGTCACCACGGCAAAGCCGAACCACTGCACCGCATATCCGACGTGCCGGTCCGGACCCATCGCCGCCGGCGCCCACGCGCGCACGTAACCGTCCGGCTGGCCGGCGTCGAGCAGCATCACCTGCGGGAAAACCGGCTGGCCGAGGGCCGCGCCGATCTCTTCGATGCGGGGGAAGCTGACGATTCGTGGCCAGCCCGTGGCCGGCGGCGACTCGAGCTCGATGCCCGGGCGCGGCAGCGTGTCCGCCCGCCCGACGACTTCGCGGGGCGAGTCCTGGACGGCGACGTCGGGCAGGCGGCTGCGGTCGCCGCTGCCCGGCACGAAGCCGCGGTCGACCACCAGCACGCGGCCGTCCTCGAGCAGGAGGGGCGTCAGCACGCGAAAGCCGGCCTGGCCGTCGTAGGTCATGTTGTCCAGCAGGAACTGCCGCGTCGGGTCGAAGCGGCCACGGGCGCGCAGGCGCTGGTAGCGCTCGACCGGCGAGAGCCCGGCCGGCAGCTCCTGGAGGCGCTCACCGCCGCGCTCGAAGGCGCCGACGAGCGCGCGCTTCTCCTCGGCGCGGTCGAGCTGCCAGCGGCCGAGCGAGACGAACAGCGCGAGCCCGGCCAGCGCGAGCAGGCTGAAGCCGAGCCGGGGTGCGAAACGGCGGGAGGACAGGCCGGCCACGCTATACTTCGCGCCCGCCCGTGCCGCCTGCCGCGGGAGAGGGCATCGCCATGGATCCCGTGAAGCTCGTCATCGTCGCCATCCTCGCGGCCATCGTGGTCAGCATGGGCTCCGCGCTGTTCCACCTCGTGCACGACCGCAAGGGTGAGACCAAGAAAATGGTCCGCGCCCTCACCGTGCGCATCAGCCTTTCGGTCGCGCTGTTCGTCCTGCTGTTCATCGCTTACGCGCTCGGCCTGATCGAGCCGCACGGCCTGCGGCCCTAGGAAAGCCCTCAGGCGGCCGGATGGCCACCCGCCGCGTGCTGCGGCAGCACGCAGATGGCCGGCAGGTTGCGCCAGCCGCCGTCGGCGTCCATGCCGAAGCCGCAGACGAACTCGTTCGGCACCCGTACGCCGGTGAAGTCCGGTTCGATCCGCCGCCCGCCCGGCAGTTCCTTCACGGCGAAGGCCGCGATGAGCACCTCGCGCGCGCCGAGTCCGAGCAGCCGCTCGCGGATCGCCGCGAGCGTCACGCCCTCGTCCAGGATGTCGTCCAGCAGCAGCACGCTGCGGCCCCGCATGTCGAGCGTCGGCCCCGCGATCCAGCGCAGTTCGCCCCCCGCGGTCGCCTGCCCGTAGCGGCCCACGTGCACGTAGTCGCAGTCGAGAGGGAACGGCAGGCGCACCAGCAGGTGGCCCGCGAAGATGAGGCCGCCGTGCAGCACCGTCACGACGATGGGGCGGCGCTCCCCTAGGCGGGCCGCGATGTCGCGGGCGAGCCGCGCCAGGGCGATCTCGATATCCACCTCCGACACGACGATCCGCGCACCGTCGGGCAGGTGACGATGCCCGGCGGGGCCGTCGGTGACGGGGCGATCGTGCATCGCAGCATTGTACCGCGCCAGCCCGCAGCCCGGGACGCGGCGGGTGCCGCGGCTCCCGGCGCAGGCGGCGGTTGAGCATCTTGCGGCGACCGCCTAGATTCGCGACTTGGGGCAGGGTGAGCCGCAGGGGGGAGTGGAGCCATGCCGGTGGAAAGTAACTGCGAGCGGACCGATCAGCGGCGGGCCGGACCTCTGGCTGCCGGCCTCACGGCCGCCCTCATGCTGGTTGCCTGCGCCGGTCCGGCGGGAGCCAGCGACGACGGCCTGCGCGCACGACTGTCGGCGGCGAACCCCGAGGCCGGCGCCGAGGCCTTCGAGGTCTGCGGGAGTTGCCATTCCGTCGAGCGCGACGGCGAGCCGCTGATCGGGCCCGGGCTCTGGGGCATCGTAGGCCGGCCCGTCGCCAGTGAAGCCGGCTTCGACTACTCCGACGCGCTGCTGGCGTTCGGCGGCACGTGGACCCTCGAGCGGCTCGAGAAGCTGATCGAGAACCCGAACGCGGTCGTGCCGGGCAACACCATGGGTTTCTACGGCGTCCGCGATGCGCGCGAGCGCGCCGACATCCTCGCCTACCTGCTGACGCTGCACGACGACGATGAGGTCGGCGGCGAGCCGCCCGAAGGCGAGGGCGAGACCCCGACCGCCGCCGAGTGACGATCGCGCCGGCCCGCGGCGGCTGCCACGGTGCCGGCACGCAGTTGCCCCGATCACAGCCGCGGCACCACCCGAGCAGTCAAAGGTGGCGCTCGATCCGCTGGAACAGGTCCACGCGGTCCACGAGGTCGGTTAGGTAGTCGAGCCGGTCCGTCTCGAGCGTGACGACGGGCGAGAGGTCGTAGCGCGCGTACCAGTCCTCGTACAGCGCGTTGAGCCGCCGCAGGTACGCCGCGGGGATGTCCTGCTCGAAGGACCGCCCGCGCGCGCGGATGCGCTGGCGCAGAGTGCGCACCGGGCAGCGCAGCTGGATCATCAGGTCCGGCGGCCGCAGCGTGCGGCGGATAGCCTCGTACAGCGCCCAGTACGTGTCGAAGTCGCGCCGCTCGATCAGCTTCTGGCGGTAGAGGTTGCGCGCGAAGATCTCCGCGTCCTCGTAGATCGTGCGGTCCTGCACCACCGCGCCGGGCTCGCCATGCAGGTCGAGGTGCAGCCGGAACTTGTGGGTCAGGAAGAAGAGCTGGGACCGGTAGGCCCAGGTCTTCATGTCGGCGTAGAAGTCCGCCAGGTACGGGTTCTGGTCGTTCGGCTCGTAGAAAGGCGCGAGCCCGTAGCGCCGGCACAGGAACTCGGTGAGTTCTGTCTTGCCTGCGCCTATGTTGCCGGCGATGGCGATGAAGCGCGCGGGTGCCACGGGCGGGAGCATAGCGGATGGCAGCCTGCGCCTGCGCCGCGACCAGGACTTTGCCTCGCGCGCGGGCGGGACGGACATCGGAGGGCAGCGCCTGCGCCGCGACCG
Source organism: Steroidobacteraceae bacterium (assembly GCA_025458865.1). GTDB lineage: Bacteria > Pseudomonadota > Gammaproteobacteria > Steroidobacterales > Steroidobacteraceae > SG8-30. Next base: position 3,173 of record JALORP010000067.1, on the reverse strand, counting down.
GGATCCGGCGGGGGGCACTCCTCGCCTCGCTGCGGCGCTCGCCGAGCGTCGCGCCGCTCTACGCTCGGCTGTGGGGCCCCTCGCCACCTCGGTCGCGGCGCGAAGCGCTGCACTGGAATCGGGCAGTGCCAGATCAGGCGTTACATCACGCGCGCGCGGGCGACGTGGCGGCCCGGGCCAGCGTCAGAGCCAATACACGAAGACGAAGAGGCCCAGCCAGACCACGTCAACGAAGTGCCAGTACCAGGCCACGCCCTCGAAGGCGAAGTGGCGCTCGGGCGTGAAGTGGCCCTTGAGGCAGCGCAGCCAGATGACGAACAGCATGATCGCGCCGACCGTCACGTGCAGGCCGTGGAAGCCGGTCAGCATGAAGAAGGTCGAGCCGTAGATGCCCGTGCCGAGCTGCAGGCCGAGGTCCGTCCAGGCGTGGTGGTACTCGTAGGCCTGCACGCCGAGGAAGATGAAGCCGAGGATGAAGGTCAGCGCCAGGAACAGGTTCAGCACGCCCCGCTTCCCTTCCTTCAGCGCATGGTGGGCGATGGTCAGCGTGACGCCCGAGGTCAGCAGCAGCGCGGTGTTGATCGCCGGCAGCCCCCAGGGCGCCATCACCTCGAAGGTGCCGTCCTCGCGCGGGGTCAGCCGCTCGGGGCCGCTGCCGCCGAAGGGCCAGCTGGCCTCGAAACCGGGATACAGGAAGCTCGTGATGGCCTTGCCGCCCTCGCCGCCGAGCCAGGGCAGGGCGAGCTGCCGGGCGTAGAACAGCGCCCCGAAGAACGCCGCGAAGAACATCACCTCGGAGATGATGAACCACATCATGCCCATGCGGAACGAGCGGTCCACCTGCATGTTGTACAGGCCCGCCTGGTTCTCCTCGACGACCTTGCCGAACCAGAGGAAGAACAGCGCGAACACAAGGCCGAGTCCGAGCAGCAGCACCCAGCTGCCGATCCCCACGCCGGTCAGCGTCATGGAAGCGCCGACCATGAGGATCAGCAGCGAGACGGAGCCGAAGAACGGCAGGTTGCTGCCGTGCGGGATGAAGTACTTGTCCGGGTCGTGGGCGTGTGCGGCGTGTGCCATCGGCGAGTTTCCCCAGTTTTCAGCGGCTCGTCGCCGCCGGTCGTCTAGCGCTTGGTCGTGCCCGCTGCCTGGGCGAGCCTTTCTGTATCGAAGAAGGCGTAGGACAGCGTGACGCGGTCCACGCCGGCCGGCAGGTCCCGGTCCACGATGAAGCGGACGGGCATCTCCTTGGTTTCGTCGGCCGCGAAGTGCTGCGGCGTGAAGCAGAAGCACTCGGTCTTCTGGAAGTAGCGGGCGGCGCGCGTCGGCGAGACGCTCGGCACGGCCTGCCCGACGGTCTCCCGGCCGGAGAGGTTGCGCGCATGGTAGGTGGTCTCGTAGAGCTTGCCGGGGTGCACCTGCATGGAGGCCACCGCGGGGCGGAATTCCCAGGCCGCGCCGGGGTTCGAGGCCACGAACTCCACCGTGATGCTGCGCGTGAGGTCCGGCCCGGACGTGCTGGCGGTCGCGGCCTGCGTCAGCTGGTCGCGAGTGCCGATGCCGACCACCTGGCAGAACACGTCGTAGAGCGGCACGAGGGCGTAGCCGAAGGCGAAGCTGCCGGCGGCCATGAGCGCCAGCCGTCCCGCGAGACGGCGGTGGGAGCGCCGCTTCTGTTCCTGGTCCAACTCAGCCCTCCGCGACTTTCATGGCGAAGAAGGTGATGTAGACCGCGACCGCAGCGGCGGCGAGCAGCAGCGCGAGGCGCAGGTTGCGCCGGCGCTGCGCTCCGTCGTCCTGCGGGCGGCGGTTGTCCGTCATCGGCCTACTTCACCTGCGGCGCGACGTCGAAGGTGTGGTAGGGCGCCGGCGAGGGCACCGTCCACTCGAGCCCCGGCGGGTTTTCCCACACCTCAGCGGTCGCCTTCTGGCCGCCCTTCGCCGCCTTGAAGACGATGTAGACGAACAGCAGCTGCGACAGGCCGAAGCCGAAGGCGCCGATCGAGGACACCATGTTCCAGTCCGCGAACTGCGTGGCGTAGTCCGGGATGCGGCGCGGCATGCCGGCGAGGCCGAGGAAGTGCTGCGGGAAGAACAGCACGTTCACGAAGATGGTGGACATCCAGAAGTGGAAGTTCGCCAGCTTCATGTCGTACATGTGGCCGGTCCACTTCGGCAGCCAGTAGTACACGGCCGCCATGATTGCGAACACGGCGCCCGGCACCAGCACGTAGTGGAAGTGCGCCACCACGAAGTAGGTGTCGTGGTACTGCAGGTCGGCCGGGGCGATGGCGAGCATCAGGCCCGAGAAGCCGCCGATCGTGAACAGGAACAGGAACGCGATCGCGAACAGCATCGGCGGCTCGAAGCTGATCGAGCCGCGCCACATCGTCGCCGTCCAGTTGAACACCTTCACGCCGGTCGGAATGGCGATCAGCATCGTCGAGAGCGTGAAGAACATCTGCCCGGCCAGCGGCATGCCGACCGTGAACATGTGGTGCGCCCAGACGATGAAGGACAGGAACGCGATCGAGGCGATGGCGTAGACCATCGCGTCGTAGCCGAAGATGGGCTTGCGCGAGAAGGTCTGGATGATCTCCGACACGATCCCGAAGGCCGGCAGGATCATGATGTAGACCTCGGGGTGCCCGAAGAACCAGAAGATGTGCTGGAACAGCACCGGGTCGCCGCCGCCGGCCGGGTTGAAGAAGCTGGTGGCGAAGAAGTGGTCGGTGAGCAGCATGGTCACGCCGCCCGCCAGCACCGGCATCACCAGGATCAGCAGGTAGGCGGTGATGAGCCACGACCAGGTGAACAGCGGCATCTTGAGCAGGGTCATGCCCGGCGCGCGCATGTTCATGATCGTCACGATCACGTTGATCGCGCCCATGATCGAGGAGGCGCCCATCAGGTGCACCGCGAACACGGCGACCGGGAAGGCGTCGCCGGTCTGCAGCACGAGCGGCGGGTAGAGCGTCCAGCCCGCCGCCGGCGCGCCGCCCGGCAGGAACAGCGTGGATAGCAGCAGCATGAACGCGAAGAACAGCAGCCAGAAGCTGAACAGGTTCATGCGGGGCAGCGCCATGTCCGGCGCGCCGATCTGCATCGGGATCATCCAGTTGGCGAGGCCGACCGTGGCCGGCATGACCGCGCCGAACACCATGATCAGCGCG
>JALORP010000066.1 GCA_025458865.1 Steroidobacteraceae bacterium | reverse complement strand
TGGCGGATCAGGTCCTCCGTGGACTGCCCCTCGCCGGCGACGCCCTTGAGGAGCTTCGTCACCTCGACCGGCCGGTAGCCCAGCGCGACGAGCGCGGCGAAGGCCTCGGCCTGTGCGCCGCCGCCGGCCTCGCCCGCGGCCGGGACGAACCCGGGTGGCAGCCCATCGCCGAGCGCGTTGATGCGATCGCGCATCTCGACGACGAGGCGCTCGGCAGTCTTGCGGCCCACTCCGGGGATGCGCGTCAGCGAACCCACGTCGCCCGACTCGACGCACAGCATGAACGCCTCGACGGAGATGCCCGACAGCAGCGCCAGGCCGATCTTCGGACCGACGCCTGACACCCTCAGCAGGTCGCGGAACAGCCGCCGTTCGGCCTCCGTCGCGAAGCCGTACAGCAGCTGGGCGTCCTCGCGCACGACGAGGTGCGTACGGAGCATCACCGGCTCGCCGACGGGGGGCAGCGCGTAGAACGTGGACATCGGCGCCTCGAGCTCGTAGCCGACGCCGTTGACGTCCACCAGGAGCGCGGGCGGGTGCTTCTGGGCGAGGCGCCCGCGCAGGAACCCGATCATCGCGCGCGCACCAGCAGCGCGAGCCCGCGGTGCTGCGCATGGCACAGCGCGATCGCGAGCGCGTCCGAGGCATCGGCGCCGAGCCGGCCCGTCAGCCCGAGCAGCGCCTTCACCATGTGCTGCACCTGGTCCTTGTCGGCCGCGCCCGTGCCGGTGACCGTGAGCTTGACCTCCCGCGGCGTGTACTCGAAAGCGGCCGCACCGCCCCCGACCGCCGCGCACAGCGCCGCGCCGCGGGCCTGTCCCAGCTTGAGTGCGCTGTCCGGGTTGGCGTGCATGAACACCCGCTCGATCGCGATCTCGTCCGGGGCGTGCTCGGCCACCAGGTCGGAGACGTGGCTGAACACGTGCCGCAGCCTCCCGGCCAGCTCGCCCGTGCCGGCCCGGATGCTGCCGCTCGCCAGGTAGCGCGTGCCGCGCCCGGACACCTCGATCAGGCCGTAACCGGTGACCCGGGACCCTGGGTCCAGACCCAGCACGCGGACCGGGCTTCCGCCCTTCTCACGCGGGGCGGGTGCCGGCGCCGCGGGCAGCGACGGCACGGTCGCGAGCCTGAGCATTCCCGCTCGCCTGTGCCGACTGTTCCGCATGCACCGTGCCTGGATGAACCTGCGCTCCCGCGGGCCCGCGACGCGCGAGGCGTTGCGGCGAAGTGCGTATCATACCGGCAAAACCGGGCCCGGGCAGGCGCCCGGAGGCCTCCCGATGAAGACGACGCTCGCACGCCAGTTTCCCAGCTCGCCCGCCGTCGCGGCGGCGCGCAAGGCCGTGGCCGAATGGTGTGACGCCACCGACCAGCCGCCGGCCATGCTGCAGCACGCCCTGGGCGTGGCCGACATCCTCGAGGGCCTCGAGGCGGAGAGCGAGACGATCGCCGGGACGCTGCTGCATCCCCTGCTGTCCGCAGGTGTCGTCGGCCACGAGACCGCCGCGCAGCGGCTCGGGGAACCCGCGGCCCTCTTCGCGCGCGAGCTCGAGGCGCTCGGCAACTTCCGCATCAGCGGCCAGTGGAGCGAGGACGACCGGCTGTCGGCGGGCCAGGCCGAGTCGCTGCGCAAGATGCTGCTCGCGGTCATCACGGACCCCCGCCTGGTGCTGGCCCGGCTCGCGGAGCAGCTCTTCGACCTGCGCCACGCCGAGACCCTGCCGCCCGAGCGCCGGCGCCAGCTCGCGCGCGAGACGCGCGAGGTCTATGCCCCGCTCGCCAACCGCCTCGGCATCTGGCAGCTCAAGTGGGAACTCGAGGACCTGACTTTCCGCCTCCTGGAGCCTGCCGAGTACCGCCGCATCGCCGCCCACCTGAACGAGCGCAGGGCCGACCGCGAGCGCTACATCGAGGACCTGCGCGCAGAGATCGCGCGGGCCCTCGCAGAGGCCGGCGTCGAGGCCGAGGTCACCGGCCGCCCGAAGCATATCTACAGCATCTGGCGGAAGATGCAGCGCAAGCGTCTGGGCTTCGAGCAGGTCTTCGACGTCCGGGCCGTGCGGGTGCTCACGCGGACGGTCGCCGACTGCTACGCCGCCCTCGGGGTGGTGCACGGCGGCTGGCCCTACATCCCCGGCGAGTTCGACGACTACATCGCCACGCCCAAGGACAACGACTACCGCTCGCTGCACACGGCGGTCATCGGGCCGGGTGGCCTGCCCGTCGAGGTCCAGATCCGCACCTTCGACATGCACGAGCACGCCGAGCTCGGCGTCGCGGCGCACTGGCGCTACAAGGAAGGCGTCAGGGACACCGGCTACGACCGCAAGGTCCAGTGGCTGCGGGAGCTGCTCGCCCCTTCGGCCGGAACCGAGACGGAACCCGACTTCCTCGACCGGGTGCGCGCGGAGCTGTTCGAGGACCGCGTCTACGTGCTCTCGCCCAAGGGCGACGTGGTGGACCTTCCGGCCGGCGCGACGCCGATCGACTTCGCCTACCACGTGCACACCAGCCTCGGGCACCGCTGCCGCGGCGCGCGCGTCAACAGCCGCCTCGTGCCGCTGGACCACAAGCTGTCGAACGGCGAGGTCGTCGAGATCATAGCCGCCAAGCAGCCGCAGCCGAGCCGCGACTGGCTGATGGAGCAGCTCGGCTACCTCGCCTCGCCGCGCAGCCGCTCCAAGGTGAGGGCCTGGTTCCGCCAGCAGGACGAGGGGCGCAACCGGCAGGAGGGCCGCGAGCTGCTGGAGCGGGAACTCGGGCGCCTCGGGCTCGCCCACGCGGTGCCGCTGCCCGAGCTGCTCGCCGAGATGAACATCGCCACGGCGGACGCCCTTTACCTCGGCCTAGGGACCGGCGACGTCAACATCGCGCAGGTCAGCGGCGCGATCCAGCGCCGGCTGCGGGCACGCGCCGCGGAGGCGCCGCCACCGCCGGCACCTGCCAAGCCGAGGCGCAAGGCCGCCACGGGGCTTACGGTCGAAGGCGTGGGCGACCTCGCCTGCACCTACGCCCGGTGCTGCAGCCCCGTTCCGCCGCAGCCCATCGCCGGTTACGTGACCGTCGGGCGCGGCGTGACGGTGCACCGCGCCGACTGCCCGAGCCTCGAGCGCATGCGCGCCCGCCAGCCCGAGCGCGTGCTCGCCGTGGACTGGGGCAGCGCGGCAGACCGGGCCTTCGCCGTGGACATCCAGGTGCAGGCCTTCGACCGCCGCGGCCTGCTGCGCGACATCAGCGGGCTGCTGGCCGACGAGAAGATCAGCATCGAGCGCGTAAACTCGGTCTCGGACGCGTCGCGCAACATCGCGGACATCACCCTGACCGCGTCCATCCGCAGCCTCGAGGAACTGTCGCGCGTGCTGACGCGGCTGAAGTCGCTGCCGAACGTCATCGCCGCCCGGCGGCGCGTGTAGGGAAAGCGGGACGCGTCCCCGATTTCCGGGACACCTACCGGTTGGGGAAGTCGATCGCGCGCTTGTCGGCGGCGAGGGCGGCCTCGTGGAGCGCCTCCGACAGCGTCGGGTGGGCGTGGATGGTCCGCTGCAGGTCTTCGCTGCTCGCGGAATACTCCATCGCGAGAACGGCCTCGGCGATGAGCTCGCCGGCCATCGGGCCGATCACGTGCACGCCGAGGATCTCGTCGCTGTCCGCGGCCGCGACCAGCTTGCAGAAGCCGGCCGATGCCTCCATCGCCCGCGCCCGCCCGCTCGCCGCAAACGGGAACTGGCCCACCTTGTACGCGCGTCCCGAAGCCTTGACCTGCTCCTCGGTCTGGCCGACCCAGGCGATCTCCGGCGCGGTGTAGATGACCGACGGGATGGTCTTGTAGTTGACCTCGGCATAGAGCCCGGCGATGGCGTCCCCGACGGCCACGCCCTCCTCCTTGCCCTTGTGCGCGAGCATCGGACCGCGCACGCAGTCGCCCACGGCCCAGACGTTCTCGGCGCCGGTGCGGCAGTGGTCGTCCACCTTGATGAAGCCCCGCTCGTCGAGCTCGACGCCCGTGCCCTCGGCCAGCAGGTCCTTCGTATACGGGCGGCGGCCGATCGCGACGACCAGCTTGTCGACCGTGAGCGACTGCTCGCCCTTGGCGTCGGTGTAGGCGACCTCGACCGCGCCGCCCTTGACGGCCGCGCCCGAGACCTTCGCCCCGAGGCGGACGTCGAGGCCGAGCTTCCTGAAGTGCTTGAGCGCTTCCTTCGAAACGGCGCCGTCCGCCATCGGCAGGAAGTCCGGCAGCGCCTCCAGGACGACGACCTCCGCACCGAGGCGGCGCCAGACGCTGCCGAGCTCGAGGCCGATGACGCCCGCGCCAATCACGCCGAGGCGCTTCGGCACCGCGTCGAGCTCGAGCGCGCCCCATGAGTCGATGATGTGCTTGCCGTCGAAGGGCGCGCTCCTGAGCTCCATCGGCTGCGACCCGGAGGCCAGCACCACGTGCTTCGCCTGCAGCGTGCGCGTGGTTCCGTCGTGGGCCGTGAACTCAACCTTGCGCCCCGGCAGCAGCCGGCCGTGCCCCTGCAGCGGCGTCACGCCCGCCGTCTTGAAGAGGGCGAGGATGCCCTGCGTGCTCTGGCGGACGATCGTGGACTTGCGCTTCTGCATGGCCCCGAGGTCGAAGTCGACGGCGCCGACCTTGATGCCGTGCGCCTTGAACTCGTGCTGCGCCCGGTGGAGCAGTTCCGAGGACTCGAGCAGCGCCTTGGAGGGGATGCAGCCCGCATTCAGGCAGGTGCCGCCGAAGGCGGTGCTGCCGTCGTAGTTCTTCCACTCGTCGACGCAGGCCACCGAGAGCTTGTTCTGGGCCGCGCGGATCGCGGCCGGGTAGCCGGCGGGGCCGCCGCCGATGACGACGACGTCGAAAGTGTCGGACATGCTCGGACTCCTCTGGCGGACGCCTCAGACCTGCAGCAGCAGGCGGGACGGGTCCTCGATCGCCTCCTTGACGGCGACCAGGAACTGCACGGCCTCCCGGCCGTCGATGATGCGGTGGTCGTAGGTCAGCGCGAGGTACATCATGGGCCTCACCACCACCTGCCCGTCCACCACCACCGGGCGCTGCTGCACCTTGTGCATGCCCAGGATCGCGCTTTGCGGCGCGTTGACGATCGGCGTCGAGAGCAGCGAGCCGAACACGCCGCCGTTCGTGATCGAGAACGTGCCGCCGGTGAGCTCCTCGATGGTGATCGAGCCCTCGCGAGCGCGCTGCGCGTAGCTGCCCACGGCCTTCTCGATGTCCGCGAAGCCCATGAGGTCGGCGTCGCGCAGGATGGGCACGATCAGGCCGCGGTCGGTCGAGACGGCCACGCCGATGTCGTAGTACTCGTGGTAGACGATGTCGTTGCCCTCGACCGACGCATTGACGACGGGGAATCGCCGCAGGGCCTCGATGCAGGCCTTGACGAAGAACGACGTGAACCCGAGCCGCACGCCGTGGCGCTTCTCGAAGGCATCCTTGTAGCGCGCGCGCAGCTCGTTGAGCGCGTGCATGTCCGCCTCGTTGAAGGTCGTCAGCAGCGCCTGCGTGGACTGCGCCTCGACGAGGCGCTGGGCGATGCGCGCGCGAAGCCGCGTCATGGGCACGCGCTGCTCGGCGCGCCCGGCCGTCGCGGGCGCGGGCTTCGCCGCAGGCGCCTTCGGCGCCTCCGGGGCGGGTGCGGCGGCGGGCTTCTCGAGGTGCTGCTGAACGTCGCCCTTGGTGATGAGGCCGTCGCGGCCGGATCCGGCGATCCGCCCGGCGTCGAGGCTGTTCTCCTCGACGAGCCTGCGTGCCGCCGGCGACAGGCGGCCGCCCGCGGCCTCGGACTTCTCCGCCGCAGCGGTCTTCTCCGCGGCGGACGCCTTGTCGGCCGGCGATGACGGCGTGGCGGCCTGGCCTTCGGCGATCACGGCCAGCAGCTCCCCGCTGGTCACGGTCGTGCCGGTGTCGACCTTCAGCTCGCGGATCACGCCGGCGACGGGCGAAGGCACTTCCAGAACGACCTTGTCCGTCTCGAGGTCGGCGAGGTTCTCGTCACGGCCGACCGCATCTCCCGGCTTCTTGTGCCAGGCAACCAGCGTGGCGTCTGCGACGGACTCGGGCAGCTGGGGGACTCGGACTTCGACGGTCATGGGCTGTTCCTGCCTCCCTGGGCGGTCAGGCGTTGGGTATCGCGGTGGGTCGCCTCGCTCGCCGTCGATCGAAGCGCGGCATCCACGAGGTTCTGCTGCTGCTCGGCGTGCAGCGCGAAGATGCCCGCCGCCGGCGCCGCGGCGCCCGCACGGCCCGCGTAGTAGAGCACGTGCGTCGGGCCGAGCTGCTCCTGCAGTCGGTGCCTGATCTGGTACCAGGCGCCCTGGTTCTGGGGCTCTTCCTGGCACCAGACGATCTCGCGCGCGTTCGAGTAGCGCTCGATGAGCGCGCCGTACTCGTCCGACGGGAAAGGATAGAGCTGCTCGAGGCGCACGATGGCAACGTCCTCGATGCCCTCCGCGCGCCTGCGCTCGAGCAGGTCGAAGTAGACCTTGCCGCTGCACAGGACCACGCGGCGCACCTTGGCCGGCGCGAGCGCGTCCACCTCGTCGATCAGCTCGTGGAAGCGGCTCGTGATCAGCTCGTCGAGGCTCGAGACGGACAGCTTGTGGCGCAGCAGGCTCTTGGGCGTCATCACCACGAGCGGCTTGCGCAGCGCGCGGCGCATCTGCCGCCGCAGCATGTGGAACATCTGGGCCGGCGTCGAGGGCACGCAGACCTGGATATTGTACTCGGCCGACAGCTGCAGGAACCGTTCGAGCCGTGCCGAGCTGTGCTCGGGGCCCTGGCCCTCGTAGCCGTGCGGCAGCAGCAGCGTGATGCCCGACAGCCGGCCCCACTTGGCCTCACCGGAGGCGATGAACTGGTCGATGATCACCTGGGCGCCGTTGGCGAAGTCGCCGAACTGGGCCTCCCAGATGACCAGCGTGTCGGGGGAGGTCGTCGAGTAGCCGTACTCGAAGCCGAGCACCGCCTCCTCGGACAGCACCGAGTCGGTCACCCGGAAGCGCTGCGGCTCGTCGAGCAGTTCGGCGAGCGGGATGTGCCGCCGGCCGGTGGCCTGGTCGTGCAGCACCGCATGGCGGTGGAAGAACGTGCCGCGGCCGGAGTCCTGGCCGGTGATCCGGATGCGGTAGCCGTCCTTGAGCAGTGTCGCGTAGGCCAGCGTCTCGGCGGCGCCCCAGTCGAGCGGCATGTCGCCCGAGTACATGCGGCGCCGGTCCTCGATCACGCGTGCGACGCGGGGGTGCAGGGTGAAATCGGCGGGAACCTGGACCATGCGCCGGCCAAGCGCGGCGAGGGCCTCGCCCGGCACCGCCGTCGTGATCAGCTCGTTCCAGCTCGCCTCGAGGTGGCGGCTCCAGTCCACCGTGAACTTGTTGCCGGTGGTGCCCACGAAGGCCCGCGCCTGCGGCTTGCCCTCCTCCAGGCCCTGCCGGTACCGCTCGGGCATCCCCGTGGCCTCGGCCGGGTCGATCACGCCCTCCGCCACGAGGCGCTCCGAGTAGAGCTGGCGCGCCGTCGCGTGCTTGCGGATCACCTGGTACATCACCGGCTGGGTCGCCGAGGGCTCGTCGGCCTCGTTGTGGCCGTGACGCCGGTAGCAGACGAGGTCGATGACCACGTCCTTGCGGAAGTGCATGCGGTAGTCGAGCGCGAGGCGGGTGACGAACACCACCGCCTCCGGATCGTCGGCGTTCACGTGGAACACCGGCGTCTCGATCATCTTGGCGACGTCGCTGCAGTAGAGCGTCGAGCGGGCGTCGCGCGGTTCGCTGGTCGTGAAGCCGACCTGGTTGTTGATGATGATGTGGACGGTGCCGCCCGTGGCGAAGCCGCGCGCCTGCGAGAGCTGCAGCGTCTCCATCACCACGCCCTGGCCGGCGAACGCCGCGTCGCCGTGGACGAGGATCGGCAGCACGCGCTCGCCGCCGGCGTCACCGCGGCGTTCCTGGCGCGCCCGGACCGAACCCTCGACCACCGGGTTCACGACCTCGAGGTGCGAGGGATTGAAAGCGAGCGCGGTGTGGACGTTGCCACCCGGCGTCTTGAGGTCGGCCGAGAAGCCCTTGTGGTACTTCACGTCGCCCGAGCCGGTCAGCTTGGCGAGTTCGTAGGCGCCCTCGAACTCGGAGAACATGACGGACGGCGCCTTGCCGAGCACGTTGACGAGCACGTTCAGGCGGCCGCGATGGGCCATGCCGATCACGATCTCCTCCACGCCTCGAACGCCGCCCTGCTGGACGAGGTCGTCGAGCATCGGGATCAGCGCGTCGCCACCCTCGAGCGAGAAGCGCTTCTGGCCGACGTACTTGGTGTGCAGGTAACGCTCGAGACCCTCGGCGGCGGTGAGCTGCCACAGGATGTTGCGCTGCTCTTCCGCCGTGAAGCGGTGATGCAGCATCCCCTCCTGGAATCGGTCCTGCAGCCAGAGTCGCTCCTCCGTCTCGGACACGTGGGCGAACTCGGCGCCGACCCGGCCGCAGTAGATCTGCCTGAGCTGGGCGACGATGTCGCGCAGCTTCATCCGCTTCGCGACGCCGCCGACGCGGCTTCCGGTGAAGAATTCCGTGTCGAGGTCGGCGTCCGACAGGCCGAAGTAGGACAGCTCGAGCACCCGCGGCACCGGCCGGTGCATGAGCCCGAGCGGATCGATGTCCGCGACCAGGTGGCCGCGGTTGGCGTAGATCTGGACGAGTCGGGAGACCGCGCCCTGTTTCTTGGAAACCTCGCCGGGACCGTCCGCCGGCGCGCCGACCCGAGGCTTCGCGGCGCGCTCGAGGAGCGCGCTCTTCAGCGGACCATGCGCCACCTCGCCAGCGGGCGCGGCGCCGAGGCCGTTGAAGTAGTCCCTCCAGCGACCGTCCACGGACCGAGGGTCCGCGAGGTACTGCTCGTAGAGATCCTCGACGTAGGGCGAATTCGCGGCGAAAAGCGGACTGGACGCGTATAGCTCGGCGAGCGGTCGGCTCATGGCGTCGGCAACGCTCCGGTTCGGGACAATTTTTCTATGATACCGGAAGCGAGGCGCGCGAGGGACGCCCGCAGGCGACCGCGCCGGCGGAATCTGGTGCCCCGGACAGGAGTTGAACCTGCGACCTGCCGCTTAGGAGGCGGCCGCTCTATCCACTGAGCTACCGGGGCGCGGGCCGCATGGTAACCCAACGCGCCGCGAGCCGCGCCATCGCGCGGCCCGCGGCCGGGTGGCATTCAGCCGACCTTTTCGACCGCCTGGTCGGCGGCGCCGCTGACCGCCTCGTCGACCTTCTGGGCTGCCTGATCGACGGCCTGTGCGGTCGCCTGCACGGCCTGCTCGGCGGCGCGCTCGACCTGCGTCGTGGCCTTGCGGACGGTGACGGCCGTCTTGCGGATCGCCTGCGACGCCGTCTGCTTCGCCTTCGCGACCGTACGGCGCGTGGCGCCAGCGGCCTTCTTCACGCCCTTGGCCGTAGCTGCCGCCGCCTTCTTCGCCGCCTTCTTCACGGTCTTCTTCGCGGCCGCGGTCTCGGTCTTCGACTTCTTCCGCAGGTCGGCCGCATGCGCGCGTGCATAGGTCTGGATGTCCTTGAACTGACCCTTGGCATCGCGCTTCGCGTAGAGCTTCTTGCCGGTCGAGCTGCGGTGCGTGGTCCGCCGCGCCTTCTTCGCGGCCTTCCTGACCGGCTTCTTCGCGACCTTCTTCGCCGCCTTCGCCTTGCCGGCGGCCTTCTTCACGGTCTTCTTCGCGGCCTTCTTGGCCGCCTTCTTGCGGATCGCCATTTGACTCCCCTGGTGCACGCGCCTTCCCTCGGGCGCAAGGCAACGCTAGGACGCCAGCCGCAGGAAAGTCAACCGTGGAAGTGCAGGGCGGCGCCCGCCGGCGCCGCGAAAGAGAAAGGCCAGGCGAGTGCCTGGCCTTTCGGGGTCTGGTGGTGGAGCGGAAGGGGATCGAACCCTCGACCTTCGCATTGCGAACGCGACGCTCTCCCAGCTGAGCTACCGCCCCATCGAGGCGCGGGATTGTAGTGACGCACCCCGGTCCCGGCAAGCGAAACCCTCTGCCGGGCGGCCCGCGGGGCCGCCGGCCGGTATCATGGGAGCCCCCTCCGGCTTGCGACTGACCATGGACCTCATCCTCCGCGACGGCACCGCCTCGGACCTCGAGTTCATCGTCGAAGCCAACCGGCGCCTCGCGCTCGAATCCGAGGAGGTTGAGCTGGACCTCGGGCTGCTCAGGCCGGGCGTGGCCGCCGTCCTGGCGGACCGTTCTCGCGGGCGTTATTTCATCGCACAGGCCGGCGGCCGGCCGCTCGGGCAGATGATGCTCACCTACGAGTGGAGCGACTGGCGCAACGGCAGCTTCTGGTGGATCCAGTCCGTCTACGTCGATGACGCGCATCGCGGGCAAGGGGTATTCTCGGCGCTGTTCCGTCATGCCGCCGGGCTGGCATCCGCCGATCCGGCGGTCTGCGGCCTGCGGCTGTACGTCGACCGCGCCAATGTCCGGGCGCAGGAAATCTACGCCCACCTGGGGCTGCACGCGTCGAACTACGAGTTCATGGAAAAGGTGTTCCGCGGTCCGGCCTCCCGCCGGGAGGACTGAGCACGCCGCGGCAGGGAGGTCTGGATGATCAGGAACGGTGAAAAGGCGCCGGAGTTCACGCTGCCGGACCACGAGGGCCGCGAGCGGAGCCTGTCGGACCTGCTCGACGGCGAGGCCCTGATCCTCTACTTCTATCCGGCCGACTTCACGCCCGGCTGCACGAAGGAGGCGTGCGACCTCAGGGACCTGCACACGCAGATCCTCGGCGCGGGCCTGAAGGTGGTGGGCGTGAGCCCTCAATCCCCGGAGAGCCACCAGCGGTTCCGGGAGCAGTACTCGCTGCCCTTCACGCTCCTGTCCGACGAACGGAAGGCGGTCATCCGGGCCTTCGACGTGGACGGGCCGCTCGGCATCGGCGTGCGGCGCGCCACCTTCCTGATCGACCGCGGGGGCGTGGTGCGCGATTCGGTGCTCGCCGACCTGCGGATTGGCCGCCACCTGGCCTTCGTCGAGAACGCCGTGGCACTCGCCAGGGAGCGCGTGCCCGCCGGTCGCAAGCCGCAGGGCAGCTGAAGTTCCCTCTGCAGGGGGCGACCCGGGCCGCGAGGACCCGGCGCCGCGGCTTGGCTAGCGCAGCTCGATCCGGGCCACCGCCGGGCGGCTGAAACGCGGAACAGCCACCACGTAGAGCGTCCCGAACTCCGTCTCGGACATCGCCGGGACCCGCTCCCGCGACAGGCGCCCGACGATCTCAGGCACCGTGTTGCTGTGCCCGATGACGAGCACCCGCTTGCCCTGGAACTCGGCCAGTGCTCGCTCGGCGACCGCCTTGGGATCGCGGTCCTCCACCACGACCACCGGGATCCCCAGCGCCGCGGCGAGCGGCCGGGCGGTCTCCTGCGTCCGGCGCAGGCCCGAAACGATGATCCCGTCGGGCGCGAAGCCCTCGGCCGTCGTCATGAGCGCCGCGAGACGCTGCGCCCGGGCCTCGCCTTCCGCCGACAGCAGCGGGTCATCGCCCGACCCGGCCACCGCCTCCGCGTGGCGAACGACCATCACCAGCGTGGTGGAGGCCGACAGCACGAGCCAGATCGCGACAGCCAGCGCGACCACCGCGCCGAAAACCGGCAGCCAGAGCGGCATCAGGAACGGTCGGCGGCGCAGTCTCGCGTATTCTTTCCTCATGCCGGCCATCATACCTGCCCGGGGACTGTCCCCGCAGGCGACTGTCCCCCGTCCGAAATGGGGATACGCCCCTGCGGCCACGCGAATGACTCGAGGCCGGGGACTGTCGCCGACGGGGAATGTCCCTGAGTCCGTTTGGGTCGTGATCCTGGCCGCCGGCGGCAGCCGCCGCTTTGGCCGGGCCAAGCTGCTCGTCCGCCAGGGACCCTTGACGCTGTTCGAGCGGTCGGTCCGGCTCGGCCAGGCCGTCGCCGGACCGCGCTGCGTCGTGGTCCTTGGGGCCCGGGCTTCGCGCCACGCAGCCGTGCTTCGCACCCCGCGACCGGCCATGGTCGTGAACCGCCGCTGGCGCGCAGGGATGTCCACGTCGCTGGCCGCGGGCCTGAAGGCGCTCCCGGCCAGCGCCCGAGGCGCACTGGTGCTGCTCGCCGATCAGTATGCCCTTCAGGCCGCTGACCTCTCAGGTCTCGTGGCCGCCTGGCGCCGGCGGCCGCACGCCGTGGTGGCTTCCGGCTGGGCTGGACTCTGCGGTCCGCCCGTCATGCTGCCACGCGCCCAGTTCAAGGCCGCGATGGCTGGAACCGGCGACGCGGGAGCCCGGCACCTGCTGCGCACCCCTGGCGTTCATGTGCATGTCGAGCCCCTGGCCGCCGCTGCGCTAGACCTCGACCGGCCTCGCGACCGCGCCCCGGCACGGTTCCGCCGCCACAGTCCGGCTGCGGCTTCCTGAGCGTTGCGCGGGCGCGACGCCCGGGCTCGAAATCGCGCG
>JALORP010000097.1 GCA_025458865.1 Steroidobacteraceae bacterium | reverse complement strand
ATCCAGTCTTCGACGAAGTAGCCGTAGGAGAGGTTGATGACGACGCGCCAGACGAGCGCAGTGAGCCACGCCGCGAGCAGCACCCCGGCGAAGACCACGGGCGGCCGGCGGCCCCAGAGGCGGCGGTAGATGTGCCGCAGCGGCGCCGAGAGCAGGAAACCGCTCGCCGCTGCGGCGAGGATCACCTTCATGTATGAGAAGGGCTTTTCGTAGAGCAGCGCACCCAGGTACTGGGCGATGAGGTAGGCGCTCCAGCCGAGCGTGTGGAGCGCCCAGAAGAGGAGGTTACGGTTGCTGCGCAGGTCGTCGAGGGTCACCGGCGGAGCTTAGCGGCCATCGGCTCCGCCGGGAAACGGCTCGCCGCCGCTGCAGCACGCTTCGGCGCGGGAAATAGGGGACATTCCCCTATTTCTGGTTAGAAATAGGGGAATGTCCCCTATTTCCCGCGAAACGCCGCCTGCATCACCTCGACTGGAAATCCCGGCACGGCAGACCCCGGCTGCGTGGCGTACCGGTACAGCGCCGCCGCGTAGACGCCCTGCATCGTCGCCTGAAGTGCGGCGATGACGAGCACGGTCACGACGCCAGCCAGCACCACGATCGCGGCCAGCGCCGGCGCATTGGTCTGGGCAGCCAGCACGAGCAGGCCGACGAATCCGGCGATCACGACCAGGTAGGCGACGGCGAACACCATGCCCAGGCCGACGTTGCCGATGATGTTCTCGCCCCAGGTCTGGCGCAGCAGCCCGGCGCTCTCCTTGACCGCATCGACGGGCCCCACGTCCCGGGTCACCAGCACCGGGACCACCAGGAAGCTCGCAAGCGTCCAGCCGACGCCGATCAGCTTCACGATCAGTCGCCCCACCCAGCCGACACGCTCCTCGATCGCGCGCAGCACGAGACCCACGGTCGCCGCGATGCACGCGTAGCCGAAGATCCGGCCGACCCGATGCCACGCGATGCGCAGACCGTCTCCGACCGTCGGATTGCCCCCGTCCATGCGGATCATGGCCGCGCCGACGAGCGCCGTGTTGAAGAAGATGCCGACGAAATACGCGAGCACGTAGAACGCCAGCGCGACGACCCATTCCACGGGACCCGGCTCGGCACGCGCGGTCCCGTCGAGGAAGCCACCCAGCACCGCGACCGGCACGACGAAGCTGCCGATCACGACCATGAGCGCGATCACCGACATCACTGGCAGCAGCATCAGCTCCTTGTCGGCACGCACGACCGACCAGGAGGCCCTGGCGAGTTCGAGGCTGCGGGAAAAGCGACCTGCCATGTTCGATCTCCGTGTCGGGCGGCAACCCTAGATCTCGTCGTACTTCCGGCTCGACCCGCGCGACTTCTCGACCGGGTACTTCTCGCCGTTGAGCGCGATCTTCGCGTGCGCCGCCCGCTCGAGGTCCACCTCGAGCTTGTCCGCGAGCCGGATGAGGTACAGCAGCACGTCCGCGAGCTCATGCTCGACGGCGACCCGTTTGTCCGGCGGGAGATTCCGGCTCCCCTCGTCCGTCAGCCACTGGAACGGCTCGAGGAGCTCCGCCGCCTCGACGGCGAGCGCGGTCGCCAGATTCCGCGGCGAGTGGAACTGCTCCCACTCGCGCGCCGCCGCGAACTCGCGCAGTGCGTCGCGGAGCCGGATCAGCGAATCGGTCAAGGAATCTGGATCTTGCCGCGCGGCGGCAGGCCGCCCTGCCCGGTCAGCGCGGAGGCGGCGCCGGCCTCCGGGATAACGATCGAAGACGCCTGCTGCCGACGCATCTCCTGCAGTTCCTTCATCGTCTCCTCGAATGCCATCCGGGCGCCGTCGGCAAAGCCTTCGCAGGCCTCGGCCAGCGTCTTCGCCTCGATCTCGAAGCTGAGCGGCAGCGCCCCGGCCGGCGTCATGATCTGCGCCTGGCCGACGTAGGAGGTCGGGCGGACCGGGTCGGGCGTGCCGTCGGACTTCACGGGCGTCAGCACGCGGATCGTTCCCACGCGGCGGTCCGTGTACATGTCCTCGCGGTACAGGTCCTGCGAATCCATCTTCGGGTCGGGGGCGTTGCTCGGGCCGGCCATGACACTGTCCTCGGTGACGCTCGGATCGACGGATCCGGGGGTGGCCACGGTACCCGAGCCCGGCCCCTTCGACAACGATCCGGCGGCGTCAGAACCGCGCGTCGGGGCCGTCCAGCGGCGGGACGGCGCGGCGCTCACTCGGCCAGGGGTTCAGGGCCACGTAATAGAGGACGATCAGGTTCACGAGCGGCACCGACGCCAGGATGGCGAGCCAGGGCGCGATCCCCATGCGCCGGAAAATGCGCCAGAACGGCACCACCTGCAGCAGCGAAAGGATGACGACCCAGCGGATCACGCGGACTCCATGCGCTTACGGACAAGGTGATTCTAGGCGCATTGCCGGGCCCCGGCACGGCCGCCCCGCCCCTTGCGCGGTGGCCGCGCCTCACCATACTGCGCGGATGCCGAGATCCCCCACCCTGCCCGACCGCGGCCCCGCGCGCCGGCTGGCCGCCATCGTGCTGGTCGCCGCCGTGGTGACGGCCGGCTGCACGACGATCCAGGGCCTGTTTCCCGAGAATCGCAAGGAGGCGGAGCAGTCGGCCCTCCTCCTGCAGCTGCAGTCGCGCAACATGCGCTTCGCCGACATGTACGTCGGGACCCTGATCGAGTCCACGCACCGCATCGGGATGGACGAGCTCGACGCGAGCCAGCGCTACCGCCTCTCCGGGTGGCTGCTCGCGCAGGCGAACTCCGCCTACACCTATGCCTCCGCGGACAACGCCGTCGCCGGCACGCTCGACCTCATCACGCTCGCGACCATCAGCCGCATGGTGGTCGAGGACTCGGGCCAGAAGCACTTTCGGGACCACGCCGGCGCACTGCTCGAGGTGCAGCGCGACCTCGAGATACTCGCCTGGCAGCTGGCCGACGGCGTGCTCAGCACCGCGCAGCAGGAGGACCTCCGCCGCCTGCTCACCGACTGGCGTGCCAGGCACCCGGACGCCGTGAACGCCCCGTTCGTGCGCTTCCAGGAATTCGCGGGCGCCGGCACGGCCGCGGCGGCCACCCGTGGCAAGCTCACCCTGCCGACGAGCCTGATGGGCCTCGTCGGTCTCGATCCGCTCGCCGGCCTCGACCCGGCGGTTCGACAGGTGGAACAGTCGCGGCTGCTCGCGGAACGCGCCCTCTACTACGCGCAACGCATTCCCGTCCTCATGGACCTGCAGTTCGACCGCGCGGCGAACCGCCTCGCGGCGGGCCCCGAGTCGCAGCGGCTCCTCGCGCAGACGGCCAGCCTCACCGACTCGGCGGCCCGGTTCGCCGCCGTCGCCGAAGCCCTGCCCGGCACGTTCGCCGGCGAACGCGAGGCGCTGTTCCGCCAGTTCGACCGGATGCTGGTCGAGCAGGCGGCGACGCTGCGGCCGCTGCTCGCCGACATGCGCGGCACCCTCGAGGCCGGCAGCCAGTCCGCCGTCGCCGTCGACCAGGCGACGCGCTCCATCGACGCCCTCGTGGCGCGCTTCGAGCACAAGCCCGGCGAGCCGCGCGGAAAGCCCTTCGACGTCAACGAATACACCCGCGCCGCCAGCGAGATCGCGCAGGCGGCGAACGAGCTGCGCGGCCTGCTCGACTCGACCGGCGCCCGGGCGCCCGAACTGGGCGCCGCGCTCGGCGCCGGGGCCACCCAGGGACGCGAGCTGGTCGACTATTTCTTCGTCCGAGTCGCGTGGCTGATCGCCCTGCTCTGCGTCGGCCTGCTCGCGACACTGCTCCTCTATCGCTGGCTCGCCCCCCGGATCGCCCGCACATGAAGAACCCACACCAGGACATCCGCGCTCCCCGCGGCACCACGCTCTCGGCCCGCAGCTGGCTCACCGAGGCGCCGCTGCGCATGCTCATGAACAACCTCGACCCCGAGGTGGCCGAGCGCCCCGACGACCTCGTCGTCTACGGCGGCATCGGTCGCGCCGCGCGCGACTGGGAGAGCTACGACCGCATCCTCCGCGAGCTCAAGCGGCTCGGTGACGACGAGACGCTGCTCGTGCAGTCGGGCAAGCCCGTGGGCGTGTTCCGCACGCACCCGGACGCGCCGCGCGTCCTGATCGCCAACTCGAACCTCGTCGGGCGCTGGGCCACC
>JALORP010000027.1:2500-38292 GCA_025458865.1 Steroidobacteraceae bacterium | reverse complement strand
ATCGCACAGCGCGACTTCGGCGGCACCAAGAAGTGGCGCACCTGCTATGCGGCGGACGGCACGGGCCACGCCATGCTCTTCGCCGTGGGCGACCGGGCGATCGCCGAGGGCATCCCGGTGCTCGAGCGCACCGAGGCGCTCGCGCTTATCCACGACGGCCGCCGCTGCCACGGCGCGATCGTTCGCGACCTCATCAGCGGCGAACTGTTCGCGGTCCTGGCGCGCGCGACCGTCATCGCCACCGGCGGTGCCGGCCGCCTGTACCGGGTCACGACGAACGCCGTCATCAACGAGGGCATCGGCCACGCGCTCGCGCTCGAGACGGGCCTCGCCGCGCTCGGCAACATGGAGGCGGTGCAGTTCCACCCCACCGGCATCTTCCCCGCCGGCATCCTCGTGACCGAGGGCTGCCGCGGCGACGGTGGCCTGCTGCGCGACGCCGCCGGCCACCGCTTCATGCCCGACTACGAGCCGGAAAAGAAGGAGCTCGCCTCGCGCGACGTGGTCTCGCGGCGCATGGAGGAGCACATCCGCAAGGGCCACGGCGTCAAGGGCCGCTTCGGCGAGCACCTGTGGCTCGACATCACCCTGCTCGGGCGCGCGCACATCGAGCGCAACCTCCGCGAGGTGAAGGACATCTGCCGCTATTTCCTCGGCATCGATCCTGCCGACAAGTGGATCCCGGTGCGCCCGGCGCAGCACTACACCATGGGCGGCGTGCGCACCCGCCACACGGGCGAGAACCCGGCGCTCGCAGGGCTGTTCGCGGCGGGCGAGGCCGCCTGCTGGGACATGCACGGCTTCAACCGCCTCGGCGGCAACTCGGTCGCGGAGACCGTCGTCGCGGGCATGATCGTCGGCGAGTTCGTGGCGGACTACTGCGAGGGCGCGGAGCTCGAGGTCTCGACGGGCCTCGTCGACGGGTTCCTGCGCGCCACGCAGGCCGAGCTCGACGGCCTGTGCGCAGGTCCGGGTGAAGACCCGATGGCGCTGCGGGTCGCCATGCAGGAGATCATGACCCGCCAGGTCGGCATCTTCCGGGACGGACCCGACCTTGCCTCGGCGGTGGAGTCGCTGCGCGAGCTCTACGACCGCAGCCGGCGCATCGGGATCGGCGGCCGCGCCGCGGGCGCCCACCCGGCGCTGGTCACGGCCTACCGCACGCGCAAGATGCTGCGACTGGCGCTCACCGTGGCCTGCGGCGCGCTCGCGCGCACGGAGAGCCGGGGCGCCCACTCCCGCGCCGACTACCCGCAGCGCAACGACCGCGACTGGTTGAAGCGCACGCTCGCCACCTGGCCCGACCCGCAGGCCGACCTGCCGGTGCTGTCCTACGAGCCGCTCGAGGTCGCCGCGATGGAGCTGCCGCCGGGCTGGCGCGGCTACGGCGCGCGCGACTACGTTGACCACCCGGCCACCGCGGCGCGGCAGGCCGAGGTGGAGGCGCTGCGCGCCCGCCTCGGCGCCGACGGGCGCTTTTCGGTGCAGCAGGCGCTGATGCCCTGGGAGCACCTGCTGCCTGCGTCGCTGCGCGGTCGCAACGAGAGGCTCGGGGAGCCGCTGCCATGACCATGACACCCGCGCCGCGCCGGCTGCGCGTGCACATCCTGCGCTGCAACCCGGCCGATCCGGCCTCGACTTCCCGCATCCAGACCTACGAGGTGGACGAGGCGGAGGGGATGACGCTGTTCATCCTGCTTTCCGAGCTGCGCGAGAAGCAGGACCCGTCGCTGCAGTTCGACTTCGTGTGCCGCGCCGGCGTCTGCGGCAGCTGCGGCATGGTCGTGAACGGCCGCCCGGGACTCGCCTGCCGCACGCTCACCGCCGAGCTGCCGGCCGACATCACGCTCGCGCCGCTGCCCACCTTCGAGCTGATCGGCGACCTGTCGGTCAACACCGGCAAGTGGATGCGCGAGATGACCGAGCGCCTCGAGGCCTGGGTGCACGCGAAGGCGGCGGAGGTGGACCTGCGCCGCCACGAGGAGCGCATGGACCCGGACCTGGCGGACGAGGTCTACGAGCTCGACCGCTGCATCGAGTGCGGCTGCTGCGTCGCGGCCTGCGGCACGGCGCACATGCGCCCGGACTTCGTCGGGGCCGTGGGCCTCAACAAGGTGGCGCGCATGCGCCTCGACCCGCGGGATGCGCGCGGCGATGCCGAGTTCTACGAGCTGGTCGGCACCGACGAGGGAGTCTTCGGCTGCATGTCGCTGCTCGGCTGCAACGACCTGTGCCCCAAGGAGCTGCCGCTGCAGGCGCAGATCGCATACCTGCGCAGGAAGATGGCGGCGGCGGGACGATAGCGCCCTTGCGGGAGCCCCTCCCAAGGAGGCTCGTGCCGCTCCGTCCCGGCGGGCCTGGCCCTCAGTCCTTGCTCAGGAGCAGGTTCAGCAGGCGCTGGCTTCGGCTCGCGTAGTCCTGCAGGTACCCCGCGATCCGTTCGCCGCCCGACACTTCGACCCCGCGCCCGAACACGCTCATGCGCGTGAAGTGAAGGGTCAGCTCCCGGATCATGTCCTCCACCGCGACGCCCTGCTCGGCAAGGTTCTCCGGCGCGAACTCGACGTACAGGAAGCGCGTCTTCGCCAGCGTCCCGGCCGCGCCGCGCAGCGCGCCGACCTCGCTGCCCTCGACGTCCATCACCATCAGGTCCACCGCCGGCCAGTCCGCCGGCAGGGTTCCGTCGAGCGTGCACATCGGCACCTCGATCGTGCCGCCGGCGGCCGCGACCCGGCTGTGGCCGGTGTTGATGGCGCTCTCCAGGAACCGCACCGTGCCGGCCCGCTCGCCGAGCGCGGCGTTGTGCACCGTCACCTGGGGCAGTGCGTTGAGCGCGAGGTTCGCCGCGAGCAGCGCGTGGTTGCGCCGGCTCGGCTCGTAGGCGACGACTTCGCGCGCCTGCGACCGTCGCGTGATCGGTACGAGCAGCGCGCCGATGTGGGCGCCGGCGAACACCAGCCGCGATCCCGGGCCCACGAGTCCGGACAGCATCACCACCTGTTCCCAGTCGTACTCGCCGGCGGTCAGCAGCTGCCGCGACACGTTGAAGTCGCCGGGAGACACGGCCAGCAGGCCGTTCCTGGTGTCGGCCAGCAGCGCGATGCCATGCTGCCCGAGCACGCGTGACCTCAGGCGGCCGCGCAGCTGTCGTGACAGCCGCTTGTAGGGGTTCATCGGGTCGTTCCTCAGTCCCGGAAGTTCTTGAACTGCAAGGGAACCTCGAGGCCGGCGCCGCGGATCAGGGCGATCGCCGCCTGCAGCTCGTCGCGCTGCTTGCCGGTGACCCGGACCTGGTCGCCCTGGATGGCCGCCTGCACCTTGAGCTTCGAGTCCTTGATCAGGCGCTGGATCTTCCGGCCGGTGTCGGCGTCGATGCCATGCTGCAGGACCACCGGCTGGCGCGCGGCGTTCAGCGTGACCTGCGGGTCGCCAGGCTTGGCGCAGGCGACGTCTATGCCGCGCTTGGCGAGCTTCGGCAGCAGGATGTCGAGCATCTGCTTCAGCTGGAAGTCCACCTGCGCGTGCATCGTCACCGTGAACTCCTGGAGCTCGTACTTCGCCCCGGTGTCCTTGAAGTCGAAGCGCTGGGAAACCTCGCGGTTGGCCTGGTCCACGGCGTTGCGGACCTCCTGGGAATCGAGCTCGGACACGACGTCGAAGGAAGGCATGTATACCTCGCGATGAGTGATCACGGAACCGGGGTACCCCGGTGCCGGCAGCCCTCGCCTCGCACGGATGCGTCTGGACCAGGCTTGCGTATCCGGACGGCTACCTGCGCGGGCCGATCAATGCCTCGAGTTGCGACAGCACCCCGGGACCGTAGCCGGCCGCGACCCGACGCAGGAGTTCCGGGTCGAGGTCGCCGCCCGCTGCGGCCAATGCCCGCTCGGCATCCAGGAGATCCAGCGGACCCCCGGCGAAGACTTTCATGGCCACGAAGTCCTCGCGTCCGATGACCAGCAGGTCGCGGTCCTGAAAGGGAACCGTGATTGTACGTCCGAACGCATCGGCGCCGAGTCCCTTCAAGCCGAACAGCAGGTCGACCCTGTTCCCGAACGCGTCGTGCAAGGCGAGGACGGCGCCGATCGGATCCTCGGCATCGCCGCGGCGCATCACCGTGGCGAAGCCACTGGCCCGATACTGACGCTCGAGCTCAGCGACGCGCTGGACCGGCAGAAGCACCACCGCATCCGCGTCCATGCTGGCGCGGACGACACCGTGCACGGCGGCGGCCATCGCGCCCACCACGGCATAGGCTATGCCCGACTGCTGCAGCAGGTCGATGGCGTCGAGCAGCAGGAGCGCCGACTCGCCGGCCTGGCGGGTTCTCATGGAGGTCGCTGTCGGCCGCCGGGCCGCTTCGTCGGGCCCGCGAGATACAGTCCCGCGACCAGGCGACAATGCGCGAGCCAGGCCTCGAGACGCTGGGTTGGAGTCAGGCGCCGGACGGCCTCGACGAGTGCGTCCTTCTGCTGGCGGGCAAGCTTGGATTCCATCGTCACAGTGTAGCCCGGCTGCCGCCGTCGAAATAACGGGGGACGCAAATCATTCCACGGTGAAATCAGCGTGCGTCCCATTCTCGCGGAAACGGCGGACGCGCACGCCGTCGGCCACGGACTCACCCGGGTGCACGACGACCCGTTCGCCGGCCGCGATTCCCTCGGCGATCTCGGTCAGGAGCCCGCTGCCGTGGCCGGGGACGACGGTCCGCACCCGGGCGCGTCCGCGCTCGACCACGAACACCGCGTGCCCGCCGTCGCGCCTGAACAGCGCGCTCGTGGGCACGGTCAGCACGTCCTGCCGCTCCCACACGACGAATCGTGCCTCGACGCGGTAGCCGTCGCCCAGCCGCTGCCATTCGGCGGGCGGGGAGGTGATGTCCACGATGACGCGCACGCGCTGCTCCTCGACGCCCAGCGCGCTGATCTTCGTGAACCCGGTCGGCTCGACCAGCCGGACCACGCCCTCGAGCGGCGTGTCGCCGCCCCAGCGCTCCAGCAGCACCCGGCCGCCCGGCGCGATGCGCACCGCGTCACGCGACAGCACCTCGCACTCGACCTCGAGCCCGGCGGGGTCGCCGACCTCGATCAGCGGCTGGCCGGCGGACACGACGCCGGCGCTTTCCTGGTGCAGCTTGAGCACCACGCCGTCGACCGGCGAGCGAAGCGCCACGGTGCCCACCGGCCGGCCGCCCTCCGCCCCGGCGGTATAGCGCAGGACGGCGCGCGCAGCCTCGAGCTCGTAGCGGCCGACGTCCACCGCCGAATCCGCGGCGCGCTTTCCCGCCTCGCGCGCCCGCAGGCTGGCCTGCGCCTGGTCGAACTCGCGCTGGGACACGAGTCCGCGCCCGAGCAGGCCCTCGATCCGGGTGAATTCCGAGGCCGCGAGCTGCGCCTCCGCCTCCGCCTGCCGGGCGCCGGCCTCGCGGCGCTCGAGCTCGGCGCGCGCGGCCGCCACGCGCGCCTCGGCCTCGGCGCGGCCGCGCGGGTCGAGCACGGCCGGCAGCGTAGGGTCGAGCGACGCGATCACCGCGCCGAGCGGCGCAGCGTCTCCGACCTCGAGGTCGATCCGCCGCATGAGCCCGGCCACCGGGGCGTGCACCACGTAGCGTTCCTTGACGCGCGTGCGTGCCTCCTCCTCGACCGTGATGGCCAGCGGCCTCCGCGCGGCCTCGGCGGTCTCCACGGGCACGGCCCGCGGCCAGAAGCCAAAGGTCAGGGCCGCCAGCACGAGTGCGGACAGGATGAGCAGTCCCTTCAGTCGCTTGCTCGCTACCATGCGGTCCCTACTCCCGGGTCTTCAGCACTTCGACGAGGTCGAGGCGCGAGACCTTCCGCCAGATGAAAAGGCAGCTCACCGCGAACGACGCGATCACGACGCCCGCGGCGAGCGCATACGTGCGGGGCTCGACGACGAGCGCCACGCGATAGAGGTCCGAGGCGAAGGCGGCGGCAAGGTAGGCCGACAGCCCGATGCCGAACGCGAATCCGAGCGGGATGGCGGCGAGCGTCAGGAGGCCGATCTCGCCGAGGAGGATATAGCCCACCTCGGCGCGCGTGAAGCCGAGCACGCGCAGCGAGGCGAGTTCGCGCCCGCGTTCGGATAGCGCGATGCGGGCCGAGTTGTAGACCACCCCGAAGGCGATGAACCCGCCGAGCAGCGCGGTGATGAAGGAGAAGAACAGGATCGTCTGCTCCATCATCTCGTTGAACTGCCGGATCGAGTTCTCCCGCACCACTGTGCCGGCCACGCGCGGCATTTCCCGCAGCTGCCGGTAGAGGTCCACCAGCCGGGCCTTGTCCACCGACAGCCGCGCGCCGGAGATCGCCGGGCCTTCGCGCATGAGCCGGTTCAGCGCCTCGCGATTCATGTAGGCGTTGACGCCGAGGTACTGCCGGGTGATGCCCGCGACGGGCACCTCCAGCACGGGACGGCGTCCCTCCAGGACCTCGATGACGAGCGTCTGGCCCGGGGCGATGCCGAGGATCTCGTTCGCAAGGTAGTCCGTGAGCACCACGCCCTCCCCGGGCACGGCCACCGGGTCGAGGTCCGCGTCGAGCACGCGCTGGAGCACGGCGTCGGGCTCCACGCCCTCGACGGCGGTGCGGTAGCTGCGGTGCCCGAACACCAGCCTCGCGGGCACGGCCCGGAACCCCTCGGCGTGCTGCACGCCGTCGAGGGCGGAGAGGGAGTAGAGCGCGCGCCGCGGCGTGGGGTCCGTGAACATCACGGTCACGTCCTCGCGGCTCGACAGCACGTACTGCACGTTGAGCATCCAGCCGATGGCGTCGCGCTGGAAATTGGTGATCATGAGGATCCCGGCCGCCGCGGCGATCCCGAGCACGGTCAGCGCCGACCTGGCGGGCCGGCGCGCGACGTGGCGCAGGATCATCCGCGTCGGCTCGGCGACGCGGCGCGCGAGGCCGGCGCGCTCGAGCAGCGTCGCGCGGTAGACGGGCGGCGGCTCGGGGCGCATCGCCACTGCCGGCGGCAGGGCCGCGACGTGGCGCACCGCGAGCAGCGTCCCGGCGAGCGCCGCGACCAGCGTGACCGCCAGGGCCTGCACGAACACGGCCGGGTCGAGGACCAGGTGCAGGTAGGGGAAGCTGTAGAAGACCTGGTAGATGCCGGCCATCCCGCGCGCGAACCACAGGCCGAGCCCGGTGCCCGCGGCGAGGCCGACGGACACCATCGCCAGCACCAGCTTGAGGTAGTGGCCGGTTATCGCGCCGGTGCCGTAGCCGAAGGCCTTGAGCGTGCCGATCTGCTCGCGCTCGAGGCTGATGAGCCGGGTGATCACCACGTTGAGCAGGAAAGCCGCCACGCCGAGGAAGATCACCGGGAACACGGTCGCCATCGTCCGCAGTCCGCGGAGTTCCTCGGTGATGAAGCGGTGGCTGAACTGGTCCTCGCGCGCGTAGGCGCCGAATCCCCCGTAGCGCGCGAGCACGCCGTCGATGCCGTCGATCACGTCCCCGGCCCGGGCGCCCGCCTGCAGCGAGAAGCTGGCGTCGTTGAACGCACCCTCCATGTCGTAGGCGGTGGCGAGCGCGCGCCGGTTCATCCACAGGATCCCGTAGCGCTCGTAATCCGGGAAGATCGCGCCGGGCGGGATCGCGTACATGTACTCGGGCGAGAGCGCGAGGCCGACGATGGTGAGCTGTTTCCGTCGCCCCTTGATGATGGCGGCGAGCGAGTCGCCGGGACCGAGCCCCTGCGCTTCGGCGAAGTCCTCGCTGATGGTCACCTCGGCATCGGCGTGGGGATCCGGCAGCCGCCCGATGCGCAGCCAGGGAACGTTGAGCAGCGGCTCGCCGTGCTCGGGCAGCGAGACGACCCGGCCGGTCACGGGATCGTCGTAGCCCTCGACCTCGAGGTTCACCACGGCGACCACCCGCGTCTCCACGTGATCGACGCCGGGGATGTCGGCCAGCCGTGCGGCCACCGACCCGGGCGCGCGCACCAGTCCCGTGAACACCTCGGCGAAGCGCTGGTCGGCGTAGTAGCGCTGCTGAGTGGCGGCGAGCGACTCGTAGGTCACCCGCGACATGACGAAAGTCGAGATGCCGCCGAGCAGGACCAGCGAGATGGCGCCCACCATCCCGCGCAGGTGCCAGAGGTCGCGCCACAGCTTGCGGTCGAGCGCGCGCATCACCAGGCCAGCTCCCTCGGCGACCTGCGGGTGGGGTTCTGCTCGCTGCCGGCGATGCGCCCGTCGGCCATGCGGATCACGCGGTCGGCCATCTCGGCGATGACCACGTTGTGCGTGATGACGACGGTGAGGGTCCCGAGCCGCCGGTTGGCGCTCTCGAGCGCCTCCAGCACGACGATGCCCGTCGCCGAGTCGAGGGCGCCGGTCGGCTCGTCGCACAGCAGCACCGCCGGGTTCTTGGCGATGGCGCGCGCGATCGCCACGCGCTGCTGCTCGCCGCCGGACAGCTGGGCCGGGAAGTGGTCGAGGCGCTCGCCCATGCCGACGACCTCGAGGGCTTCCTCGGGCTTCATCGGCGCCCGGGCGATCTCGGTGACCGCCGCGACGTTCTCGCGCGCAGTGAGGCTGGGAATCAGGTTGTAGAACTGGAAGACGAAGCCGACGTGGTCGCGCCTGAAGCCGGTCAGCTCGCGCTCGGTGGCGCGCGCGAGGTCGTGGCCGGCGTAGGTCACCTCGCCCGACGTGGCGCTGTCGAGGCCGCCGAGGATATTGAGCAGCGTGGACTTGCCGCTGCCGGAGGGGCCGAGCAGCACCACGAACTCGCCCGCGTAGAGGTCGAGGTCCACGCCGCGCAGCGCGACGACCTCGATCTCGCCCATCCGGTAGACCTTGGTCAGCCCGCGGGCGCGGAAGACGGCTTCCCTGTCCATCTGCCGAGCTTAGGGCGGCGCGCCCGGTTCCGGCGATAGCGGTTTCCGGACCGTCAGGCGCCGGGCGCCAGCATTCCGTCGATCAGCGTCGTGAATCCGGCGACGAAGTCCTCGTAGACGCGCCCCGTTGCCGGGCCGCTGAAGCCGGTGTGGACGTGGCGGATCACGCCCTCCCGGTCGAGCACCAGCATGGTGGGGTAGGCGTAGAAGGTCTCGAGCTGGGGGAGCTTCTCGGGCACTTCGCCGGCGGTGCCGGCGATCAGCACCGGGTAGTCGATGCCGAATTTCCGCGCGAAGTCGCGCGCCGCGGCGGCCGAGGCGGCGAAGTCCTCCGTGTACTCGAACATCAGCTGCACGACCTCGAGTCCGCGCTCCCGGCGGCCGCGCAGGAACTCCTGCAGGAAGGCGGCCTCGTCGTGGCAGTTCGGGCACCAGCTCCCGCCGATGGTCACGATCACGACCTTTCCGGCGAAACGGGGGTCGTCGAGCGAGACGGGCCGGCCATCCAGGTCGGGGAACGTGAAGCGCAGGCGCTCGGCCCCGGCCTTCAGGCGCGTGCGCCCGGCGGCGTCGGGATCGGGGAGCGCGGCGGCGGCGTCGCGCCGGCCCCGGATGGTCTCGTAGCCGCCGGTCGCGGTGCGGAACTCGCCCGTGAGCGTCCCGTCCGGGAGCAGGCGGGCGACATAGAGGTAGGCGCTGCCGCCGTCGAAGCGCGAGAGGAACACCGTGTCGCCGCGCGCCTCGCCGGCGATGTAGCGGTCATCGCCCGAGTCGCGCAGCACGGTCCCGTTGACCTCGTGGCCGCGCTGGGCGAGGTCCGCGATTGCGAAGCGCTCGGCCCCGGTGTCCGGGCGCGTGAAGGTGAGCGCCCAGCGACCGGCGAAATCGGACTGCTCCGAGGCCGGGGCCGGGAAGAACCGCCAGTCCTGGCCCCGCTGGGCAACGAGGCGCGCCGTGCGGGTCTCGCCGCCCGGCCTGAGGAAGGTGACCTCGCCTTCGAGGCGGCCGTCCACCAGGCGGGCCTCCAGCCGGTGCGGGTAGCCGGGCAGCTTCATGCTGACGCGGTCGCCGTCGACGGTGACCGCGTCCACGCGCGCGCGCTCCGGGCCGTTGACGAGCCAGGCCAGGTCGGTGTCGCCCTCGCGGGCGATCTCGAGGCCGAAGGGCAGGTCGCCGCCCTGGATGGCGAACACGGCCCGCCACGTGCCGTAGGCATCGGGCGGCGGCTCCTTCGCGCTGCAGGCGGCCAGCAGGCCGGCGAGGGCGATGGCGGCCAGCCCGCGGAGGACCAACAGGGATCGGCTCATCGTGGGTCTTCGCTCATGCAGGTTGCCAGGCGGGCTGCGGGAGGCCGTCGGCGGCGACGCGCCAGGGTTCCCAGGCGAGCAGCACGCGGCCCACCGCGATGTCCGACTTGCGCGGCGCGACGCGGATGCGCTCCAGCTCGATGCCCGAGGCATCGAGGCCCGCGGCCAGCGCGGCGGCCTCGGCCTCGATCGCGGCGAGCTGCTCGTCGCGGCGCTGGCGCAGGACCCCGAGGTTCTCGTCGGCGCGCGCGACGTCGCCTTTCTCGCTGTACGCGCGGCCGGCGGAGCGCGCGGCCGTGCCGGCTCGCGAGGCGGCGGAGCGGCGCCCGCCGAAGA
Organism: Steroidobacteraceae bacterium; assembly: GCA_025458865.1. Taxonomy (GTDB): domain Bacteria; phylum Pseudomonadota; class Gammaproteobacteria; order Steroidobacterales; family Steroidobacteraceae; genus SG8-30. The sequence goes on along the minus strand of JALORP010000027.1, from coordinate 27,787 downwards.
TCGCGCCGAGCACGGAGGCGCCGAGCGCGACCGCGGAGTCGAGCTTGCGCTGCGAGTACTGGGCGCGCTCGCGCTCCGCGCGCTCCTCGGCGCGGCGGACCTGGTCCTCCAGCGTGCGAAGCTTCGCGGCGTGCTTCTGGCGCAGCTTCGCGACCTCCTCGTCGCGCTTCTCGTGCAGCGCGTGTGCGAGGCGGGCGCGGAAGTCACCCTCGGTTTCCCCGGGCTGCGAGGCGAGCTTGAGCGGCGCGCAGCGCAGGAGTTCCAACGAGCCGTGCTCGAGCAGGTGCGCCGCCAGCGACTTGCCTGCGGCGGCATAGGTCGGCGCGCGCAGCAGGGCCGCCGGCACGTCTGCGAAGCCCGCGCCGTCGACGGGCGTGCCGCCGCTGCCGAGCGACGCAAGCTCCGTCGCCTCGTCCCAGGCGGGCCGGCCGTCCTCGCCGACCGGCGCGAGCAGCGCGAGGTTCCGCCAGGCATCGAGGCCGGACCGGGCATCCACGTAATGCAGCCGGACGGCGGCGCCCACGCGCGGACGGTAGGTGACCGGCCCGCGGCCCGGCGTGGCCGGCAGGAAGATCTCCTCGATGCCGGCCTGCAGCGCCGGCCGTGGCGCAGCGGTCACGGCCGTGACCGCTGCTGACGCGGCGGGCCTCCCGGCCGGTGCGGCGGCCTTGCGCGGGGCCATCAGCCGGCCGATCTCCGGCAGGGTGAGCGGGCCGCGCAGGTAGGAGAGCGCGAAGCGCGTCCTGAACAGCACCGGATCGTCGTCGTGGACGTTGCGCATCAGGAACACGCGCTGGCCCAGTCCGGACATCAGCCGCTCGAGCGCGGGCCGGTCGAGGGCGCTTCCGGCGAGGGCGCCCTGCAGGCCCTCGATCACGCGCTCCTTGTCGCGCTCGGTCTGCAGCCGGCCGATGAACCAGGTGCCGGCATTGGCGAGGCCCTTGTAGTCCAGGTCGACGGGGTTCTGCGTCGCGAGCACGAGGCCGAGGCCGTAGGCGCGCGCCTGCTTGAGCAGCGTCAGCATCGGCAGCTTCGACGGCGGCATCGCCGTGGGCGGGAAGTAGCCGAAGATCTCGTCCATGTAGAAAAGAGCGCGCAGCGAGGAAGTGCCCGGCTGGCCGCGCATCCAGGCGACCAGCTCGTTGAGCAGCAGCGTCACGACGAACATGCGCTCGGAGTCGCCCAGGTGCGCGATGGACACGATCGAGATGCGGGGCTTGCCCTCGGGCGTGTGGAGCAGGCGCTGGATGTCGAGCGGCTCACCCTCGAGCCAGGCGCCGAAGCCCGGCGAGGCGAGCAGGTTGTTCACCGCCATCGCCAGCCCGAGCCGGTCCTTCGCCGGGAAGAAGGTCTCGAGGTCGAAAACGCCGACCTTGTCGAAGGGCGGCTTCTGGATGGCGCCGATGAGCCCTGCGAGGTCGAGGGCCCGGTCCTCCCGCCAGCTGGCCTCCAGGATCGCGCACAGCAGGATGTGCTCGCGGCTCTTGAGCGGGTCGGCCGGCACGCCCACGAGGCCCAGCAGTCCCGAGACGACCCCGCTCACGCGCTCGCGCAGCGCGGCGGCGTCCAGCGCGCCCTCCGGCGCCGCCAGGGAGCGCAGCACCGAAAGCTGCAGGCAGGCATCGCTGCCGGGTGTGTAGACGGCGATGTCCACGGCGTCGCGGAAGCGGCGGATGCGGGCGCCGTCCTGGCCGGACTCGGCGAGGCCCTTGCGCCAGATGTCGGCCACGCGCCCGGGCCACTCCGCCGCGGGCACGCCCTTGCGCGCCGCCTCGGCCGGATCCACCCAGGGCGCGAAGTCCTCGGGCCTGAGGTCGGGGAAGGCGAGGAGGATGTTCGCGATGTCGCCCTTCGGGTCGATGACGATCGCGGGGATGCCGTCGATCGCGGCCTCCTCCAGCAGCGAGATGCAAAGGCCCGTCTTGCCCGAGCCGGTCATGCCCACGCAGACGGCGTGCGTCGTGAGGTCCTTGGAGTCGTACAGCAGCGGCCCCGGAGGGGGCGCGTCGGCGGACGCGGCCGGGTCGAACTCGCGGCCGAGGTAGAAGACGCCGAGCTTCTCGAAATCGTCCATTCGCGATCCCGCGTTCAGTAGCGGGGCAGCCGGATGTCCTCGAACAGCGCCGCGGACTCCTCGGGTGTCGCCGCGCGCAAGGCCTGTTCCACCAGCCGCCTCGACAGGTGCGGCGCGAACAGCCGCATGAAGTCGTACATGTACCCTCGCAGCAGGCGGCCGCGGCGCACGCCGAGCCAGGTCACGTGCTCGGGGAAGAGGTGGGAGCCGTCGATCGCGGCGAGGTCGGGGTCTTCCTTCTCGGTCACGGCCATGCAGGCGATGATGCCCACGCCGAGGCCCAGCCGGACGTAGGTCTTGATGACGTCGGCATCATGTGCGGTGAGTGCCACGTCGAGCGGCAGCCGCGCGCGCTCGAACAGCGCTGGCAGCGACGAACGCCCCGAGAAGCTGAATACGTAGGTCACCACCGGGTGCCGGCTCAGGTCCTTGAGGGTCGGCTTCTCGATGCGGGCGAGCGGGTGGCCCTTAGGGACCACGATGTCGCGGTGCCAGCGGTAGCAGGGCATCAGCACCATGCCCGGGAACAGCTCCTGCGAGCCGGTGGCGATCGCGAAATCCACCCGGTCCTCGGCGGCGAGCGAGGCGATCTGCTCCGAGGTGCCCTGGTGCAGGTGCAGCTTCACCTCCGGGTACTGCTCGCGGAAGCGCTTGACGATGCCCGCCAGGACGTAGCGCGCCTGCGTGTGCGTGGTCGCGATGGACATCGAGCCCTTCTTCTCGTCGCGGGCTTCCTCGGACAGGCGGCGGATGTTGCGCGCCTCCTCCAGGATGCGCTGGGCGCGCGCCACCACCTGCTCGCCGGCGGGCGTGAGCCGGCGCAGCGTGCGGCCCTGGCGCTCGAACACCTCGAAACCGAGCTCGTCCTCCAGCAGCTTGATCTGCTTGCTGACGCCGGGCTGGGAGGTGTGAAGCGCGCGGGCGGCCGCGGTGATGTTGAGGCCGTTGTCGACGATCGCGGCGAGGTAGCGCAGCTGGTGCAGCTTCATGGTCGAAGTATAGGCAAGGCGGCGGGCCGCTGGCTCGGCCTTCGCCCGCGGCCGGGCCGCGCCCGTCCTATGGTTCGTTGTAGCCGTGGCCCAGCGTCGTGACCTCGACGAGGACGCCGTCCTCGAAGCGCAGCTGGCGCATGAGCTTGTGCGGTCCGAGGTTGTAGGTCCAGGTCTCGACCGGCACCTCGACGAGGTCGTCCGACAGGTAGTACGGGCGGCCGTAGAGCCACAGGACGGGCCTGCGCAGGATCGCGCTGCGCCGGATCTCGGTCGGCTCGCCGCACAGGGCCACCACCTTCGCGGCGCTGTCGCCGTCGGTGACGATTCGAGTGCCGCAGCGGAAGGCCTCGGCCTGCGCCGGGGCGGCCGCGAGCGCCAGCAGGGCCAGCCCCGTGATGAGGAGGATTCGCACCATGGCCCCATTGTGCACCGGGCCCGCCTGAACCCGCACTGAAGGCGATGGCCCCGGCCCGCGCCCAGGCTCGACGCGGGCCCACGGGCACGCGCACAATGCCGCCCTTCACCCACCAGGGGACATTTATGTCGGTCGCAGGGATCGATCGCGTCTTCGAGCGTCGGCTCGCCGCGCTGGTCAATTCCGGCGAGCGCGGCGTGCTGCGCGGCGGCCGAAAGGGCATCGAGAAGGAGTCGCTGCGGGTCACCCCGCAGGGGCGGATCGCGCCCACGCCGCACCCGGCTGCGCTGGGCTCCGCGCTGACCAACGGCCACATCACCACCGACTATTCCGAGGCGCTGCTCGAGCTCATCACGCCGGCCTTCACCGAGACCTGGCAGCTGCTGCAGTGCCTGGTGGACCTGCACGAGTTCGTCTACAAGCACATCGGCGACGAGCTCGTTTGGGCCACCAGCATGCCCTGCGCGCTCGACGGCGACGCGAGCATTCCCATCGCCGAGTACGGCCGCTCCAACATCGGCCGGATGAAGCACGTCTACCGCCGCGGGCTCGGCCTGCGCTACGGGCGGGTCATGCAGGCCATCGCCGGCGTGCACTTCAATTATTCGTTCCCCGAGCGCTTCTGGCCCGTCCTGCAGGAGGCCTGGCAGTCGCGCACCGGCGGGCAGGACTTCGTGGACGAGGCCTACTTCGCGCTGCTGCGGAACTTCCGCCGGCATGGCTGGCTGATCCTGTACCTGTTCGGCGCCTCGCCGGCGGTCTGCCGCTCGTTCTTCAAGGGCCGGCCGATGGCGAAGGGCCTCGAGGAGCTCGACCCGCACACGCTGTACGGGCCTTACGCGACCTCGCTGCGCATGAGCGACCTCGGCTACCGCAACAGCAGCCAGGCGGATTTCTCGGTCTCCGTGAACTCCCTCGACGACTACACGCGCGACCTCGAGTCCCTCGTCTTCACGCGCAGCCCCGACTACGCGCGCTTCGGCGTGGTGGTGGATGGCGAGTGGCGGCAGCTCAACGACAGCGTGCTGCAGATCGAGAACGAGTACTACAGCTTCATCCGGCCGAAACGCACGGCGCGCTCCGGCGAGCGCCCGACCCGCGCGCTGCGGCGCGCCGGCGTGGAATACGTCGAGCTGCGCTCGCTCGACGTCAGCGCCTTCGACCCGGTTGGCGTGAACCAGAACAAGATGCGTTTCCTCGAGGCCTTCGCGGCGCTGTGCGTGCTCAAGGACAGCCCGCCGATCCAGCGTTCCGAGGAGCACCCGCTCGACGGCAACCACGTGCGCGTCGCGCGCGAGGGCCGCCGGCCCGGCCTCGCCCTCGACCTCGACGCGCGCCCGCAGCCGCTCGCGGCCTGGGCCGCGCAGCTGCTCGACGAGATGCGCGGGCTGTGCGAGATCCTCGACGAAGGCGACCCGGCGCGGCCTTACGCCGCGGCGCTCGAGGCGCAGCGCCTGAAGCTCGACGACGTCGAGCTCACGGCTTCGGCGCGCATGCTTCGCGAGCTGCGCGAGAGCGGCGAGTCCTTCTTCCGTTTCGCATTGCGCATGTCGGCCGGGCACAAGCAGTACTTCCTCGACCTGCATCCGCCCAACCCGGAAACGATGGCGTCCTTCGCGGAGGAGGCGGCCGAATCACTCGAGGCGCAGCGGCGCATCGAGTCGGCCGATCGCATGTCCTTCGAGGAGTTCGTGGCTGCGTGGTACCAGCGCTGAAGTCCGCTTGACATAATTCGAGCGCCCGCCCGGCGCGGGATTTTCTCTGGCCGCAGCCGGACCTCGGACATATACTGATTCCAGCGCTGTGCCGACTCCCTCTCCGGCACGCTTATGGATGACAGATGAAGATTCCCAAGGACGGTCCGGTCGACACGACGGCGCCGGCAGGCGGCGAAGTCCCCGCCGCAAACGACGATGCCATCGAGGGCGGCGGCAAGCCGGCCGGATGGGATCCCTTCGAGGTCTGGCGGACCCGCGTCCGGGACGCGCGGCCGCGCGTTTCCGGTCCCGCGGACGAGCCGCCGCAGTCCTGAGCCTGCACGCGGCGGCGCATGCCCGGTCAACCGGCGGACCCCTTGCATGATTCGCCGGCGGCCGGGCAACTCCGGCGCGGCTTCCTCTGGCTGAGGTTCGAGCGGGGCCTCGAGGCGGAGTACTGGCGCGACCATTTCGAGCAGGGCCGCCTCCAGCTGCGGACCGGCTTCCTGCTGGCGGTCGTGCTGGCCGCCGCCTTCATCGCGATGCACCACCGTATCCTGCCGCCGCCGGACCTGCCGACGCTGGTGCTGCGCTACGGGATCGTCTTCCCGCTGCTCACCGCTGGCTTCGCGGCCACCCTGGTGGCGGGCACGGGGCGGCTGCTGCGCGCCCTCGTTGCGGTGGCGGCGCCGACGGTGGTCGTGGCCGTGACCGCGCTCGTGCTGCTCGGCGAGCGTCACGCGGGCCAGTCCGTGTTCCCGGTGCTGGTCATCACCACGATGTTCGTCTACTACCTGCTGGGCCAGTCGTTCTACGGCGCGCTGCGGACCGGTGCGATCGGCTTCGTGGCGTTCCTGGCCGGCGCGTGGCTCATCGGGCTGGCGCAGGAGGCGTTCGCCTACCAGGTCCTCCTGCTGGCGATCACCAACCTCGTCGGCGGCACGGTCGCGTACACGCTCGAGGCCGCGCGGCGCACCGCCTGGCTCGAGGCCCGGCTCCTCGCCGAGATGGCCGACCGGGACGGGCTCACCGGGATCCACAACCGCCGCTGCCTGGACGCCCATCTGCACGCGGCCTGGCAGCAGGGCATTCGGGAACAGCGGCCGATGGCGCTGCTGATGATCGACATCGACTGCTTCAAGCCCTACAACGACCGCTACGGCCACCAGGCTGGCGACGAGGTGCTCAAGCAGGTCGCTGGCCTGCTCGCACAGGGCGCGCGTCGGCCGCTGGACCTCGTCGCGCGATACGGCGGCGAGGAGTTCGCGGTCGTCCTGTACGACACCACGCGGGCGCACGCCGCGGCGCTCGCCGAGCGCATCGTGGCAGAGGTGCGCAACCTCGGCATCACGAACGCCGGGTCCAGCTGCGCGCCGGTGGTGACGGTATCCGTGGGCGTCGCCCTCGTGCAGCCCGCGCCGGGCCGCCGCCCGGAGGGCTTCGTGCAGCTCGCCGACGCGGCGCTCTATGCGGCGAAGGACGCCGGCCGCGACCGCGTGCACGTCATGCAGGACGAGTACGCGCAGATGCGCACCGGTTTCTTCGAAGCGCCGCGGCGCGAGAGCGCCTGAGGGCGGGGCGCCTCAGGCGCCGACGAATACCCGCCGCCCCTGCCAGGCGAGCTCGGCCACAGGGCTGCCGTACAGCGCGCCGAGCGCCGTGGGCGTCACGACCCGGGTGAAGTCCCCATACTCCCAGCGGCCGTCGCCGAAGAGCAGCAGCGCCGCGTCGGCGAAGCGCGCCGCGAGCGTCGCGTCGTGAAGGCTGGCGATCACCGTGCCGCCGGCATCCACCCGGCGCCGGAACTGCCCGAGCACCGCGAGCTGGTGCGCCGGGTCCAGGTGGTTGGTCGGTTCGTCGAGCAGGCAGATCCCCGGGTCCTGCGTCAGCAGCGTGGCGACCGCGAGGCGGCGCCGCTCGCCGCCGGACAGGGTGTCCAGTTCGCGCGACTCGAAGCCCGCCAGGTCCACGTCGGCGAGCGCCCGCCGGGCGAGCGCGAGCTCGGCGGGGCCCTCCCACTGCCAGAAGCCGAGGTGCGGGTGGCGGCCGATCAGCGCCGTCTCGATGACCGTGGTCGGGAAAGGATCCTCGGTCGACTGCGGCAGCAGCGACAGCCGGCGGGCCAGCGCGCGGCGGGGCCAGGCGCCGAGCGGGCGCCCGTCGAGCGTGACGACGCCGGCGTCGGCCGCGCGCTGGCCGGCGAGGGTGTGGAGCGTGAGGGTCTTGCCGACCCCGTTGCGGCCCAGCACGGCCACGAGCCGGCCCGGGCCGAAGGAGGCCGTCAGCGATCGGACGAGGCAGCGACCCGCGACGCGGACGTCGAGGCCCTCGCAGGCGAGCATGTCGGTTCCCGGGGTTCGCGTTGCCAGGGGCGGTAGTCGACCCGAGCCCGCTCAGGGTTGCAAGCGGGCGTGGTGCCAGGGGCCACGACGGAACGTCCCGTCCGGGCCCGCGGCGAGCTCGCGCGTCCAGCGCGCGCGGTCGTGCAGGCGGTGCTCCCCCTCGACCCACAGCTCGACGGCGTCGATCCAGAGGCGGCAGCCGCCCCAGTGGGGCGGTCGCGGAAGATGGAAGTCGGGCTCCTCGTCGTCGTCCGGCGCCGTCAGGGGGTCCGGCAAGCCGAAGCGGGCGGCGGCCTCCTTGAGCTGCGCGAGGAGCGCCTGCCGCGAACCGACCGGCTCGGTCTGCCGGCTCGCCCAGGCGCCGAGGCGGCTGCGCCAGGAACGCGAGGCGAAATAGTCGTCGCTCTCCGAGGCGGGGCTGTGCACGACCTGGCCCTCGACCCGGAGCTGCCGATGGAGGTCGTCCCAGTGGAAGACGGCGGCGGCCCGGGGATTCGCCGCCAGCTCGCGTCCCTTGCGCGACTCGTAGTTCGTGTAGAACAGCAGGTAGCCCGGGTCGGGGACGATTTCCTTGCACAGCACGACGCGCGCCGACAGGCGTCCGGCCTCGCCGGCCGTGGCCAGCACCATCGCGTTGGGGTTCGGCTGCACCTGCTCGTCCCAGGCCTGGCGGAGCCAGGTGGCGGCGAGCGGCAGCGGGTCGAGCGGCAGGGGGTCGGGCAGGTTCTGGATGAGGGTTCGCATGGGCGCATCCTAGCGCGGCCGCGGCCCCCGGCCGTCCGCGTCCTCCGAAGGTCCCCCCCGACGGGCGGCGCGCGCCGCGCCGCGCTTGCCCTCGGCGCGCACGCCCGCTACAAATCGGGGCAGCTGCCTGCATCGGGATGCCATGGACCTCAACGCCCTGCGAGAGCGCCTGACGGCGATCGACAAGGAACTCATCGGGCTCGTCGCCGAGCGCCAGCGACTCTCGCAGGAGGTCGCCCGCGTCAAGCGCGCCACCGGCCACCCGACGCGCGACTATCGCCGCGAGCGCGACGTGCTGATGAACGCCCGCGCCCATGCCCAGCGCCTCGGCGTATCCCCGGCGGTCGCCGAGACGCTCCTGCGGCTGCTCATCCGCTCATCCCTGGCGACCCAGGAACAGGCGCGGGTCGCGGCCGAGGGCCACGGAACCGGCAAGCGGGCGCTCGTCATTGGCGGCCTCGGCAAGATGGGCCGCTGGTACGCGGACTTCCTGGCCTCCCAGGGATTCGCGATCGAGCTCGCCGATCCATCGGGCGGGGAGTCGTCCTACCCGCTGCGGGCGAACTGGACCGAGGGCGGCCTGGACCACGACGTCATCGTCGTGGCCACGCCCCTCGGCACCACGGCGGGCGTCCTGGCGGAGCTCGCCGCGCGCCGCCCGCCGGGCCTCGTCTTCGACATCGGCTCGCTCAAGACGCCCCTGCGAAGCGGCCTCGAGGCGCTGGCCCGGGCGGGGCTGCGCGTCTCCTCGATGCACCCGATGTTCGGCCCTGACACGGAGCTCCTGTCCGGCCGGCACGTGCTGCACATCGACCTCGGCAACGCCGCCGCCCTGAGGGAAGGCCAGGAGCTGTTCGCGCCCACGATGGCCGAGCAGGTGGTGATGAGCCTCGACGACCACGACCGGCTGATCGCCTACGTGCTGGGCCTGTCGCACGCCGTGAACATAGCCTTCTTCACGGCGCTCGCCGACAGCGGCGAGGCCGCGCCCCGGCTCGCACGCCTGTCGAGCACCACCTTCGACGCGCAGCTCGAGGTGGCCTCCAGGGTCGCGGCGGAGAGCCCCGCCCTGTATTTCGAGATCCAGTCCCTCAACGAGTACGGCCGCGAGTCGCTCGACGCGCTGGGGACGGCCGTGGAGCGCCTGCGGGGGCTCGTGTCGCGAGGCGACGCCCGCGGGTTCGAGGAGCTCATGCTGAAGGGCCGCGCCTACCTCGAGGGTCGCGCAGCCGCGAGGGCCGCGTGAGCGCAGAGATGGACGACGCGGCGGCCCTCCGCGACCGCCTGCGCGCGATCCACGAGGAGGCGCGGCGCAACGCGGCGACGTTCGAGCGCCTCAAGCAGCGGGAGCTGGAGCTGCTCAATGCGCCGTCGCTCCCGGACCTGCTCGACGCGCTGGTCCGCCGGATGCCGCTGGCCGACGGCCTCGATGCCGCGACGCTGGTCCTCGACGATCCCCATCACGAGCTGCGCCATCTTCTCGTCGCCGAGGGCGTCAGCCCGGCGAGCCTTGGCGGGGTCGTGTTCTGCGACAGCGTACTGGCCCTCGCGCCGCAGGCGCGATCGCTCGATCGTCCTTGGCTCGGGCCCTGGGCCACCGCCGACCACCAGCTGCTGTTCCCCGGCCAGCACCCGCTCGGGAGCGTCGCGCTGCTGCCGCTGAAGCGCGGCGAGAGGCTGGTCGGCCTGCTGAACCTCGGCAGCCGCGACCCTGCGCGCTACACCCGCGAGCACGCGGTCGACTTCCTGGCCCACCTCGCGGCGATCGCCGGCTTCTGCATCGACAGCGCCGCGAACCGCGCGCGGCTCGTGCGCGCCGGGCTCACGGACTACCTGACCGGCTGGCACAACCGGCGCTACCTGCACGTGCGCCTGCGCGAGGAACTCGCCAGGGCGCAGCGGCAGGGCTCGGTGCTGGCCCTCCTGATGCTCGACCTCGACCACTTCAAGCAGATCAACGACCGCTGCGGGCACCTCGGCGGCGACGAAGCGCTCAGGGAGGTGGCGGCCCGCGTCGAGTCGCAGGTCCGCGCCAGCGACACCGCGGCGCGTTTCGGGGGCGACGAGTTCGCGGTGCTGATGCCGGGCGCCGGCCTGGTGGAGGCGCGCCGGCTGGCGGAACGCATCCGCAGCGCCGTGGCGGGCGACCCGGTCGAGGCGGGGCCGGGCGTCCTGCTTCCCGTGACGGTCTCGATTGGCCTCGCTGCGCTGGCGCCCCCGTCCGGCGCCGCCGACCTGAAGGCCCTGGCGGAACAGCTGCTTGCGGAGGCGGACGCGGCGCTCTACCGTGCCAAGGCCGCGGGCCGCGACCGCATCGAGGTCCATGGGCAGGGCTGACCGCCCCGGATCCGGCCTGCTCGACCGCCCGGACTGATGTAAGCTAACGAGACTCATTCTCGTTAAGGTCCCGATCATGCTCGAGCGTCTGTCCGCCAGCCGGCGGTGGGGTCTCGTCGTCGCATTGACTGCCGTGGCCGTCGGCGCCGCCTCGCTCTTCGCCCTGCGTGCGGGGGCGCAGGGCGACGCCCTGGTCGTGTACTCGGCGCGGAAGTACCAGCTCGTGGAGGAATTGTTCCGGGAGTACGGGCAGCTGCGCGGCATCGAGGTGAAGTTCATCACCGACGACGGCGCGCCGCTGGTGGCCCGCCTCAGGGCGGAGGGCCGCAACTCGCCGGCCGACGTGCTGATGACCGTGGATGCCGGCGACCTGTGGCGGGCCCAGTCGGCGGGCCTCCTGCAGCCGGCGAAATCGGCCACGCTCGACGCGAACATCCCGGCGCACCTGCGCGACCCGGACGGCCACTGGTACGGGCTGTCCATCCGCGCGCGCACCATCGCCTACGCCGCGCAGCGCGTGAAGCCGGAGGACCTGTCGAGCTACGCGGCGCTCGGCGAGCCGCGCTGGAAGGGCCGGCTCTGCCTGCGCAGCGGCAAGCACGTCTACAACCAGTCGCTCGTCGCCATCCTGATCGCCGAGCACGGCGAGGCCGCGACGGAGAGGATCGTGCGCTCCTGGGTCGCCAACCTCGCCACCGCGCCTTTCTCGAACGACACGCTGCTGCTCGAGGCGATCGCCGCGGGCCAGTGCGACGTCGGCATCGTCAACAGCTATTACCTCGGACGCCTCCAGGCCGAGCGCCCGGGCTTCCCGGTGGCGTTGCGCTGGGCCGACCAGGCGGGCTCCGGCGTGCACGTCAACATCTCGGGCGCGGGCATCACGCGCTTCGCGCGCAACCGCGCCGAGGCGCTGCGCTTCCTCGAGTGGCTGTCCACGCCGGCCATCCAGGCCCGCTTCGCGGGGGCGAACTTCGAGTTCGCCGCGAATCCCGGCGTCGAGCCGCCACCGGTCGTCGCGGCCTGGGGCCCCTTCCGGCAGAACGTCATCAACGTCGGCAAGGCCGGCGAGCTGCAGCCGGCGGCCGTTCGCCTCATGGACCGCGCCGGGTGGAAGTAGCCGGACGCCACGCCACCGGGATCCGTCCGTGACGCTGGCCGGCCGCCTGCTGCCCGGCACGGCCGCGATCCTGGTCGCGCTGCCCATGCTCGCCGTGCTCGCCGCGGTGCTGCACGGGGCTACAGGCGCGGACCCGGAGCTGTGGGAGCACCTGCGGTCCTTCGTCCTGCCCGGCGTCACGCGCAGCACGCTCGTGCTGGTGGCCGGCGTGGTCGCGCTGTCGCTCATCCTCGGCGTGAGCCTTGGCTGGCTCACCGCCGCCTGCGACTTCCCGGGCCGGGGCTTCTTCGCCTGGGCCCTGCTGCTGCCGCTGGCGATGCCGGCCTACGTGCTCGCCTTCGTCGCGGTGGCGACCCTCGACTACGCGGGGCCGGTGCCCAGCCTGTTGCGGGAGTGGTTCGGCGCCGGCTTCACGCTGCCGCCGATCCGTTCGACCGGCGGCGTGATCGCCGTGCTAGCGCTGGCCTTCTATCCCTACGTCTACCTGCTGGCGCGAGGCGCCTTCCTGACCCACGGCACGCGGGCGCTGGAGGCGGGCCAGTCGCTCGGGCTCGGCCCGTGGGCCGGCTTCTTCCGGGTCGCGCTGCCGCTGGCCCGGCCGTGGGTCGCGGCGGGCGCGGCCCTGGTCGCGATGGAGACACTCGCCGACTTCGGCGCGGTCTCGGTGTTCAACTACGACACCTTCACGACGGCCATCTACAAGAGCTGGTTCGGACTGTTCTCGCTCGAGACCGCGCTGCAGCTCGCGCTCGTGCTGCTGGCGCTGGTCGCGGTGGCCCTCGCCGTCGAGCAGCTCGCGCGCGGCCGGGCCCGCTATGCGCTCGCGGGCGCCGGCGCCCGCCCGCCGGCGCGGCTGCGGCTGCGCCGCCGGCTGGCGCTCGCGGCGACGGTCTACGCCACGCTCGTCTTCGCGCTGGCCTTCGCCCTGCCGGCGCTGTGCCTCGCCGTCTGGGCTCTCGAGGTCGCGCCGCTCGACCTCGACGCGCGCTACGTCGCGTACGTGACGCGCACGCTGCTGCTCGCGGGCATGGCGGCGGTCGCCTGCGCGGCGCTCGCCGTCGTCCTCGGCTGGGCCGTGCGCGCCGGCGGCGGCTGGCCCGCGAGGATCGCCGCGCGCGCCGCAACCCTCGGCTACGCGGTGCCCGGGACCGTGCTGGCCGTCGGCGTGGTCGGCGCGCTAGCGGCGGCGGACCTCGCGTGGGTGGCGCTCGGCGCCACCGAGGGACTCTGGCTGCAGGGGACGGTTCTGGCGCTGCTGCTCGGCTACGTCGCGCGCTTCCTCGCCGTGGCGCATGGGCCGGTGGAAGGGGGACTCGCGCGCCTGAAGCCCTCGCTCGCCGAGGCGGCCCGCAGCTTCGGGCTCGGCCGCCTCGCCGTGCTCCTGCGCGTGCAGCTGCCGTTGCTTCGGGCCGGCATAGGCACCGCCCTGCTGCTCGTTTTCGTGGACGTGATGAAGGAAATGCCGATCACGCTCATGACCCGCCCTTTCGGCTGGGACACCCTCGCGGTGCGGGTCTTCGAGATGACCGCCGAGGGTGAGTGGCGCCGCGCGGCGCTGCCGTCGCTGGTGATCACGCTCGCGGGCCTCGTGCCCGTGGTGCTGCTGACGCGGAGGATCGAGGATGCGTCTCGAGGTTGAGGGGCTCACGCGGGCCTACGGCGGCCAGAGGGCGGTGGACGGCCTGTCGTTCGCGCTCGAGGCCGGCGAGATCGGCTGCCTGCTCGGGCCGAGCGGCTGCGGCAAGACTACGGCGCTGCGCTGCATCGCCGGGTTCGACCGGCCGGACGGTGGCCAAATCTCCGCGGCGGGCGAGGTGCTCGCCGGACCGGGCGCGTTCGTGCCGCCCGAGCGGCGGCGCATCGGCATGGTGTTCCAGGATTACGCGCTGTTCCCGCACCTCGACGTCTTCGGCAACGTCAGCTTCGGCCTGCGCGGCCTCGATCGCGCGGCGCGCGACGCCCGGGCGCGGGAGGTCCTCGACCTGGTGGGGCTCGGCGAGCTGGCGGGCCGCTATCCCGACGAGCTGTCGGGCGGGCAGCAGCAGCGGGTGGCGCTCGCCCGGGCGCTCGCGCCACGGCCCCGGCTGGTGCTGCTGGACGAGCCATTCTCATCGCTCGACACCGAGGTGCGCCGGCGCCTGGCGGGTGACGTGCGCGCGGCGCTCAAGCGCGAGGGCGCGACGGCGCTTCTGGTGACCCACGACCAGCAGGAGGCCTTCGCGATCGCCGACCGCATCGGCGTGATGCGTGCCGGGCGGCTGGAGCAGTGGGACAGCGCGTGGCGGCTCTACCACTCGCCGGCCACGCGCTTCGTGGCGGACTTCGTCGGCGACGGTGCATTCATTCCCGGCCATGTCGAGGGCGAGCGCCGCGTGGCGACGGAACTCGGCCCGGTGGAAGGCGAACTTACGACGCCGCTGGCTTCCGGCGCCCGTGTGGACCTGCTGCTTCGGCCCGACGACATCGTGGTGGACGCCGGGAGCCCGCTCAGGACCCGCATCCTCGACAAGTGCTTCCGCGGCGCGCAGTTCATGTACACGCTCGCGCTGCCGAGCGGCGAGCGCGTGCTCGCGCTGGTGCCGAGCCACGAGGACCACGAGGTCGGCGGCGAACTCGGCATCCGGCTGGAGACCCGCCACCTCGTGGGCTTCGCGCGCGAGGCCTGAGTTCCGCTGCAGGATCGTTCAGGCCACGCTGCGCTGGCGCCGCATCAGCAGCAGGAACGCCGGCACCCCGATCATCGCCGTGAGCGCCCCGACCGGCAGCTGCCGGGGCGCCGCCACGGTTCGTGCCGCGACGTCGGCCAGCACCAGCAGGGTGCCGCCGGCGAGCGCGGAGGCGGGCACCACGACGCGGTGCGACGAGCCGAGGGCGAGGCGAACCAGGTGGGGCGTGATCAGGCCCACGAAGCCGATGCTGCCGGCCGTGGTGACGGCGGCGGCGGTCAGCAGCGAGCCGAGCAGGTACAGCGCCACGCGGGTGGCGCGCACCGGCATGCCGAGCAGGGCCGCCTGCAGTTCCCCGCGCGCCAGCACGTCGAGCGGCCGCGCGAGCGCGAGCCCCGCCGCCAGGCCCGCCGCCGCGACGGCCATCATCGGGACGGGCGAGCCGCCGTAGCTGAAGTCGCCCATCAGCCAGAACAGCATGCCGCGGACCGGAGCCTCCTCGGCCATGGCGAGCATGAGGCTGACGGCGGCGTTGCAGCCCGCCGCGACCACGATGCCGGTCAGCAGGAGCCGCGCCGGCGTCCAGCCGCCGCGGCCGTGGGCCAGCGCGAAGACCGTGAGCATCGCCCCGAGCGCGCCGGCCGCCGCGGCCGCATCCACGGCGAGGCCGGCGACGCCGGCCAGCATCGCCGCAAGCGCCGCGGTCGCCGCGCCGCCCGAGACGCCGAGCACGTAGGGATCCGCGAGCGGGTTGCGCAGCAGCACCTGCATGAACACCCCGGCCAGGGCGAGCGCCGCGCCGGTGGCGAAGGCGGTCAGCGCGCGCGGGAGGCGCAGCTCGAGGACGATCGTGCGCGCCGTGGGGTCATCCGCGTCCCGGAGCCGCAACAGCAGGTCGGCGACGCCGGCATCGGCGCTGCCGACGGCCACGGCGAGGCCGATGGCGAGGATCGCCGCGGCGGCGAGGGCGAGGAGGGCGATGGCGCGCAACGGGTGGCCCAGGGCCTGCAGGAGCGGGCAAGGCTAGATCGCGGGCGCGGCGCCGGCAAGCGCGGCGGGACATGACCGCCGTCTGGCCGCGCTCGGACGGCCTGTGAAACAATGCCCGGCTGGAGAACCCGTGAGCGGCAACGACGACTACATCGACGCACAGGGCTTTCGTGCCAACGTCGGCATCATCCTGATGCGCGACGACGGCCGCCTGTTCCTCGGCGGCAGGGCCGGGGCGCGGGGCTGGCAGTTTCCGCAGGGCGGCATCCGCCGCGGCGAGCTCGACGAGGCGGCCCTCTACCGCGAGCTGCAGGAGGAGGTGGGCCTCGGCTCGGACGACGTCGAGGAGCTCGGCCGGACGCGCGGCTGGCTGCGATACCGGCTGCCGCCGCAGTTCCGCCGCCGGAACGCCTCGCCGCCCTGCATCGGCCAGAAGCAGCGCTGGTTCCTGCTGCGCCTGAAGGGGCCGGAGTCCCGGCTGCGGTTCGACGCGACCGACCAGCCGGCGGAATTCGACCGCTGGCGCTGGGCGGAGTGGTGGGATCCCGTTCGCGAGGTCATCTACTTCAAGCGGCGGGTCTACGCCCGCGCGCTCGAGGAGCTGGGCCCTTACGCCTTCCCGGACGGCCCGCCGCCCCATCCCGAGTGGTGGGAAGATCGCCTCAGGCGCCGTCCGGCCGCTCCCCGCGAGGACGGCTGACCATGCGGCGGCCCGCGCCCGACCGGATGCGTCTCGCCGCGGCCTGGGCCTTCGCGCTGGTCGTCGTTTACGGGGCCTTCGAGTTCGGGCGGCACATCGCCGGCTATTCCGCGGCGACGGCCTTCGCGCAGCGCTTCTCCCTCGCCACGCGCGTGGACGAGCTCGGCGGTCGCGTCAAGCAACTGGAGGCCGAGCTGGCCGCCCGCGACGTGACCCGGCGCGTGGACCAGGAGGCCCAGGCCGAGACCCAGGCCATGATGGGGGAACTGCAGGCCGAACTCGCCCGCCAGCAGCAGGACCTCGACTTCTACCGAGGCCTCGTCGCCGAGCGCTTCGGCGGCGGCAGCCTCAGGATCCAGGAACTGTCGGTGGAGCCCGTGGAGGGCGAGCGGGCCTACGTCGTCGAGGTGACGCTCGTCCAGACGACGCTCCGGGACCAGCTCGCGAACGGCACGCTGACCGTCTCCCTCGACGGCGCGCGGCGCGGGGCGCTGCTGCGGCTTCCGATGCGCGAGCTGGCCGAGGGCGGCCGCTCGCAGGTGACCTTCACCCTGCGCTATTTCCAGACGGTCCGGATACCGATCGTGCTGCCGGAAGGATTCGAGCCGGCCTCGATCCGGGTCGAGTTCCGCTCGAGCCGCGGCGGACCCGAAGCGCAGCAGCAGACGTTTCCCTGGGCTTCGGTGCTCGAGACGCCGCCGGCCGGGTTTTTGACCCCCGGCCCCGTCGCCGGTTAGACTCGGGGCCGGCGAATTTCATTTCTGGATGAAGGGCTTATGAGCGAGACGATGACGGCCGGCGATACGCTCGTGTTCACGGACTCCGCGGCGCGCAAGGTCGGACAGCTGATCGAGGAGGAGGGCAACCCCAACCTCAAGCTGCGCGTGTTCGTCTCGGGCGGAGGCTGTTCCGGCTTCCAGTACGGCTTCACCTTCGACGAGGCCATCGAGGAGGGTGACACCGAGATCGCCAACCAGGGCGTCACGCTGCTGGTGGATCCGCTGAGCTTCCAGTACCTGGTCGGCGCGGAAATCGACTATCGCGAGGACCTCGAGGGCGCCCAGTTCGTCATTCGCAACCCGAACGCCAAGACGACCTGCGGCTGCGGCTCGTCCTTCGCGGCCTGATGCCGGAACCCCGCTGATGGCTCGAGGGCGGCGCGTCCCTGACGTGATGGCCGCCGTCGACCTCGGCTCCAACAGCTTCCACATGATCGTCGCCCGGTACGCCGAGGGGCGGCTGGTCGTGCTCGATCGCATGCGCGAAATGGTCCGGCTCGCGGCGGGCCTCGGACCCGACGGGCGATTGTCGCGTGAGGCGACGACGCGCGCGCTGGCCTGCCTCCAGCGGTTCGGGCAGCGGCTGCGCGCCGTGCAGGCAGAGGGCGTGCGCGTGGTCGGGACCAACACCCTGCGCAAGGCGCACCGCAAGCAGGCGTTCCTCGTCAGGGCGCGCGCCGCGCTCGGCCATCCCATCGAGATCATCTCCGGCATCGAGGAGGCGCGCCTGATCTACCTGGGCGTCGCCCACGCGACGCCGAGCGACCCGGGGCGGCGGCTCGTCGTGGACATCGGCGGCGGCAGCACCGAGCTGATCATCGGCGAGGGCTTCCAGCCCCGCTTCCTCGAGAGCCTCTACATGGGCTGCGTGTCGCAGAGCCTCGAGCACTTCCCGGGCGGGCGCTTTTCCGAGAAGCGGCTGAAGCGGGCCGGCGTGGCCGCGCGCATGGAGCTCGAGTCCATCGAGAACCGCTACCGCCAGATCGGCTGGGAGCACGCGGTCGGCAGCTCCGGCACGGTGCGGGCTGTGTTCGAGGCGATCCAGGAGATCGATCCCGCGACGAACTGCATCACCCGCGACGGCCTCGACGCGCTGATCGAGCGGCTGTGCGCGGCCGGCAGCGTCCGCGCCGCCGGCTTCACGTCGATCTCGGCCGACCGCGCGCTGGTCTTCGGCGGCGGACTCGCGATCCTGAACGAGATCTTCGACGCGCTCCAGCTCGAGCAGATGCGGGTCTCAGAGGGCGCGATGCGCGAGGGCCTGCTGTACGACATGATCGGCCGCTTCTCCGCCGAGGACGTGCGCGCGCGCACGGTGCGGGCGATGGAGCTGCGCTTCCACGTGGACGAGCCGCAGGCCGCGCGCGTGGAGGCGACCGCGGTCGACCTGCTGCGCCAGTGCGCGGCCGCGTGGGACCTCGACGATCCCGACGCCGAGCGCGTCCTGCGCTGGGCCGCGCGCCTGCACGAGATCGGCCTCGACGTCTCGCACTCCCACTACCAGAGGCACGGCGCCTACCTGCTGGAACACGCGGACCTGGCCGGCTTCGCGCGCGAGGACCAGCGCCTGCTCGCCTTCCTCGTGGGCAGCCATCGCCGCAAGTTCCCGCTCGAGCGGGTGGGCGACCTGCTTCCCCCCTGGGACGCGAAGGCCCCGTACCTCGCGGTGCTGCTGCGCCTCGCCTTCCTGCTGAACCGCAGCCGCAGCGGCCGTCCGCTGCCCAGGATCCGGGTGTTGGTCCGCGGCCGCGGGGTCACGCTGCGCTTCCCACGCGGCTTCCTGCGCGCCCATCCGCTCACGGTGGCCGACCTCGCCCTGGAAGCCGAGTACCTGAAGGCCGCGCGTTTCCGCCTGAAGGCCGTCGGCTAGGAAGATGGGAGCGGTCCCGATCTCTTCGGGGCAGGCAGGCGGACTGTCCCCGCTCTCCGGAGTGCAGCCTGACGAGCGCGTCGGTGAACTCGACGTGCTGCGCGGCGTGGCGCTGTACGGCGTGTTCCTGGCCAACATGATGGGGTTCGCCGGTCCTGGGCTGATGGCCACCGAGGGGCAACTGCTCGCGCTGCCGACGGCGGGCTTCGACCAGGCCGTCGGCGAACTGCTGCAGTGGCTGGTGGCGGACAAGGCCAACAGCCTGTTCGCCTTCCTGTTCGGCCTGGGCTTCTATCTGCAGATGCAGCGGCTCGAGTCGCGCGGCGCCGATTTCGATCGCCTTTACCTTCGCCGGCTCAGCGTGCTGCTCGTCTTCGGCGTCATCCACGCGCTGTTCTTCTGGGTGTGGGACATCCTCAACCTGTACGCGCTCGCCGGCTTCGCCCTGTTCGCGCTCAGGCGCGCTTCCGACCGCCTGCTGCTGGTCGGCGGTCTGCTGCTGGCGCTCTTCGGCCGGACGGCGCATGAGTACCTTTTCGCGCTCGGGGGGCTCGAAGGCTGGCACGGCATGCCGTCGCCCTACGCGGATGAGGCCGTGCTCGCGCGCCAAGCGGCGTCCGCAGCCGGCGACTACTGGGACCTGTTCCGGCTGTTCGCGCAATACACCTGGGTCGACTGGATCCTCGAGGGCTTCATCGTCGGCTGGTTCATGTATGCGCTCGGTCGCTTCATGCTGGGCGCATGGGTCGGCCGGCGTGGCTGGCTGCAGCAGGCGGCGCAGCGCGTGGGGGATTTCCGAAGGGTCATGCAGGTCACGTTGCCCGCGGGTCTCGTCGCCGAAGGATTGGCGCGGATCATCGACCTCTATGCCCGCTTCGACCGGCTCCCGGAGTGGGGCGGCTGGGGACTCGCCGGCGAGACGCTGCACCTGCTTGCCGTACCGGTGCTGGCCACGGGGTACGCCTGCGCCATCGTGGTCGGCCTGCATTCGGTCCATGCCCGGCGCTGGCTCGCGCCGTTCGGCCACGCCGGCCGCATGGCGCTGACCAACTACTTCACGCAGAGTCTCGTGTACGCCTTCGTGCTCTTTGGCGTGGGTCCGGGGCTCGGCCTCGCCGGCAGGATCGGCACGATCGAGGTGCTCGCTATCGTGACCGCGACCTACGCCGCGCAGATCGCGCTCTCGAAGGTCTGGCTCGCCCGCTTCCGCTACGGTCCGCTCGAGTGGCTCTGGCGGCGCCTTACCTACGGCGCCGCATAGC
Source organism: Steroidobacteraceae bacterium (assembly GCA_025458865.1). Lineage (GTDB taxonomy): Bacteria > Pseudomonadota > Gammaproteobacteria > Steroidobacterales > Steroidobacteraceae > SG8-30. The sequence continues at coordinate 7,802 of JALORP010000027.1, read as the reverse complement.
AGATGGCGAAAACGGGGACGCGTCCACGTTGTCCTAGTCGGCGTATCGCTCCAGCAGGCGCTGCTGGGCGTTGACCGGCCCGGTGTCGCCCGGCGCGAGCCGCGTGTAGCGGCCCTCGGCGTCGAGCTGCCACGCGTTGACGTTGTCCTCGAGGTAGGCCTCGAGGTCCTCGAGGATGCGCTCGCGCAGCTTGGTCCGCATGACGGGGAAGGCGACTTCGACCCGGCGGAAGAAATTGCGCTCCATCCAGTCGGCGCTGGCGCACCACAGCTCCGGCTCGCCGCCATTCTCGAAATGAAACACGCGGGAGTGCTCGAGGAAGCGCCCGACGATCGAGCGCACGGTGATGTTTTCGGACACGCCGGGCACGCCCGGGCGAAGCGCACAGACGCCGCGCACGATGAGGTCGCAGCGTACCCCGGCCCGGGATGCACCGTAGAGCGCCTGCACGACCTGCGGCTCGACGAGCGCGTTCATCTTCGCGAGGATGCGGGCGGGCCGGCCCTCGTGGGCGTGGCCGATCTCGCGGTCGATTCGCTCCAGCAGTCCCGCGTGCAGCGTGAACGGCGACTGGAGCAGCTTGCGCAGCCGCGGCGTGCGCGTGAGGCTCGTCAGCTGGCGGAACAGGTCGTGCAGATCGTCGCCGATGTCCTCGTCAGCCGTGAACAGGCCGTAGTCGGTGTAGGTCCGCGCCGTGCGGGCGTGGTAGTTGCCGGTGCCGACGTGGCAGTAGCGGCGCAGTCCCTTCGGCTCGCGGCGCACCACCAGCACCAGCTTGGCGTGGGTCTTGAAGCCCACGACGCCGTACATCACGTGCACGCCGGCCTCCTGCAGCCGGTTCGCGAGCTCGATGTTGGCGGCCTCGTCGAAGCGTGCGCGCAGCTCGACGATGGCGGTGACGTCCTTGCCGTTACGGGCTGCCTCGACGAGCGCGTCCACGATCAGCGAGTCGGCGCCCGCGCGGTACAGCGTCATCTTGATCGCGAGGACCTTGGGGTCGGTCGCGGCCTGGCGGACGAAGTCGGTCACGGGCTGGAACGACTGGAAGGGGTGGTGCAGCAGCACGTCCCGCTGGCGGATGACGGCGAACAGGTCGGTGGGCGGGGTCATGCGCGCCGGGGTGCCGGGCGTGAAGGCCGGGAACTTCAGGTCCGGGCGGTCCACGAGGTCGTACAGCGACATCAGGCGATTGAGGTTGACCGGTCCCGGCACCGCGTACACGTCGTCCGCCTCGAGGGCGAACTGGCCGCGCAGGAACGACACCAGCGGCTCCGGGCAGTCGTGGGCGGTCTCGAGCCTCACCGCGGCGCCGTAGCGGCGGTGCGCCAGCTCGCCCTCCACGGCGCGCAGCAGGTCGTCCACCTCCTCGTCGTCCACGTACAGGTCGCTGTTGCGCGTGACGCGGAACTGCCAGCAGCCCTGCACCTCGACGCCCTCGAACAGGCGCTCGATGTTGCTCATGATCACGCGCGAGAGCAGCACGAGCGTGTGCTCGCTGTCGCCCGCGGCCTTGCCGAGGCTGATCACGCGCGGCAGCGAGCGCGGCACCTGCACGATGGCGAGGGTCGCGTTGCGCCCGTAGGCGTCGCTGCCGGCGAGCTGGACGATGAAGTTGAGGCTCTTGTTCTGGATCCGCGGGAAGGGCCGGGCCGGGTCGAGCGCCAGCGGCGTCAGCACCGGCTCGACCTGTGCCATGAAGTACTCCCGCATCCACTTGCGGATGGCCGCGGACCCGCGATCGGCGACGAGGCCGAGCCGCTCCGCCTGGAGCGCCGGGCGCAGCACCTCGTTCAGCACCTGGTACTGTCCGGCGACGAGCTCGCGCGCCCGCAGCGCGATCGCCCGGAGCTGCTCCCCCGGGCTCATGCCGTCCGGGCCGGGCTGCGAGCTGCCGAGCTCGACGCGCTGCTTGAGGCCCGAGACGCGGATCTCGAAGAACTCGTCGAGGTTCGACGAGGCGATGGCGAGGAAGCGCACCCGCTCGAGCAGGGGCATCGAGGGATCGCGGGCCTGCTCGAGAACGCGATGGTTGAACTCGAGCAGCGACAGCTCGCGGTTGATGTACAGGCCGGGGGCCTTCAGGTTCGCGTCTTCCATGGAAGCGCCATCCGAAACCGGCACTGTTACGGCCGTATGACAGCCCCCCGGGGCGGGGGCGGGGTTCACCCGCCTTCAGGGCGCGGCGAGCGCCACGCGGGTCTCTTCCTCGCCGGCCTTGATCCTGTCGAGCCCGGCCAGCAGCGGGGCGGCCTTGGCCAGGAAGTCCTCGCGCAGGTCGGCGGGGATCTCCTCGGCCTTGGGCAGCGGGATGGTGGCTGGATTGCGGTGCACGCCGTTCACCCGGTACTCGTAGTGCAGGTGCGGGCCGGTGGCCAGGCCCGTCATGCCGATGTAGCCGATGACCTCGCCCTGCTTGACCCGGTCCCCGACCTTGAGGTTGCGGGCGTAACGCGACATGTGCGCGTACAGCGTGGTGACGCCTCCCGAGTGCGAGAGCACGACGGTGTTGCCGTAGCCGCCCTTGGCGCCGCGGAACTGGACGCGGCCGTTGCCCGCCGCCTTGATCGGCGTGCCGACCGGCGCGGCGAAGTCCACGCCCTTGTGCGCGCGGATGGTGTTGAGCACCGGGTGGCGGCGCGCGAGGTTGAAGCCGGAGCTGATCCGCCCGAAATCCACCGGGAAGCGCAGGAAGGCCTTCCGGATGCTCTTGCCGTCCGGGGTGAAGTACTCCACCGAGCCGTCCGGCATCACGTAGCGGACCGCGCGGTAGGTGCGGCCGCGGTTGACGAACTCCGCCGCGAGGATGTCCCCTTCACGGATGAACTCGCCATCGCGCCAGCGCTGCTCGTAGCTGACGGCGAAGCTGTCGCCCGGCTGCACCTCGTTGACGAAGTCGATGTCGTAGCGGAAGACCTCCGCCAGGTCCACGGCCAGCCGGTCCGTCCCGCCGGCGGCATTGACCGCGCCGTACAGCGACGAGTCGATGGTGCCGGCCATGGCGACCGGGCGGACCTCGAGCGGCGTCTCGACGACGTTCGTCGTGAAGCCGCCTTCCTCGCGCGTCACCGAGAGCAGCGCCGTGTCGGAGATCCGGCGGGTCAGCGACTTGAGCTCGCCATCGAGGTGGGTCAGCAGGATCACGTCGCCCGGCCGCAGGCGGTCGAGGCTCTTGCGGACGTCCGGAAGGCTGCGCAGCGCCGCGAGGTCGGCGATGGAAAGTTCCAGCTGGCGGAACAGCGCGTCGAGCGTGTCGTTGCGGCGGATGACGATCTCGAGGGTCTCGAGCGGATCAATCGTGACCATCTGCTCGACGACCTGCTCGACCGCCCGCTCGACGCCGACCGCCGGCTGCGCGCTGCCGCGGACCGGGTTCTGGGTGACCCAGACGCCGGCGACGAGCGCCACGCCCGCGACGATGCTGGAAGCGAAGACGCCGAAACGGTGGGGACGCGCATCGCCTGCGGCGATCGCGAAAGACTCGCGCGGCGATCGGTCTCCCTGCTGCACTTCGGCCCCGGGCGGAGTTATGTCGAGGGCGGAACGGTAAACAACGGCGCGGCGTGGGTCAACCCGTCGTTTCCCTTTTCTGTCAGGAAGTTGTGACGCATTTCCCGTCGCGGACGAGATTCCTGGCGGCGGCCTGCGCGCGTTGCGTGGCCGGGCCGGCCTGCCTAGAGTGGCGGCCTGCCCCGACGTCCCGTCGCCTCAGGAGCCGCCCTTGACCCCCGCCGAGCAGATGGCCGAGCTGCGCCGTGGCGCGCACGAGATCCTGGTGGAGGAAGAACTCCACAAGAAGCTGGCTCGCGGCAAGCCCCTGATCGTCAAGGCCGGATTCGACCCGACCGCCCCGGACCTGCACCTGGGGCACACGGTCCTCATCAACAAGATGCGCCAGTTCCAGGAGTTCGGCCACCAGGTCGTCTTCCTGATCGGCGACTTCACCGGGATGATCGGCGACCCGACCGGCAAGAGCGTCACCCGGCCGCGCCTGACCCCGGCCGACGTCGAGGCCAACGCCCGGACGTACCAGGACCAGATCTTCAGGATCCTGGATCCGGCCCGGACCCTGATCGATTTCAATTCCCGCTGGATGGGCGCCATGAACGCCGCCGGGATGATCGAGCTGGCGGCGCGCTACACCGTGGCGCGGATGCTCGAGCGCGACGACTTCTCGAAGCGCTACCGATCCGGCCAGCCGATCGCGATCCACGAGTTCCTTTATCCCCTCGTGCAGGGCTACGACTCGGTGGCGCTCGAGGCCGACGTCGAGCTCGGCGGCACCGACCAGAAGTTCAACCTGCTGGTGGGCCGCCAGCTGCAGGCCGACCACGGCCAGGAGCCGCAGGTGGTGATCACGATGCCCCTGCTCGAGGGTCTCGACGGCGTCAACAAGATGTCGAAGTCGCTCGGCAACTACATCGGCATCCACGAGCCGCCCGCCGAGATGTTCGGCAAGCTGATGTCCGTGTCAGACACGCTCATGTGGCGCTACTTCGACCTGCTGTCCTTCAGGCCGGCCCGGGAACTCGCGGCGCTGCGCGAGTCGGTGGCCGGCGGTCGCAATCCGCGCGACGTGAAGTTCGAGCTCGCCTGCGAGATCGTGGACCGCTTCCACGGCGCGGGCGCCGGCGAGGCCGAGAAGGCCGCCTTCATCGCGCGTTTCCGCGAGGGCGCGGTGCCCGACGAGATGCCTGAGGTCAGCCTCTCGGCGCCGGGCGGGTCGCTCAAGCTCGCGCAGGTGCTCAAGGAGGCGCAGCTGGTCGCCAGCGCGTCCGCGGGCTATCGCATGATCGAGCAGGGCGCGGTGCGCGTGGACGGCGAGCGCGCCGGCGACCGCGACGCGGCGCTCGCGGCGGGCGCGACCTACGTCGTGCAGGTCGGCAAGCGGGCTTTCGCGCGCATCACGATCGCGGTGGCGTCATGACGCCACCGCCGAATCCGGCCCTGGCCCGGGTGCTCGATGCGATCGAGCGCGCGGGCAACCGCCTGCCCGACCCGGCGGTCCTCTTCGCCCTGCTGCTCGTGGTCGTCGCCCTGCTGTCGGCCTGGCTGTCCACGCTGAGCTTCGCCGAGATCGACCCTCGCAGCGGCTCTGCCGTCGTGGTGAAGAACCTGCTCGAGCCCGGCAGTTTCCTGGCGTTCTTCTCGCAGCTCGTGCCCACCTTCGTGAACTTCCACCCGCTCGGCGTGGTGCTGGTCGCGATGCTCGGCATCGGCGTTGCGGACCACGCGGGGTTCATCAGCGCGGGCCTGCGCGCGCTGCTCGCCGTCACGGCGCGCCGCCTGCTCACGCCCATGCTGA
>JALORP010000065.1 GCA_025458865.1 Steroidobacteraceae bacterium | reverse complement strand
GCGCGCCGGCGAGGTGGCCAGTGGCCCCCTGGAGCGAGCGAGTTTTCTTCCCGAGCGAGCGAAATGGGGGCCCGGCCGGATCCCGCCGGCGCGCGAGGCACAGGCCGGATCCCGGCTGCGGCACTGGCGCGACCGGGGACAGTCCCCAGTCGTGCGTGGAGTTCAGCGCCGCTCGGTCTGCTTCGCGACCGCCTCGGCAGCGGCCTTGATCGCCTCGGGATCCCCGAGGAAGCGGCGCGGCTTTACCGGCACGAGTGAATCGTCGAGCTCGTAGACGAAGGGCACGCCCGTCGGAATATTGAACTCCACGATCTCGGCGTCCGACATGCCGTCGAGCATCTTGACCAGCGCGCGCAGGCTGTTGCCGTGCGCCACGATCAGCACGTTGCGGCCGGCAGAGAGCTCGGGCGCGATGCGGTCGCGCCATAGCGGCAGCACGCGCGCGAGCGTGTCCTTGAGGGACTCCGTCGCCGGCAGCTGGGCCGGATCGAGGCCGCGGTAACGCGGATCGAAGCGCGGGTGGCGAGGGTCGTCGTCGGCGAGCGGCGGCGGCGGGATGTCGTAGCTGCGCCGCCAGATCTTCACCTGGTCGGCGCCATGGCGGCGCACGGTCTCGGCCTTGTCCAGGCCCTGCAGCGCGCCATAGTGACGCTCGTTGAGCCGCCAGCTGCGCTCCACCGGGATCCACATCAGGTCCATCTCGTCGAGGGCGAGCCACAGCGTTCGGATCGCGCGCTTGAGGACGGACGTGAAGGCGAGGTCGAAGTCGAGGCCCTCGGCCTTGAGCAGGCGACCGGCCTCGCGGGCCTCCGCGATGCCCTGGGCCGTCAGGTCCACGTCGGTCCAGCCCGTGAAGAGGTTCTCGAGGTTCCACGCGCTCTGGCCGTGGCGGACCATGACTAGCTTGCCGGGCACGATGGGATCTCCGTGTTCCTGGGGCGGTCGGCGTTATACCACGCCCTCGCCGGGCGGTGACTCCGCAAGGTGCGCATCGAGGCCCCGTTCGCAGCGCGTCCGTCGCGTCCGGCGCGTGCGCGCGAGCAGCGCCTGGCCGGCTTTGGCGTGCGACCGGTCGGCCGGCGGGTGGTGCAGGTGCCAGGCCAGCGCGCCGAAGGCGAGGCTCCGGCGGGCGACGCCGGCATTCTGGAGCCTTGCGGCGAGTTCCTTGTCCTCGGGGCCCCAGCCGCGCAGCGACTCGTCCCAGCCGTTGACGCGCAGGAGGTCGTCCCGCCAGAACGCCTGGTTGCAGCCCTTCACGGCGAGCCAGCCGTTCGCAAGCCCGCCCAGCCGGCGTGCGAGCCAGGGGACGCGCAGCGCCTGGAGCCGGTGCCGCCCGTCCGTGTCGGTGCGCCGCGCAAGCGCCGCGGGCTCTGTCGTGCCGATGAGCCTGGCGGTGGCCTGGGGCGAGAGCGGCAGGCGGCAGCCCTGCACCCAGCACCCGCGCCGGGCGTGGCGCACATGGTCGGCCACGAAGTCGCGGTCGAGCAGCATGTCGCCGTCCACGGTGATGACGTAATCCTCACGGCACCGGGCGACGGCCGCGTTCCTGGCGCGGCAAACGCGCCAGCCTTCGTGCGGCTGCCAGGCGTGCACCACCGGGAAGCCTGCGCGGCGCGCGAAGGCCTCGACGATGCGGCGGGTCGTCTCGCCCGATCCGTCGTCGGCGACCACCAGCCGCTCGGGCGGCCGCGACTGTGCGTGCGCCGAGTCGAGGACCCGCGCGAGCGCGTCGGGGCGCTCGAAGGTGGTGACGACGAGCGCGACGCGTGGCGTCTCAGCTCTCGGCAAGCCGGCGCACCGCCTGGAGCGCAACCGACAGCGTCGCGAAGTCCGGCTGTCCGAGGCCGCGCATCTCCTCCACGGTTCGGCGCAGCGACTCCAGCTCGCGCCCGCGTCCCGCGAGCCAGCGCTCGAGCGCGGGCCCGAGGTCCCCGCAACGCGCCTTCGCGAGCGCCGCGGCGCACAGGCGCCGCTGCAGCGCGTAGGCCTCCTCCCGCAGCGTGGCGCGGCCGACGGCCTGCCAGTGGCCGTCCACCGGCAGCCGGTCGAGGCTGCTGCGGATCCAGTCGATCCCGGTCCGCGCGCCGAGCTCGAAGTAGGCCCGCGCGGTCGCGGCGACGGGCAGCGAGCAGCCGCGCGCCACCTCGACGATGTCCACCGCCGAATGCGTGGCGGCCATCCCCGCGACGCGCCGCGCCAGCTTCGCGGGCAGGCCGTGGGATTCCAGGCGCTCGAGCGCGCGCTGGAACTGCTCGGCCTCCAGCCCCACGAGCAGCGTCGGAAGCTCCTGCTGCAGCTCGCGCAGGCCCGGCTGCAGCGCCGAGACAGACCGTTCGATGTCGAGGTCGCGCAGGTTCGCGAGCGCCCAGTAGGTGAGGTAGCGCAGCAGGCGGCTGCTGACGTGCAGCATCTCGTACTGCACGGCCGCCGGTGCGTGGTTGTCGAGCCGCTCGATGTCGGCCCAGAGCTCGCGCATCCCGGTGGCCTCGCGCGCGATGGTGTAGGCGCGGGCGATGGCGCCGATGTCCGCCCCGGTGTCTTCCAGGCACCGGATCGCGAAGACGGGGCCCATGCGGTTGACGAGGCTGTTGGTCGTGGCGGTGACGATGATCTCGCGCCGCAGCGGGTGATCCGTGACGTCGCCGGCGAAACGTCGCTGCAGCGGGACCGGGAAGTAGCGCAGCAGCTCGCGACCGAGGTAGGGATCTTCCGGCACGTTCGAGTGAATCAGCTGGTCGTACAGCCAGAGCTTCGAGTAGGAGAGGATCATCGCCAGTTCGGGCCGGGTCAGGCCCTTGCCGAGGCGCCGTCGCTCGGCGATCTCCTCGTCCGCCGGCAGCGACTCGATCGTGCGGTCGAGGCCGGCGCTGCGCTCGAGGGCGCGGATCACGTGGGCATGCTCCAGCAGCATCTCCGGCGCCGTCGATTCCGCCACCGACAGCGCCTGCCCCTGCATGTAGTTGCCGCGCAGGACGAGGCCGGCGACTTCGCCGGTCATCCGCGCCAGCAGCCGGTCGCGGGCCTTCCGATGCAGCCGACCGGATTGCACCGCGCCGCTCAGCAGGATCTTGATGTTGACCTCGACGTCCGAGCAGTTGACGCCACCGGAGTTGTCGATGAAATCGGTGTTGAGCCGGCCGCCGTTGAGCGCGTACTCGACGCGGCCGCGCTGCGACATCCCCAGGTTGCCGCCCTCGCCGACGACGCGGCACCGCAGCTCGCGCCCGTCTACCCGCACGGCGTCGTTGGCGCGGTCGCCCACCTCCGCGTGCGACTCGCCGCTCGACTTGACATAGGTGCCGATGCCGCCGTTCCACAGCAGGTCCACGGGCAGGCGGAGGATGGCGCGCACCACCTCGCGGGGCGTCGGATCGGCGGCGTCGATGGACAGCAGCCGCCTGGCCTCCGGCGACAGCGGCACGGACTTGGCGTTGCGCGGATAGACGCCGCCGCCACGGGAAATGACGCGCCGGTCGTAGTCCTCCCAGGTCGAGCGTGGCAGCGCGAACAGGCGCTGGCGCTCGGCGAAGCTGCGGGCCGCGTCCGGCTCCGGGTCCAGGAATACGTGCTGGTGGTTGAACGCCGCGACGAGCCTGATGTGCGGTGATAGCAGCATCCCGTTTCCGAAGACGTCGCCGGACATGTCGCCGATGCCCGCGACCGTGAAGTCATGCGACTGCGTGTCCACGCCCAGCTCGCGGAAGTGGCGCTTGACGCACTCCCAGGCCCCGCGCGCCGTGATTCCCATCTTCTTGTGGTCGTAGCCCGCCGAACCGCCGGAGGCAAAGGCGTCACCGAGCCAGAACCCGTATTCGGCAGAGATCGCGTTGGCGACGTCCGAGAAGCTCGCCGTGCCCTTGTCCGCGGCCACGACGAGGTAGGGGTCGTCCGGGTCGCGGCGCACCACGCGCGGCGGCGGCACTGCCTTGCCCTCGACCAGGTTGTCCGTCACGTCGAGCAGCGAGCGGATGAACAGCCGGTAGCACTCCGTGCCCTCGACGAGCGCCTCGTCGCGACCTGGCGGAAGCCTGCGGGGCACGAAGCCGCCCTTGGAGCCGACGGGCACGATCACCGTGTTCTTGACGTTCTGCGCCTTCATCAGGCCGAGGATCTCCGTGCGGAAATCCTCGCGGCGGTCCGACCACCGCAGGCCGCCGCGGGCGACCTTGCCCATGCGCAGGTGCACGCCCTCGAAGCGCGGCGAGTGCACGAAGATCTCGAACATCGGCCGGGGCAGGGGCGCCTCCGGGACCGCGCGCGGCTCGAGCTTGAGCGACAGATAGGGCCGCGGCGCACCCGTCGCGTCCGTGCGGAAGAAGTTCGTGCGCAGCGTGGCCAGGATCGCCGACAGGAAGGCGCGCACGATGCGGTCGTCGTCCACGCGGCTGATGCCGGCAAGCAGCGCGTCGATCGCCTCGCGGTGCCGCGCCTCGGCTCGCGCCCGCGCCACCGGCTTCAGGTCGGGGTCGAATCTCGCGAGGAACAGCCGGGCCAGATGGCCGGCGGCGTCCGCGTTGCTGGCGAGCGCCTCTTCCATGTAGGCCTGCGACAGCGGCAGGCCAAGCTGCACGAACCAGCGTGCGTATGTCCTGAGTACCGCCACCTCGCGCCAGCCGAGATCGGCGGCGAGGACGAGCCGGTTGAGCCCGTCGTTGTCGGCATGGCCGTGCCACACCGCATCGAAGGTGGCCAGCAGGCGAGGCCCGTCCGTGGGGAGGTCGATGGACACGCCGCGCGGATGCTCGAGCTCGAAGTCCTGGATCCACCAGGGACCGCCGTCGAGGCTCAGCTCGTAGGGCCGTTCACTGATGAGCCGCAGGCCCAGGTTCTCGATCGTCGGCAGCACGTCCGAGATCGGGATGGGTCGGTCGCGGCGGTAGATCTTGAATTGAACCGTGTGCGCGGGCCGCCCGGCCAGCCGATCGAGGCCCGTCACGAGCCGGCCCGGTGCTGCGGCGGCGGCCTCCAGGCGCTCCACGTCCGCGACGGACTGCCGGGGCGCTACGTCCTCGTGGTAGGCGGCGGGAAAGGCCGCGCCCCAGCGGCGGAAGCGCAATGCCGCGACGTCATCCGGCAGCGCCTCTTCGAGCGCCTGGCGGAGTCCATCCGGCCAGGTCCGGACGGCCGCCTCGATGCTCTGCTCCAGCGCCGCGGGATCGATCCGCCGGGGCGACTCCGGGTCTGTGCGAACCATCAGCTGCAGCCTGACGAGCACCGACTGCGACAGCTGCACCTGGGACTCGATCGCCAGGCCTCCGAGGGCCTCCATCGCGAGGCGCTCGATGCGTTGACGGACCTGCGTGTTGTAGCGGTCGCGGGGAATGTACAGCAGCAGCGTGTAGAAGCGCCTGAACGCGTCCCGCCTCAGGAACAGCCGGACCTCGTAGCGCTCGTAGAGGTTGACGATGCCTCGCACGATGCGGACCAGGTCGGGGACGCTCGCCTGGAACAGCTCGTCCCGCGGATAGGTCTCCAGCGCGTGCATGACCGCCTTGCCGTCGTGGCTCGACGGCGCGAGACCGAACAGCGACACCACCCTCTGAACCTTGTGGCGCAGCACGGGGATATCGCGCGGGCTCGCGCTGTAGGTCGTGGAGGTCCACAGGCCGATGAAGCGCCGCTCGCCGGTGATGCGGCCGCGCGCGTCGAAGGTCTTGAGGCCCACGTAGTCCAGGTGGGTGGCCCGGTGCACCGTGGACATCGAGTTCGCCTTGGTGATGATCAGCAGGTCGTCCGACCGGGCGAACTTGCGGATCTCGCCGGACATGCGCGTCGGCGCGCCGGCGGCGCGGCGCCGGCCCGCACGCAGCACGCCAAGCCCGGTATCCGGCAGCGGCTCCAGCAGGTCGTAGCTGCGGCCGCGCCGCAGGCGGTACTCGCGGTAGCCGAGGAAGGTGAAGTGGTTGTCCTCCATCCACTCCAGCAGGGCCCGCGCCTCTTCGGCCTCGGCGGCCGGGACGGGGGGTGGGGCGACCTGCAGTTCGGCGGCGATCTCCCGGGCGCGCCGACGCATCGCGCCCCAGTCCGCGGTGGTGCAGCGCACATCGTCGAGCGTCTCCAGGATGCGGCGTCGCAGCGCCTCGAGGCGTGCGGGCTCGCCCTCGCGATCGATTTCGATCAGCTGCCAGGATTCGGAGAGCGCTCCCGTGGGTGCAGCGTCCGCGTGCAGCGCGGTCAGGCGGCCGCGGCGGTCGCGCGACACCGACAGTACGGGGTGCACGAGGAAATGCACGTTGAGCCCGGACTGGGCGAGCACGATGCCGAGGGAGTCGACCAGGAACGGCATGTCGTCGGTCGCGACGAGCACCATGGTTTGGCTGCTGTCGAAGCCGTCGGTCTCCCGGACCGGGTTGAACACCCGCACCAGCGCCTCGCCAGGTCGGCGGGCCCAGGCAAGGGCGAGGTGCGCGAGCGCGGCGTGGGCGAGCGCGTCGCGGTCGTGGACCGCGAGGTCCTCCTCGGCTACGCCGTGGTAGTACGCGCGCACGAGGTGCCCCGCTGGGACGGGCAGGCGGCCAGCGTGGAGGCGCCGGGCACGCTCGGCGATGCGCTCGATCAGCGCGATGCGTGCGGCGGGAATCTTGCCTTGCATGGGGCTCCTCGGCGGCCTGTGGCCTATCCGCTTCGTTCCTGGATTATATGTTCAGCACGCGCGCGCTCCGTAAGGCGGTAAAGCGCGTCGTCGAGTGCGCGCAGCTCGGCCGGGTCGAGTGCCTCGACCAGCCGGCGCTCGTACTCGAGCGCCCACGGCACGACCTTCCTGTATACATCGCGGCCCTCGCGGGTCAGCGCCAGCTGCTGCCGGCGCCGGTCGCCGCGCATCGCGCTTCGGCGCACGCGTCCGTCCGCCTCGAGGCGCGTGACGGCGCGGCTGACGGCCACCTTGTCCATGGCGGTGCGCGCGGCGACTTCCGCCGCGGTGAGCCCGGGGTCCTGCGCAAGCACCGCTATCACGCGCCACTCGGGGATGCTGAGGTCGTGCCTCTCGGCGTACACCGAGGCGATGGCAGCCGAGACCGTATTGGCGAGCACCGACAAGCGGTAGGGCAGGAATCGCTCGAGCTGCAGCTCGGGAGCGGGCTTGCGGCCTGGCGGCATCGGCGGATCCTTGCCGCGTGAGGCGCGGCGACGGCTATAATGGTTGCAATTGTAACGATTATTTCAATTGAGGAGCGAGCATGGCGGCAACCCACGAGAACCCGATGGGCACCGACGGCTTCGAGTTCGTCGAGTACACGGCGGCCGACCCCGAGTTGCTGCGCTCCCTCTTCGAGAGGCTGGGCTTCCCCGTGGTTGCGCGCCACCGCCGCAAGAACGTCACCCTGCACCGCCAGGGCGACGTCAATTTCATCATCAACGCCGAGCCGGGAAGCTTCGGTCAGCAGTTCGCCGCCGCGCACGGACCCTCCGCCTGCGCGATGGCCTTTCGCGTCCGCGACGCGGCTGCCGCGTGGCGGCGCGCGATAGACCTCGGCGCGGAGCCGGGTCCGGACACGGCCGGGCCGATGGAACTCAACATCCCCAGCATCCGCGGGATCGGTGGCAGCCTGATTTACCTCGTGGACCGTTACGGCGAGCACACGATCTACGACGTGGACTTCGTCCCGGTCGAGCGGCCGGCCGGCGTCCAGCCGGCCGGCCTGACCCTGATCGACCACCTCACGCACAACGTGCACCGCGGGAACATGGCCCTGTGGGCGGGCTTCTACGAGCGCCTGTTCAGCTTCCGCGAGATCCGCTACTTCGACATCGAGGGCAGGAAGACGGGCCTGTTCAGCCGGGCGATGACGAGTCCCTGCGGCAAGATCCGCATCCCCATCAATGAGTCGCAGGACGACAAGAGCCAGATCGAGGAGTACCTGCGCGAGTACCGGGGCGAGGGCATCCAGCACATCGCGCTTGCGACCGACGACATCTACTCGACCGTGGACGCGCTGCGCGCCAACGGAGTCCTGTTCCAGGACACGCCCGACACCTACTACGACGGCATCGCCGCGCGGGTGGCCGGCCATCGCGAGTCGGTGCCCGAGATGCAGAAGCGCCGCATCCTGATCGACGGCTCGGCGGCAGACGGCATCCTGATGCAGATCTTCACGCAGAACGTGATCGGGCCGATCTTCTTCGAGATCATCCAGCGCAAGGGCAACGAGGGCTTCGGCGAGGGCAACTTCAAGGCCCTGTTCGAGTCGATCGAACTCGACCAGGAGCGCCGCGGCGTGATCTGAGCGCGTTCCGCGGGTCTTGTACCCGGGTCGCCGGAAGTCGACTCTCGACTGTCCGTCATCCCGCAGCTGTCGGCGGCGAGCGACTCGCCACCCGCGCGGTTGGCACGGCCGCAGGCTAGACTGGCGTTCCTTTCAAGGAGGATTAAGGCATGCGCAAGTCTGTTCCCGCCGGCCTGCTGGTGGCCCTGGCGCTCGCGGCTTCGCCCGCGATTGCAGCCGACAACGGCATCTACCTCGGCGCCGGCGTCGGCGCGTCGGGCATCGAGGATGACGAAGTCGACTTCGACGCGGACGCGACCGGCTACAAGGTGATCGCCGGCTGGCGGTTCCTCGACTGGCTCGCGGTCGAAGGCAACTACGTGGATTTCGGCTCGGCGGACGACACGGTGCTCGATGAACGCATCGAGGCTGAGGCAGACGGGCTGTCGCTCTCGGCCCTGGTGTTCCTGCCGATCGGCCCCGTGGACCTGTTCGGCCGCGTTGGCGTGGTGGACTGGAGCGCAGACGTGTCTTCGGTCAGTTTCGGCGATTTCGACGATGACGGCACCGATCTCACCTATGGGGTCGGGGCGCAGTTCCGACTCGGCAGCCTCGGCCTGCGCGCCGAGTACGAGCGCTTCGAACTCGGGGACTCCGACGTCGACATGATCTCGGTCGGAGTCACCTGGACTTTCTTCTGACGCCGGCTGCATGAGGGAGTCCCGCCAGGGGCGGTCTGCCTCGGCGCCGCCGCCCTTGCGGCGGACCTGCATACGGCTACGGCCGGTGCGGCCGCTGCAGGTAGGCGTGGGTCTGCATCTCCGCGAGCCGGCTCGCCGTGCGCTGGAACTCGAAGGCGAGGCGTTCGCCCTGGTACAGAGTGGTGGGCGGACCCTCGGCCGACGCCACGAGCTTCACGCCGCGGTCGTAGAACTCGTCCACCAGCGAGATGAAGCGGCGCGCCTCGTCGTCGCGCGAGGCGTCGAAGCGCGGCACGCCGGAGACCACGACGGTGTGGAAGCTGCGCGCGATCTCGATGTAGTCGGCCTGCGAGCGCGGGCCGGCGCATAGCGCCCCGAAGTCGAACCAGACGACGCCCGTGTGGCGCTGCCGTACCGGGATCTCGCGACCCTCGACCTCGAGCGTGCCGCCGGCGGTGCCGGGGACGCCGGCGATGGCCTCGAAACGCTGCGCCAGCAGCCGGTCGGCGTCGTGGGTCCTCGTGCTGATGTACAGCGGCGCCCGCTCGAGCTGTCGCAGGCGGTAGTCCGTGCCCGCATCCACGTTGATCACTTCCGTCTGCCGCTCGATCAGCTCGATGGCGGGCATGAAGCGCTGGCGCTGGAGACCGTCCTGGTAAAGGTCGCGCGGCGCTGCATTGGAGGTGAACACCAGCGTCACCCCGGCGTCCACCAGCGCGCCGAACAGACCGGCCAGGATCATGGCGTCCGCCACGTCCGTGACGAAGAGCTCGTCGAAGCACAGCACGCGGCAGTCCGCTGCCACGTCGCGGGCGACGCGCTGCAGCGGGTCCTGGAAGTCGCGAAGATCCCGCAGTCGCGCGTGCACCTCGTGCATGAAGCGGTGGAAGTGGGTGCGCCGTGAGGGCACGGCGAGGCTCGCGTGGAAGAGGTCCATCAGGAAGGTCTTGCCGCGGCCGACACCGCCCCACAGGTAGATGCCGCGCGCGGACTTCCGGGGCCGGCTGCCGAGGCGCGCCCGCAGCCGGCTGCCGAGGCTGTGCTCCTCGCGTGCCGCGCGTTCCAGCGCCCGGCGCAGGGCATCGAGGCGCTCGATCGCGACCACCTGCGCCGGATCGGGCGCGTAGCCGTGGCGCGACAGCGCACGTGCGTAATCGGCCGCGAGACCGGACTTCGCGCTGGACGGGCTCAGCTCGCGAGCTCCGGCAGGTTGCGGAAGTGCACGAGCGCCTCGGGGTTGGCGAGGGCCTCGGTGTTCTTCACCGGGCGGCCGTGTACGACCTCGCGCACGGCGAGCTCGACGATCTTGCCGCTGCGGGTTCGCGGGATCTCGGGGACCGCGACGATCCTCGCCGGCACGTGGCGCGGCGTCGCGTTGCGGCGGATCGCCGCGCGGATCCGCTCGCGCAGGGCCTCGTCGAGCGCCGCGCCCTCGCGGAGGCGCACGAACAGCACCACGCGGACGTCGTTGTCCCAGTCCTGGCCGATGACGAGGCTTTCGAGCACCTCGTCGAGCTGCTCGACGGGCCGGTAGATCTCCGCTGTTCCGATGCGCACGCCGCCCGGGTTGAGCACCGCGTCGGAACGGCCGAGGATGACGAGGCCACCGCGTTCCGTCAGCAGCGCATAGTCGCCGTGGTGCCAGACGCCCGGAAAGCGCTCGAAATAGGCGGCCCGGTAGCGCGCGCCGTCCGGGTCATGCCAGAAGCCGACGGGCATGCTCGGGAAAGGCGCGGTGCAGACGAGTTCGCCGCGTTCGCCGGTCACCGGCCGGCCCTCGTCGTTCCACACCTCGACTGCCATGCCGAGGCCGCGGCACTGCAGCTCGCCGCGGTAGACGGGCAGCAGCGGGTTGCCGAGCGCGAAGCAGGAGACGATGTCCGTGCCGCCGGAGATCGAGCACAGCTGCACGTCCGGGCCGATGGCGTCGCGCACGAAGTCGTACTGCTCGGGTGCGAGCGGCGAGCCGGTCGAGAGCAGCGTGCGCAGGCGCGCAAGGCTCACGCGCTCACGCGGCCGGTAGCCGCTCTTCTCCAGCGCCGACAGGTACCTGGGGCTCGTGCCGAAGATCGTGACGCCCTCGGCTGCGGCCATCTCCCACAGCACCTCCGGGCCCGGGTGGAAGGGCGAGCCCTCGTAGAGAACGAGGGTCGCGCCGCTGGCGAGCCCGCTCGCGAGCCAGTTCCACATCATCCAGCCGCAGGTCGTGAAATAGAACAGCCGGTCGCCCGGCTTCACGTCGGTGTGCAGCTGGTGTTCCTTCAGGTGCTGCAGCAGGGTGCCGCCCGCGCCGTGCACGATGCATTTGGGCGTGCCCGTCGTCCCCGAGGAGTACAGGATGTAGAGCGGATGATCGAAGGGCAGGCGCTCGAAGGCCTCGGCGGCCCCGGCACGCCCGAAGTCGGCATAGTGCGTGGCCCGCGGAAGCCGCGACAGGTCCGGCCGGTGGTCCACATAGGGCACGACCACCACGCGCTCTACGGAAGGCAGCGCCTCCTGCAGCTCGGCCACGGAGGCGAGCGAATCGAGTGTCTTGCCGCCGTAGAAGTATCCATCGGCCGTGAAGAGCACTTTCGGCTTCACCTGGCCGAAACGGTCCAGCACGCCGGGCACGCCGAAGTCCGGGGAGCACGAGGTCCAGGTTGCGCCGGCGCTGGCGGTGGCCAGCATCGCAGCAATCGTTTCCGGCAGGTTGGGCAGGAAGCCCGCCACGCGGTCCCCGGGCCCGACGCCGGCCTCGCGCAGGCCGTCGGCGAGACGGGCGACCTCGGCACGCAGGTGGTCCCACGACAGCTCACGCCGCGTCCCGCGCTCGTTGACGAACAGGAGCGCCGCCTCGGCGCTGGAATGACGCAGCAGGTTCTCCGCGAAATTGAGGCGCGTGCCCGGGAACCAGCGCGCGCCGGGCATCCGGTCGCCGTCCACGAGCACCGGTCCCGCGGCACGGTCGGCGATCACGCCCGTGTATTCGAACCAGGCCGCCCAGAATGTGGCCGGGTCCGTGACCGACCAGCGCCACAGCGAATCCCAGTCCGCGAAGGCCTGGCCGCGCCCGGCGAGCCAGCCCCGGAAACGCGTCAGGTTGGCGTCCGCCACCCTCAGGGCGGAGGGTCTCCAGATGGGCTGCGCTTCTCTCACGCTCGTCTTGTGCGGTGACGCCCGGGACAGGGCGACGACAGGCGCCAAGGATAACGCGTCCACGCCGAGCGCGGCAGGCTCAGCGGTCGGCGAGCGACTCGGCCACCAGCTCGGCGACATCGCGGACCGCGATGCCGTCCTCGACGCCGAGCGACTTGAAGCCGTCATCGAGCATCAGGCTGCAGTAGGGGCACGCGGTCGCGACCACGTCCGGCGCAACCTCCCGCGCCTGCTCGCAGCGCAGGCGGTTGACGCGCGTGCCGAGGGTCTCCTCCATCCACATGCGGCCACCGCCTGCGCCACAGCACATGGACTTGCGGCCATTCAGCGGGAACTCGACCAGCGGCTCGCGCGTGACCCGTGTGAGCACGGCCCGAGGGGCGTCGTACTCGCCGTTGTGGCGGCCCAGGTAGCAGGGATCGTGGAAGGCCACGCGCGCGGCGCCGGGCCGCAGCGTCACGCGACCCTCCGCGAGCAGCTGCGCGATCAGCTGCGTGTGGTGCACCACGTCCCAGTCGGCGCCACGCTCCGCGTACTCGTTCCGGAGCGCGTTGTAGGCGTGGGGATCGCAGGTGACGACGCGGCGGACGCCGAACTCGGCGAAGGTCGCGACCAGCTTGTCGGCAAGCTCGGCGAAGAGCATCTCGTTGCCGAGTCGGCGCACCGACTCGCCCGTGCTCGGTTCTCGCGCGCCCAGGATCGCGAAACGGACGCCGGCGGCGCGGAGGATCGAGACGAACGCCCGCGCCACCTTCTGCGCGCGCGGGTCGAACGACTGTGCCGAGCCGACGTAGAACAGGTAGTCGGCGCCCGCCAGGCCCGCAGCATCGGACACCACCGGCACGTCGAGCCCGGCAGCCCAGTCGCCGCGCGTATCCGACGGCAGGCCCCAGGGGTTGCCCTGAACCTCGTAGGCCCGGAACACCGGCTTCAGCTCGTGGGGAAACTCCCCGTCCATGAGGACCCGGTGCTGG
>JALORP010000064.1 GCA_025458865.1 Steroidobacteraceae bacterium | reverse complement strand
GGCGGATGGGTTCATCCGCGCCTTGCCCGAGGGCTACGACACCTTCCACGGTGAGCGCGGCGCGCGACTTTCGGGCGGCCAGCGCCAGCGCATCGCCATCGCCCGCGCGATCCTGAAGGACCCGCCGATCCTGCTGCTCGACGAGGCGACCAGCGCCCTCGACGCCGAGAGCGAGCGGCTGGTGCAGCAGGCGCTCGAGGGCCTCATGGAGGGCCGCACGACGATCATCATCGCCCACCGCCTCGCGACGGTTCAGAAGGCCGACCGCATCGTCGTCGTGGACCACGGGCGCATCGTGGACGTCGGCTCGCACGCCGAGCTCGTCGCCCGCAACCCGCTCTACGCCCGCCTCGCCGAGCTGCAGTTCGCCGGCGTGTAGCCGCCCCTAGCGCGCGCGGATGATGCGGATCGCGTCCTCGGGCGTGGCCGCGTCGTGGATGAAGTCGGCGTCCGAGGCGCTGATGGTGCCCTCGCGGAACATCGTGTTCACCGCGAAGGCCCTCAGATCCGCCCAGAACTGCCCGCCCATCGAGATCACCGGGAAGCGCTCGAGCTTGCCCGTCTGGACCAGCGTGATCACCTCGAAGGCCTCGTCGAGCGTACCGAAGCCGCCGGGCATGACGATGAACGCGCAGGAGTGCTTGACCAGCATCACCTTGCGCACGAAGAAGTGCTCGAGCTCGATGAAGCGGTCGAGGTAGGGGTTCGGCTTCTGCTCGCGCGGCAGCCGGATGTTGCAGCCCACCGACAGGCCGCCCGCCTCGCGGGCGCCGCGGTTCGCGGCCTCCATGATGCCGGGGCCGCCGCCGGTCATGACCACGAAGCCGGCGCGGGCAAGCGCGCCGCCGAGCTCGCGGGCGAGCCTGTAGTGCGGATGGTCTTCCGGGAAGCGCGCCGAGCCGAAGACCGTGACGACCGGCGCCTCGAACTCGAAGCTCTCGAAGGCGCGCAGGAACTCGAGGAAGATGCGAACGGTGCTCTCGAGGTCGGCCGCTCGGTTGCGCCGGCCCTCGAGGAATGCCTTCTCGGCGCCCTCGACCTGGTCCAGCAGCTTGTTCCGTGGCGCCCCGGGGTCCGTGCTCACGCGTCCGTCCTGTTGTCGTCGCGGATGGGCACCGACGATAGTGCTCCCGATGGCGGTTGCCAACCCATGGCCGCCGCGCGGGCCGCCTCGAACTCGGCGGCCAGACGGTGGCCCCCGCCGAGGTAACGCGTCGAGAAGTGGAAGGGGACGGCGCGCCGGGCGCCCGAAGTCGCCGCTACGCGGCCCGCGAACGCTGCAGTCATGTGGGCCTTGCGCAGCGCATGGTCCCGATCGGCCTCCAGGAACGCGGCCTCGATGAAAAGCAGGTCCGCGTCGCGGGCCAGCGCCACGATGCGCGCCGCGTTCTCCTCCGTCATCGTGGCATCGGTCGCATAGGCGATGCGCTGCCCGGGCGTGAGCTCCACGACGTCGCGAACCAGCTCTGCGACGGTGAACTCGCGCTCGCGCGCGCCGTCGCGGTCGCGCCAGCGCGCCTTGATCGGCGTTTCGGCTGGCGCGCCTTCGCGGATCGCGCGCCGCAGCTCCGTCAGCCAGGGCCCGGTCGGCAGCCCGAGCGCCTCGAGCCTCGGCTTCCAGATGTTGATGTGGTCAGCCTCCACGAGGCAGAAGGCCAGGCAGGGCGTTCGATGATCGAGGAACGCGGCGCGAACCGTGTATCCGGGCGTGCGGCACAGCTCGCCGGCGGGCAGGCTGCGCTCGCCGAGCGGCTCGCGGGCGAACGCGCTGCGGCTGCCGAACCTGGCCGTCCTGAGGCTCCAGCCGAGGCCGACCTCGTGCACGGTCACGACGAATTCAGTGGCGTAGCCGCCGATCACGTTCCAGGTATAGGCGCCGAGCTTGGCCTCGACCCGGTCCGTGAACCCTGGCGGACCCCAGAGCGCGACGCTGGCGTCACGGCCGAGCCGGACCCTGAGCATGCGGTCGAAACCGGCGAAGTGGTCCATGTGCGCGTGGCTCACGAACACATCGGAGACGCGCAACAGCTTGCGAGTCCCGAGCGCCGCGACGTCGCCGATGTCGAAGAGCAGCGCGCGACGCTCGAAGGCAAGGTCGAGGACGAGCGCCGGGTCCCCGAAGGGGCCGTTGACGAGCTCGGCCTGGATGGCGGATGTCATGCGCCGGCGCGGCGCCCGGCCCTGCGGCCGTCAGTGGGCGCCCTGGATGCCGATGAAGTGCAGGAATTCCGCACGGGTCCGCATGTCGGTGCGGAACGCGCCCAGCATCTTGCTGGTGACCATGGACACGCCGCGCTTGTGGACGCCGCGGGTGGTCATGCACTCGTGCGAGGCGTCGATGACGACGCCTACGCCGCGCGGGCGCAGCACGGTGTTGATGCACTCGGCGATCTCGGCGGTCATCTTTTCCTGCACCTGGAAGCGGCGGGCGAAGCCGTCCACAACCCGCGCGAGCTTGCTGATGCCGACCACCTTGTTGGTCGGCAGGTAGCCGACGTGGGCGCGGCCGATGATGGGGGCCATGTGGTGCTCGCAGTGCGACTCGAACTCGATGTCGCGCAGCACGACCATCTCGTCGTAGCCGGCGACTTCCTCGAAGGTGCGCCGCAGGTACTCCGCCGGATCCACCTTGTAGCCCGAGAACCAGTCGAGGTAGCCCTCCGCCACGCGCCGCGGCGTGTCGATCAGGCCCTCTCGGCGGGGATCCTCGCCAGCCCAGCGCAGCAGCGTGCGCACGGCCTCCTCGGCCTGCGCCTGGGTGACGTCCGGCAGCGCGGGTTTCTTCCTGGCGGCCATGGGCCTTCTCCCTGTTGGTTGTCGCGGAATCCTTCGCCGCGGGCTGCGCGGCGGATTCATGGGTGCTCCTCGAGGAGCCGGGCAGCGGTGACGAACCTCGGCCGGATATCGACCGGCACGCCGTCCAGCCGGTCGAGGACGGCCTGCACCTCGGGCCTGATGACGATCATGCGCGCGAACAACGCCTGAGTGCCTTCGTAATCGCCGGTGGCCTGCAGGGTCATCAGCTCCCGGGTCAGTGACTCGGTGGCCTTGCGGGCCTTCGCCAGGTCCACCGAGAAGCCGCCGTCCTGGCCGACGCGGAACGCGCCCGCGTCGAGGTAGTAGTTGACCTGCAGGGCCATGCCGCGCGCATGGGCGGAGCCCGTCCCGAAGCGCAGCGTGCGGAAGGCAGAGGCGAGGAAGGTCGTGTACATGCTCCTCGCCTGCGTGGCGTCGAGGACACCCTTGTCCATCAGTTGCTGCAGGGCCCACAGGCCCGACACGTCGGCCTTGGCCTCCTCCATCACGCTGAACAGCTCCTTCAGCGCCTGCCGGACGCTCTCTCCCGTCCCGCCCCTGCCGACGTTGTTCGGGCCGAGGCCGTGCATCACCTCGTGCATGAGGATGTGCGTGAAGAAGGCATCGAAGTCCACGTGCCGCCGGTCTTCGGGCGCGAGCGCAATGCGGGAGATCGGCAGCAGCACGTTCTCGAACTTGGCCCGCTGGAAGTTCTTCAGCATCACGCGCTTCGAGCCCATCTCGTTCACGATGCGCTCGTCGTTCGGCAGGTTGAAGGCCGCGAGCTGCACGCCGCGGTTGCCATCACCGCCCGCGAAGACGATGTTGACGACCCGCAGCGGCGCCAGCGCCCCGAGCTTCGCGCGCCGGTAGGCCGGATCGATGGGCAGCCGGTCCTCCAGCCACTGCAGGTGCTCGCCGAAGCGCTCGAGCTTCGCCGTCTCGACGTCGTCGCGCAGGGCGACGAAAGCCTCGAAGGCCGCCTTGTAGTTGAACCACTCGTCCTCGTAGACCTCGTAGGGACCTATGGTCGGCTCGATCGAGGCGTCGAGCTTCATCCACGCCACGTCGCTCGCGTAGTAGTCGTTCGAGGCGAGCGCCGCGGCGCGCGACTCGAGGTAGTCCCTCAGCGTCGGCTGCGTGGTCGCCGCGGCCGCCGCGCGCAGGTGACGCGCCATCTCGGCGAGCTCGTCCTGGTACTCCAGGCTGTAGGGCACCGCCATCAGCTTTCCGCCCGCGTCGCGCCGGATCGTCGTGAAGAAGCCGGTGGCCTGCGACCGCGCCCCCTCGTCGAGCGACGTGATCCAGGCCTGCACCTCGTCGCGTGTCGCGTCGGCGGGGTAGTAGTTCGAGCCGCCGGGCTTGGGACCGACCCCGGGCAGGAACGGGGCCTCGGCATCGAGCTGCGACCACGGTCCCTTGTTGATCCGGAAGTAGTCAAGCCGCGCGCGGCCGACCAGGCTGTCGTCCGCCAGGAGCTGCATCAGGAGCGCGGGATTGCCCGCCCAGAGCTGGCGCAGGAAGATGCCGTCCGCGACGTACCCGGCGCGCACGAGGCTCGCCAGCGCCGCGCGCTCGTCACCCGGCAGCCCGGACAGATCGACCTCGATGTCCACCGGCGCGAGGCGCGCAGACATCTCCGCGAGCCGCGCCGCGGCGAGCTGCTCCGCGTCCGGAAAGGGCGGGCTCTCCGCGGCCAGCGCGGTGCCGGCAGCGAGGATGCATGCGGCGATGATCGGGGTTCTCATGGTTCGGTCACCTGCGAACTCGGCGGGCGGTTCGTGCACCGGCCGGCGGCACGCGAGCGGCGAGATTGCGGACTCGACCGTGCGGGCGCCACGCTCCTGACAGGCCCGCGCACGCGGGCTCCCGGCGGCGCCGCCCATGGTAACTCCGCCGCATCGCCGCGGACAGCGCTGGTCAGCCGGGGATCACCTTCCCAGGGTTGAGGATCCCGTGCGGGTCGAGGCTGCGCTTGAGAAGGCGCATGACTTCGATTTCCTCCGGGCTGCGGGATGCGTGGAGCCAGGCCCGCTTCTCGGTGCCGATCCCGTGCTCGGCCGAGACCGCGCCGCCGAATCGCGCGAGCGGCTCGTACACCGCGGCGTCGACCTGCTCGTGCAGGTCGGCGGCCTCCACGCGCGGGCAGATGACGAAATGCAGGTTGCCGTCGCCGAGGTGCCCGAATGCGTAGAAGCGCCCCCCGGGCCAGCGGGCCCGCACGCGCGCCTCCACCTCTTCGACGTAATCCGGCATCAGGCCGATGGGCAGGCTGACGTCGTAGGTGAACATTGGCCGGTCGTGGCGGATGGGGCCGAAGTCCTCGCGGATCGCCCACAGGTGGTCGCGCTCTGCGCGCGACTTGGGGAGCACCGCATCCGTGACCAGGCCCGCTTCCCAGGCGGCAGCCACGGTCGCCTCGAAACGCGCCGCGTCCGCGTCCGGGTCTGCGCCCTGGGCCTCGACGAGCACATAGAAGGCATGATCCCGCTCGAGCGGCGCCGCATGGCCGCCCGGCACCGTCACCGCCCGGTAGTAATCGCCCCACATCGCCTCGAAGGAGGAGAGTTGGCCGCCGAGGCGCTGGTCGAAGTGCCGCAGCAAGGGCGCGAGCTTCGAGGCGTCGTCCACGGCCAGCAGCACCGTGCAGACGCTCGACGGCCGCTCGCGCAGCGCGAGCACCGCGCGCGTCACGACGCCGAGCGTGCCCTCGGTGCCGATGAACAGCTGCTTCAGGTCGTAGCCGCTGTTGTTCTTGAGCATGCGATTCATCGACGAGACGACCGTGCCGTCGGCAAGCACCGCCTCGAGGCCGAGTACCTGCGCGCGCATCATCCCGTAGCGGATCACCGTGACGCCGCCGGCGTTGGTGGCGATGTTGCCGCCCACGGTGCAGGAGCCCCGCGCGCCGAGGTCGAGCGGAAAGTACAGCCCCTCCGCGTCCACCGCCTCGTGCAGCGCCTGCAGCGTGCAGCCGGCCTGCACGGTGACCGTGCGGCCGGCGGGGTCGATCTCCTCGATGCGGTTCATGCGCTCGAGCGAGAGGACGAGATCCGCGGCCGTCGCGCGCTCCCCGCCCGAAAGACCGGTGCGGCCGCCGTGGGTCACCACCGGCTGCCGGTGCTGGTGGCACAGGCGAAGCACGTGGCTCACCTCCCCGGATGAGGCCGGCCGGACGAGCGCGAGCGCCTCGAGGGGCTCCGCGCTCCAGGCGTGCCGCGTACGGCTCGAGACCGCATCGCCGGTGAGGACCTGACCGGGTCCGACGATTCGACCAATCTCGGCGAGGATCGGGATCATGGTCAATGGACCAATCGTGGAGGCCAAGCGGCATGCAACGCAGACGACGCCCGAGATTCTACGCCCCCGACAACAGCGCCACTCAGCCCGCGTCGCGGTCAGATCACGGCGACCGGGCTCACCGGCGACCCCGTCCCGCCGACGACACGCAAGGGCGCGATCATGAGCATAAAAGCGTTGTTCGAACGGTCCCGCATTCGCCGTCCCAGTTCCTCAAGGTCGAGGTGGTGCACGAGCGGCAGCCCGAGATACACCTCGGTAAGGATGTGGATCGGCACGGAGCACTCGGATGTGGTGCTCGGGAAGTTATCGCCCGAGCTGTCGGTTGCCACAGTCGAGAGGTCCCAGGCCGAGACCTGCTCCATGCAGTCCACGTGCAGGCCACTCCAGTTGCCGTGGTCATCGCCTGCCTCGGGGTCGTCCGGACGGACGACCCGAGTCGCGTAACGACCTGTGCGGACGACGACCGCGTCGCCCGGCTCGACCCGGCCGTCAAGCCAGGCAAGGTCCTCCGGAACGACGGGAGTGCCGGGCCGCAGCGCGTCCAGTCCGCGCAGCCGAGGCACGTCGACGAACCACGCCCTCGTGACCAGCGACGGCATCTCCATGATGGTGAAGCGCCTCGCTGGCTCGCCCTTGCGGACGTTCGCCTCGAACTCACTGCCGTTGAACGACAGCCCCCGATGCCCCGCATGGCAGAGCGCGTCGATGTGTGAATTGGTCATGCCATGGATCGACACGCAGACGCGATCGCTCGCGGCTTGCACGGGTTCGGTCGTGGGCCCGAAG
Organism: Steroidobacteraceae bacterium; assembly: GCA_025458865.1. Taxonomy (GTDB): domain Bacteria; phylum Pseudomonadota; class Gammaproteobacteria; order Steroidobacterales; family Steroidobacteraceae; genus SG8-30. The sequence goes on along the minus strand of JALORP010000064.1, from coordinate 6,164 downwards.
TCGTACTTCCCGGCGTGCAGCATGTCGAGGCTGAAGGCCTGGGCGTCGAGGCCCGCGTCGTCGGCCCGAAGCGGCGCGCCGAGCGCGAAGGTCTCGTGGCTGTCGACGCTCTCCAACGCACGTCGGGTCGTTGCGGGCCCGAGCAGGTTGAGCGTGCCGCGATCGTCGGGCCACCGTCCCCAGTTGTACGTACGGTAGGGCCAGTAAGGCAGGCTGCGCTCGAAGTTCCGCATGTTGAATCTCCCTTGGGACCGATCAGTCGGCCGCCGGCACGTCGCCGACGTCCAGCAGGTAGTGCGACGGCCGGACCAGCACGCTCGACCCCGGAATCAGCACCAGCGTCGTGGTGGTCTCCGAGATGATGGCCGGGCCGTCGATGCGCTGGCCGGGACGGAGGGCATTGCCACGGTAGACTGGCGTGCGCAGGACCGCCCCGCCGAAGACCGCGTCGCGCCATGCCGCCGGCACGGCCACGGCACCGTCAGCACCGGCTGCAGTCGGGCCGGTGCCGCCGGCCGCGAGCGCGGGCTTAGGGCGCACGACGCGGGCTTCGCCGCGCCAGGTGATGACCTCGATCGGCGCTCCCGGCTGCTGGGTGGCGAACAGATCGAGGTGGCGCGCGTCGAAGTCCGCGTGCAGGCGGGCCAGTGCCGCCTCCCCGTCGAAGCGCGGGCGGTCGCCGATGTCGACGTCGATCTCCCACATCTCCTGCTCGTAGCGCGCCTCGCAGGCGAAGGACCGCAGCCGCTGCAGCGTCTGGCCCTCGGGGATCTCGGTGAAGAAGTCGTCGATGTCACGGTCGATTTCCGCGAGGGCCGCGTCGACGGCCTCGAAGTCGAAGCTGCTCGTAACGGTGTGACAGCCGCGCGGGAAGAGCGCCATGATGTCCGAGTACAGGCCGCCCACCGCGCTGAGCCCCGCGGCGAGCTTGGGCAGCAGCACCTGTCGGACGCCGGCCTCCCGGGCGATACACGCAATGTTTAGCCCGGCCGCGCCGCCACCCGCCACCATCAGGCACTCGCGCGCGTCGCGGCCCTGGGCGACGGTTAGGTCCGTCAGCAGCCCGCGCATAGCCTCGGAGGCGACCACCAGCACAGATTCGGCGGCCGCTTCCGCGGTCACCCCGAGCGGGCGGGCGATCTGCGCCTCGACGGCCGCACGGGCGGCCGCGAGGTCGAGACGCATCCGGCCGCCGAGGAAGTCGTCGGGGTCGATGTACCCCAGAACGAGCGCCGCGTCGGTCACCGTCGGCCGCGTGCCGCCCCGGCCGTAGGCGACGGGACCCGGCTGCGCGCCCGCGCTCTCCGGACCGACGTGCAGCAAGCCGCCGGCATCCACGTACGCGATCGACCCCCCGCCTGCGCCGATCGAGCGCGTATCCACAGCCGGCAGGCCGGTCATGTGCCCGGCCCAGCGCGGCCCGAACCACTTCTCGCGCGTGTAGGCGATGCGACCGGAGATGACCAGGCTTGCGTCGAACGACGTGCCGCCGGTGTCGACGACCAGCAGGTCGCGGTTGGGGGTAAGCGGCTCGGCGCGGTCAAAGACGATGCCAGCCACCGGCGCCAGCGCCGGCCCGGAGTCGATCGTCTGCAGCGGCCGCTCCATCATCTGCCCGAGGCGCAGCACGCCGCCGGAGACGTGGGTGACCATCAGGGGCTCCCCGAGGAAGCCTAGGGCGCGAAGCCGCGTGTCGATGTCCTGCAGGTGGCGCCGCATGAGCGGCTTCAGCGATGCGTCGATCACGGTCGCCGAGGCGCGGCGGTACTCGCGGATGATGCGGTTCACCCTGTGACCCAGCGACACCTCGACGCCGGGCAGCAGCTCGTCGAGGATCCTGGCGATGCGCAACTCGTGCTCGGGGTTCACCACCGACCACAGCAGGCAGACGCCGACCGCCTCGACACTCAGCTCGGCGAGCCGCTGCGCGATGCGCCGGACCTCGTCCTCGTCGAGCGGGATCGCCACGCCGCCGTCGCTCAGGACGCGCTCGGTCACCTCGAAGGTCAGGCTGCGGGGCACGTACGGCTTCGGGAAGGGCATCGCCCAGTTGTGCACCTGCTCCTTTCCGCCCTCCTTGTAGAGCAGGATGTCCGGGTGGCCGCGGGTCGTCAGGAACGCGGTGCGCGCCACCTTGCCCTGCAGGATGGCGTTGGTCGAGTGCGTGGTCGAGTAGACGAAGATGGCGGTGCGCGCGAGAAGTTCCTCGAGCGCGAGCCCCTGGCCCGCCGCCGCGCCCCCCAACGCCTCCTGGATGCCGCTGAACAGCTCCCCGGGGGTCGTCGGCGCCTTGTGCAGGCCGAGGATGGACCGCTCGTCCGCCAGGACGAGGTCGGTGAAAGTGCCTCCCGTGTCGACGGCGATCGTGTAGCGCGAGCTACCCGCGTCGGATGTCATGATTTCCCCGTGGTGCTCGGCCCGCGTCGGCGCTGCCGGTCAGGCCGTGCCGAGCGCAGCCGCCGCCCACCACGCCTCACGCGCACGCTCGTGCCGGGGCCCGGCGCCCGGGTCCTCGCGACGGGCCGCGGCGCGGCGGGCCGCCGTCGCGGCCTCGTCCACCTGCAGCGTCTCAGGACGGGAGGGATCGCCACGCAGCACGACCCTGTAGACCTGCGCGGCGCGATCCACCGATACCCAGCGCTCGACGACGTCCTCGAGCACGAGGGCCGGACTGCGCTCCAGCGGCTCGCCGAAACCGCCGCCTCCCGCGGACAGCGACACCAGCGCCTGGCCGGGGGCGAGCACGGCGGCGCCGATCGTGTCGTGCACCTGCCGCCACTCGCCACCGTGCACGCGCCAGACCTCGGGGCCCGTGGGCGGCTGCCCGCCCCTCGCCCCCTGCGGCAGGTTGACCACGCCCTCCAGGAAGTAGTGCACTTCCATCGGGTCGAAGCGCGGGCCGTAGATGCACACGTTGCCCGGCGCGCCGCGGAACCGCCCCGCACCCTCGGAGTCGGGACGGATCGCCTTGTCCCAGACGACCAGCGGGTTCTTCTGCTCCTGCACCTCGGTCGAGTCGATGTAGGCCATGCCCGCCGCGTTCGCGACGAGCAGCATCAGCCAGCCGTCGCACTCCGAGGAGGCGGGACCGCCGGCGGTGCCGCTGGCGATCTGGAGGATGTAGAACTTGCCGCGGCGGCGGTCGAAGCCCGACGCGACCCCCATGTACGGCGGCGAGCCGTAGCAGGGCTCGGCGAGGCCCACGTCCGGCCCGAGGCCGGTGAAGGCGTGGATGATCATGCCGTGCACGCGGTCGGCGACCGTATTGGTGGCAAGCGAGCAGGACGCGGGGTGGCGCGGGATGCCGACGACGCAGTTCCCGCGCAGCAGCACCTGGATGCGCCGGAAGCTGCCGCTGTTGTTGGGGACGATGGCGCTGTGGCGGCGCGGCATCGAGTTCAGCACGCATAGGACGCCCGCCACACCGCCGTTGGTGGCCGTCGTCTCAGTGAGATTCAGCCCGGCCGGCACGCAGTCCGGGTTGTCGCGCAGGTCCACGACGACCCGGCCCTCGGCTGCGTCCACGTCGATGGTGACCTTGAGCGGGATACCGTCCGGGATGCCGGGAAACGGGTCCACGGTGGTGCGGCCCTCGATACGCCCCGACGGCAGGCTGCGGATCGCCTCGGCGGTCACTTCCTCGGAGTAATCGAGCCAGTCCCGCACGAAACGGCGCACGGTGCCGATGCCGAACTTGGCGCAGAACTCCTTTAAGCGGCGCTCCGCGAGGCGCGCCGCGCCGAGCTGCGCGAGGTAGTCGCCGTACCAGATCTCGAAGCCGCGGATGCGGCGCTCGCACATCCGGATGATGTCGGCCACGTCATGGTAGCCCGCCTGGACGCGGACGCAGGGAAAGATCAGCGCGCCCTCGGCGTAGACGTCGCGCGCCATCGGCATGTAGGTTGTCGGCAGCGCGTTGCCCACGTCGACCTGGTGGGCCTTGGTGCATGCGGTGAACACGTGCTCACCCTCGAAGAACACCGGCACCAGGATCTGGTGGTCGGCGGCGTGAGAGTTGCCGATGTACGGGTCGTTGTGCAGGAAGGCGTCGCCTTCCGCGAAGCCGGGCTGGAGCTCCGCCATGGAGCGCGCGCTGGGCCCCATCCCGAAGACGTGCGCGGGCATGCCTTCGGGACAGGACAGCAGCTCGTGCCCGGCGCTCACGATGCAGCACGAGAAGTCCCGCGCCGCCATGGTGGTGGACCGCGCCGTGCGCACGACGGTGTTCGACATCTCGCGCGTGATGCTGTCAAGTCGGTTGGACATCACGGCGAGCGTCGTTGCGTCGAGGCGCCCGGCGCGGTTCCCGGCCATGCCCGCGCCGTTCAGAAGTTCACCCTCGCGGCCAGGCCGTAGGTCCGGCCGGACTGGATCACGAACTGCCCGGACGCGCCCGGCACGACGTTCGCCGAGCCGGCCCAGTCCACGATCTCTTCGTCCGTCAGGTTGTTGACAAACGCGGTCAGGCCGAACCGCTCGTTGTCCCAGCCAGCACGCAGGCTGACCCGCGAGTAGCCGTCCTGCTCCAGGAACGGCGCGAGGACGAGGTCCGGGTTGTAGTCGTCGGACAGCGCGACGTCCGCGCGCAGCCGCAGCGTGCCGTTGGCCAGCGGGGTGCGGTACTCGGCACTGACGTTGGCCGTCCACTCGGCCACGAACGGCAGCTGCTCGCCGGACTGGTCGCAGAAGCCGTTCGCGTCCGGCGTCGCGAGCGCGTGGCACGGTCCGCGGGTGAACTTCTCGTACTGCGCGTCGGTCAGCGCGGCGTTCAGGGAGAACAGCCACGACTCCGACGCGGCCCAGGCGACGTCGAGCTCGACGCCCTGCGTTCGCGCCTCCTCGGCGTTCGACAGATTGAAGATCGTGCCAATGAAGGCGGCGGTCTGGTAGTCGTCGTGCGTCTGGTGGAACGCCGAGACGCTCGCCTGGACGCGACCGTCGAGGAACGTTCCCTTCAGCCCGGCCTCGAACAGGTCCACCGTCTCATCACCGAAATTGAAGCCCGGCTCGCCGGGACCAACGGGGCCCCAAACGACGTTGAAGCCGCCCGACTTGAAGCCGCGCGAGTACAGCCCGTACAGCAGCAGCGAGTCGCTCGGCTTGTAGTTGAGGGTCAGCGAGTAGCTGGTGTCGCTGGTGCTGAGGCTCGACTCGCCGCTGTCGGCCGGGTCGAAGATCGCGGCGAAGCCGCCGCCCTGGAAAACCGGCGACGCCGGGCCGTCGCCGTTGTAGTTGCTGTTGATCTTGAAGCCGTCCTTCTCCTCGTCGATCCAGCGCGCGCCGATCGCGACCTCGAGCTTGTCGGTCGCCCGCCAGTTGACCTGGCCGAAGACCGAGAAGCTGTCGGTGTCGAGGCCGCCGTTGAACCGGCCGGTGTCGCCGTCGATGCCGACGCCGAGGATCGGCGCGTTCGGCCCGAGCTGGAACTCGACTTGGCGGCGCATCTCGTCCTTCAGGAAGAACGCGCCGAGGATCCAGTCGAACGGTCCTTCGCCGGCGGGCGAGGACAGGCGGACTTCCTGGCTGAAGGCCTCGCCGTCCTGCTTCTCCTCGAAGCGGCCGATCGGCATCGTCAGCTGGTCGATGTCCTGGCTGTCGAAGGCATCGTACTGGTTGAAGCTGGTGATCGAGTTGAGCACCCAGCCGTTCGCGAAGGTGATCGCGAGGTCGGCGGTGACGTCGTCACCATTGAGGAAGCCGAACTTGCGGCCGTTAAGGTGGATCTTGCGGTCCCAGATTGAATTATGCGGCGGGGTCACGGTGACGCCCTCCGGCGTCGGCACGGCACCCAGGCCGAGCAGCGTATCGAACAGGGCATTCGCGTCGGGACCCAGATCGACGCCCGCCTGGCGTGCACGCAAACCGTCGTTGACCGCCTCAAGGGAAGGAAACAGCCCGGTGAAGGCATCGTCCGCAAACAAGAGTTCGGTCGCGGGACCGTTGACGTCGCGGTCTGAAACGCCGCCCGTGATGCGAAGATTGACGGCATCCGAGGGAATGAACTCGATCTGCGCGCGGATACTGTAGTCCTCGCTGCCGTTGACCGTGTCGATCTCCTCGCTGCCGGTGACCTCAAACAGGTCGTCGACATCGCGATAGGTGCCGCTGATACCCACGCTCAGCGTCTCGGTCAACGGTCCGCTCACTTCACCGCGCAGGCGAAG
>JALORP010000026.1 GCA_025458865.1 Steroidobacteraceae bacterium | reverse complement strand
GAAATCGAGAACACGTCCTCGATCGGCATCAGGAACGGCTTGTCGATCACACGCATCGGCGTCGGAATGTACCGGTCCATCTCCGCCACCAGCTTCACCACCGACGGCGACCCAATCTCGCTCGTGTCGCCCTCCAGCGCCTTCAGCGCCGAGCCACGCACGATCGGCGTGTCGTCGCCAGGGAACTCGTACTTGGAGAGCAGCTCGCGCACCTCCATCTCCACCAGCTCCACCAGCTCCGGGTCGTCCACCATGTCGCACTTGTTCAGGTACACCACGATGTACGGCACGCCCACCTGACGCGCCAGCAGGATGTGCTCGCGCGTCTGCGGCATCGGACCGTCCGCCGCAGACACCACCAGGATCGCACCGTCCATCTGCGCCGCGCCCGTGATCATGTTCTTCACGTAGTCCGCGTGCCCAGGACAGTCCACGTGCGCGTAATGACGCTCCTTCGACTGGTACTCCACGTGCGCAGTCGAAATCGTGATCCCGCGCGCCTTCTCCTCCGGCGCCTTGTCAATCTGGTCGTACGCCCGGAACTCACCACCGTGCGTCTGGTCAACGCCGCCGTCAGCGTCGTCTTACCATGGTCCACGTGACCAATCGTCCCCACGTTCACGTGCGGCTTGCTGCGTACGAACTTTTCCTTCGACACGATCCACCTCTTAGTTTGGAGCCCACGACCGGGATTGAACCGGTGACCTCGTCCTTACCAAGGACGTGCTCTACCGACTGAGCTACGTGGGCCTCGACGACCCTTTCCGCGCCCGCACCGCAACTGGAGCGGGTGATGGGAATCGAACCCACGTCATCAGCTTGGAAGGCTGAGGTTCTACCATTGAACTACACCCGCTCGACCGTGACCCTGAGACGACTGGGAGCACTGTCGCCAATGACGCTGTTGCAGAACGAAAAAACTGGTGGAGGGGGTAGGATTCGAACCTACGAAGGCATGAGCCAGCAGATTTACAGTCTGCCCCCGTTGGCCGCTTGGGTACCCCTCCGGAAATGAGCCGCGTATTTTCGGGTCGCGAGGGGCCGCTGTCAATGGCCGGGCGTGGCGCCCGGCCCTACCGCCTGCCGTGGACGGCGACGATCAGGCCGGCTTCGGCGGGGCTGAGGCCGTGGCCGCGTTCCAGATCGGGCGCGCTGGCGCCGGCCTTCGCGGCGGCGATCGCCCGGTCGTAGGAGCCCCCTTCGGCCCGCAGTTCGACCGTGCCAAGCCGGTCGGCGAGGCCGGCGAGGGCCGGCTCCATCCGGTCCAGCCGGGCGAGGGCCTCGAGCCCGCCCGCACCGACTGCGTCGGTGTCCTCCCGGAGGCGTCGGACGCTGTCCTCGAGGACGGCGAGCCGGCGCTGCGCTCGTCGAAGGGCCACCAGCGCGGCAAGCGCCAGCAGAACCGCCGCGGCGACGGCGGCCAGGGCCAGGAGCGGGAACCCCGTCATGCCCCGGGGGCCTCGGCCGGGACGGGGGCACCGGCGGGTCCGGCCTCGGGCCCGAGGACCGTCTCGCCGGAATCGGCGATCTCCTCCGGGGCCGCGCGCCGGCGCGAGCCGGCATAGTCGCCCTCGGCGCCAGGCGCCTCCAGAACGACGACGACCACCCTGCGGTTGCGGTTGCGGCCCTCGGCGGTCGCATTGTCGGCCAGCGGGCGATGCTCGCCCAGCCCGATGATCTCCATCCGGGTGGGTTCGACCCCGTTTGCCGTGAAGAGCTGGACCACGTTGGCGGCCCGGGCCGCCGACAGCTCCCAGTTGGACGGAAAGACGGCCGTGCGAATGGGAACGTTGTCCGTATGACCCTCGACCCGGATCGGGTTGGGGAAGGGCGCGAGGATCGAGGCGAGGCGGGCGACCACCGGCATCGCCTGATCGGCCACCCGGGCATTTCCGCTCGCAAAGAGAATGTCGGTGTTGACCTCGACCTCGAGCCACCGCTGGCCCTCGCGGATCCGCACGTCGCCGGCGTCGATCAGGCCCTGCAGGGCGAGTCGGACCTGGCTGGCCATGCGCTCGAGCGCGACCCGCCCCTGGCTGTCGGGGGGCCTCGCTCCATCCACCTCCGGCACCGGGCGGGGGTCCGCGACCCTGAGCGCGGGAGCGGAGGCCCCGCCGGAGCTCTGCGCCTCCCCGCCCTTGCCGCCGGCGGCGGACGTACCGATCTGTATGGGCGCGGTCGTCTTGGGCTGGCCGCGGAATGCGGCGACCAGCGAGTCCGAGAGGATCCGGTACTTGCCCTCGTTGACCGAGGACATCGAGTACATGACGACGAAGAAGGCGAGCAGCAGCGTGATGAGGTCGCCGTAGGGAATGGCCCAGGCCTCGTGGTTGGCATGCTCCTCGTGCTTCTTCCGGCGCGCCATGCGGCTCCCCGATCAGTGGTGCAGGTAGCCGTGGAGCTTGGCCTCGATGTTGCGCGGGTTCTCGCCCTGCGCGATCGAGATGAGCCCCTCGATGCACATCTGCCGCATCTGGGTCTGCTGGTGGATCAGCGCTTTCAGCTTGTTGGCCATGGGCAGGAAGACGAGGTTGGCGAGCCCGATGCCGTAGACCGTGGCGGTGAACGCCGCCGCGATGCCGGGGCCGAGCTTGCTCGGATCGCTCAGGTTCTGCATCACCGCCATCAGGCCCAGCACCGCGCCGATGATTCCGAGCGTCGGCGCGTAGATGCCCATGCCCTCGAACACCTTCGCCGCCTGGGTGTCGGCGTGCTCCCGGGTCTCGAGCTCGACCTCCATGACCTGGCGGATCGCCTCGGGCTCGCCGCCGTCCACCAGCGCCTGCAGGCCCTTCTTCATGAACTCGTCGGACTCCTGCTCGAGCGAGGACTCCAGGCCGAGCAGCCCCTGCTTGCGGGCCACGTTGCTCCACTCGACGATCTTCTGGACCAGGGCATTCGGGTCCGCCGCGGGGGGCTTGAAGATCCAGCCGGCGATGCCGAGGGCGCGGCGGAAGGTGGACAGGGGGGTCTGCAGAAGGATGGCGGCGATCGTGCCGACCACCACGATCACGAACGCCGCGCCGCCGATCAGGCCCTTGACGCCGGCGCCCTTGAGGATGCTGCCACCGACCAGCGCGAACAGGGCCAGCACCGCCCCGGAAATGCTCAGGATGTCCATCAGGCCCGCCTATCCCTGGCCCTGCCCGGGGGACCGGAGCTCGCGGACCAGTCCTGCATGCGCGCCCGCAGGCGGACGAGGGCCTGCCCATGAATCTGGCATACCCGGGACTCCGTCACCTCGAGCACCTCGCCGATCTCGCGCAGGTTCAGCTCCTCGTCGTAGTACAGCGACAGCACCAGCCGTTCACGCTCCGGCAGGCCCTCGATGGCCGCCGCGAGGGCCTCCCGGAAGCCCTCCTGCTCCAGCTCGTCCACCGGACCGCGGCCACGGTCCGCGACCGTGTCCACGGGATTCTCCTCGTCTTCCCTGTTCATCTGCTCGAAGCTGAACAGCCGGCAGGCCGTCGCGTCGCGCGCCAGCCGGTGGTACTCGTCGAGCGACACGCCAAGGACCCGCGCCACGTCCGCGGGCCTGGCCTCGGCCCCGGTCTCGTTCTCGACCCGCCGCACCGCCTCGGCCATCTCCCGCACGCCGCGATGCACGGAGCGCGGGGTCCAGTCCGAGCGGCGGACCTCGTCCAGCATGGCGCCGCGGATGCGGATGCCGGCGTAGGTCTCGAAGCTCGCGCCCTTGTGGGCCGTGTACTGGCGGGCGGCGTCCAGCAGGCCGATCATCCCGGCCTGGATCAGGTCATCCACCTCCACCGACGGCGGCATCCGGCTGACCAGGTGGAAGGCGATCCGCTTCACGAGGTCGGCGTGCCGCGTGACGAGGTCGTCCGCGGACAGGGCGGGGGTGGCGCACGCGGCGTCCGCCTGCGCGTAGTGCTTCGCTGCCGTCATTGCATCGCACCCGCGGCCGGCGGCCGGTCGCCGACCAGCCGCTCCACGAAGAACTCCAGGTGGCCTCGTGCCTCTCCCGGCACGGACCATTTATCGGCCCTGCCCGCCAGATTCTTGAGGGCCAGTGCAGCGGGGCTGCCCGGGAAGGCCTCCACCACCGGTTGCTGCCGCCGGACGGCCTGGCGCAGCCGCTCGTCGTGGGGCACCGCCCCGGCGAAGGCGAGGGTCACGTCGAGAAACCGGTCACACACCCGGTGGAGCTGCTCATATAGGGCCCGGCCCTCCTCCGCCGACCGAACCTGGTTCGCCAGGAGCTCGAAACGCCTTACCCCGTGGTCGCGCGACAGGACCTTGATCACGGCATAGGCGTCGGTGATCGAGGCCGGCTCGTCGCACACCACCACGAGGACGTGGTGGGCGGCCCGGGCGAAGGTGGTGACCGAGCGCGACAACCCGGCCGCCGTGTCCACCAGCAGCACGTCCAGCCGGCCGGCCAGTTCGCTGAAGGCGTGGATGATGCCGGCGTGCTCGGCGTTGCCGAGGTCGGCCATGCCGGCAAGGCCAGACGCGGCGGGCACCAGCCGAAGGCCGCGCGGCCCGGTGACGACGATGTCCTCGATCGAGCACGCCCCGGCGAGGACGTCTGCGAGCGTCCGCCGCGGCGCGAGCCCGAGCAGGACGTCCGCGTTGGCCAGGCCGAGATCGGCGTCGAGCAGCATGACCTCGAGGCCGCGGGCGGCGAGCGCGACGCCGAGGTTGGTGGCGACACAGGTCTTGCCCACCCCCCCCTTGCCGCCCGTCACGGCGATCACCTTGACCGGCCTCGGGGCGCCGCAGCGCGCCAGCCCGGCCGCCTGGCCGGGGAATCGCCGCAAGTCACCCATGGGCGCGCGCTCCGCCGAAATGCTCGGCCAGGTAGTGGTCGTCGGCCACCCGGCCCGTGCGGGCGCGCAGCTTCACCGCGCGCCGGACCAGCCAGACCTTGCGTGGCGCGGCCGCGTGCAGGTCCTCCGGCACCCGCTGGCCGTCGCAGAGGTGGGCGATCGGCAGGCTGGCGCGCATCGTCGCCGAGAGCACGGGCCCGAGGCTCGCGGCCTCGTCGATCTTGGTGACGACGCAGGCGGCCGGGGCGAGCGGGGCGTGCGCGCGCACGATGTCGTCGAGGCTGGCCACGTCGGCATTGGCCGGCAGCACCAGCAGCGGCTTGATCGCCCCGCCGCGCGACCGGATCAGGGCCGCCTGCTCGCGCAGGCGCAGGTCCTGCTGGCCGACACCCGCGGTGTCCACCAGCACCAGGCTGCGACGCGACCACTCCTCCAGCGCGCGGGCGAGCTCGGCGGGACTGTTGGCGGCTTTCATGGGCACGCCGAGCATCCGCGCGTAGGCCCCGAGGTGCTCCCGGGCGCCGATGCGGTAGCTGTCGATGCTGATCAGCCCGACCGCGTCCGGGCCCCGGCGCTGGACGTAGTGCGCGGCCAGCTTGGCGATGGTGGTCGTCTTGCCGATCCCGGTCGGCCCGACCAGCGCGAACACGCCGCCGGAGGCCAGCAGCCCGTCGTCCACCACCGGTATGCGGCGGACCAGCAGCGCCATGGCGACGCGGCCCGCGTCCTCCGGGTTGGTCACCGACGGCATCGCGTTGACCAGGTCGCGGGCGAGGTCGGGGGCGATGTCGAGCGAGCTCAGGTCGCGCAGCACCTTGGCGCGGAACGGCTCGCGGCGCGCGAGGTCGTCCCATGCCAGACGGGACAGCTGGTACTCCAGCAGCCGGCGCAGCGCCTCGACCTCGCGGCGCATCGCGACGATCTCGGCGCCCTGCGACCACGCGAGGCGCGGGCCATCCGGCGCGCCCGCCTCGAGCCCGAGCGTCTCGTCGTCCAGTTCCTGCGGCGGCGCGGCGGCGCGCCCGCCGCCTACGCGCGCCAGGACCGAATCGAATCCCGGCGCGGTCGCCGGCTGCCCTGCGGCGCCGTCCGGCCCCCGGCCCTGCGGCTGCGCCCGGCCGCGGTCCGTCCCGGGCGGCGCGCTGGCCGCGAGCGCGGCGTCGTAGTCGGCCGCGGCGAACACCTCGAGGCCCTCCGCGGAGCGGCCGCTCGAGATGATCACGGCCTCGGCGCCGAGTTCCTCGCGCACCTGCGCAAGGGCCTCACGCATCGACGGCGCCACGAACCTGCGGATCTTCATCGTTCACTCCCCGGGCGCGGCGGCGCCCTCAGCGGCCCACCGCCGCGACCACGCGAATGCGGCGGTTCTCCGGAACCTCGTTGTAGGCCAGCACGTTGAGCCCCGGCACGCTGTGGCGCGTCAGCCGCGCCAGCCAGGGGCGCAGCTTGGGCGAGACCAGCAGCACGGCCGGCTCGCCCGCCATCTCCTGCCGCCTCGCGCTTTCCGCGAGCGACTGGTGCATGCGGTCGGTCAGGCCCGGCTCGAAGCCCGGACCGGCGTCGTCACCGAGCATCGTGTCGGACAGCATCTGCTCGAGCTTGGGGTCCAGGGTGATCACCGGAAGCTCCTGCCGGAGGCCGGTGATGCCCTGCACGATGCTGCGGCCGAGGGCCACGCGCACCGCCGTCGTCAGCTGCGCCGGGTCCTGGGTGCGCGGACCGTGCTCGGCGAGCGTTTCGCAGATGGTCCGGAGGTTGCGGATCGGCACGCGCTCGGCCAGCAGGTTCTGGAGGACCTTCACCATGACGCTGAGCGGCAGCACCTTGGGCACCAGGTCCTCGACCAGCTTGGGTGCGCTGCGCTTCAGCCGGTCGAGCAGCTGCTGGACGTCCTCGTGGCCGAGCAGCTCGTGCGCATGCTGCTGCAGCAGGTGCGAGAGATGCGTGGCGATCACCGTGCCGGCGTCCACGACGGTGTAGCCCAGCGTCTGCGCCTGCTCGCGGCGGGGTCGCTCGATCCACACGGCCTCCAGGCCGAAGGCCGGGTCGCGCGTCTCGAGCCCCGCGAGCGGCCCGCTGACCTGGCCGGGGTTGATGGCGAGGTCGCGATCGGGGAAGACCTCGGACTCGCCCACCGGCACGCCGAGGACGCTGATGCGATACGCGTTCGGCGGCAGGTCGAGGTTGTCGCGGATGTGGACGGCCTGGATGAGGAAGCCGAGCTCCTCGGACAGCTTTCGCCGCACGCCCTTGATGCGCCCCATCAGCTCGCCGCCCTGCGCCTTGTCCACCAGGGGTATCAGGCGATATCCGACCTCCAGTCCGACGAGGTCCACCTGCTCGACGTCGTCCCAGGTCAGCTCCCGCGACTCCGCCGAAGGCCCTGCGGCGGCCGCGGGCTGGGCGCCGCCCGCCACCTCGGCGAGCGCCATTGCGTCGCGCCGGCGCCGCAGCAGCAGCGCGCCGCCGGCGCAGATCGCCGCCATCAGCAGGAAGGCGACGTTCGGCATGCCGGGCACCATGCCCATGACGCCGATGATCACGGCGGCGACGCCGAGCGCCCGCGGCTGGGACAGGACCTGCGCGGCGACCTGCTCGCTCATGTCGCTCGAGCGGGAGATCCGCGTGACGAGCACCGCCGTGGCGACCGACAGCAGCAGCGCGGGGATCTGCGCGACGAGGCCGTCGCCGACGGTCAGCAGCGCGTAGCTGCGCAGCGCCTCGCCGAAGCCGAGGCCGTGCTGGATCGTTCCGATCGCGAGCCCGCCGAACAGGTTGATGAGGACGATCAGGATGCCGGCGACGGCGTCGCCGCGGACGAACTTGCTGGCGCCGTCCATCGCGCCGTAGAAGTCGGCCTCCTCGCGGATCTCCTGGCGGCGCGCCTGCGCCTCGGCCTGGCTCAGGACGCCGGCATTGAGGTCGGCGTCGATGGCCATCTGCTTGCCGGGCATCGCGTCGAGGGTGAATCGCGCGCTGACCTCGGATACGCGGCCCGCGCCCTTGGTGATCACCACGAAGTTGATGATCACCAGGATCGCGAACACCACGATGCCCACGGCGTAGTCGCCGCCGATGACGAAGGCGCCGAAGGACTCGATCACCTCGCCGGCGGCGGCCGGGCCCGTGTGCCCCTGCATCAGCACGACCCGGGTCGAGGCGACGTTCAGCCCGAGCCGCAGCAGCGTCGCCGCGAGCAGCACGGTCGGGAAGACCGCGAAGTCGAGCGGCCGGCGCACGTAGATCACCGCCAGGATGACGACCAGCGACAGCGAGATGTTGAACGTGAAGAGGACGTCGAGCGCGAGCGGCGGCAGCGGCAGCACGAACATCGCCATCATGACGAGCAGCAGCACGGGCACGGCGAGCCCGTTGCGGCCGAACTCGAGCAGCATGGCGGCGGCGGAGCGCGCGTTCACGGCTGCAGGTACTCCTCGGCGACCTCGGGCACCGGGCGGCGCACGCGCGAGGCGTCGCCGCGCGCGGCGCGCAGCTGGTACACGTAGGTGAGCACCTGCGCGACGGCCAGGTAGAGGCCGGAGGGGATCTCCCGACCGAGCTCCGTGGTCGCGTAGATGGCGCGGGCGAGCGGCGGCGCCTCGAACAGCGGCACGCCGTGCTCGGCGGCGACCCGGCGGATCTCGAGCGCGACGAGGTCGCGTCCCTTGGCGAGGACGCGCGGCGCGCGCGTCCGGCCCGGCTCGTACTTGAGCGCGACGGCGTAGTGGGTCGGGTTGGTGACGACGACGTCGGCCCGCGGCACGTCCTGCATCATGCGCCGGCGCGCCAGCTCGCGCTGCGCGGCCCGCACCCTGGCGCGCACCTCGGGCCGCCCCTCGGTCTGCTTGATCTCGTCGAGAAGCTCCTGGCGCGTCATGCGCAGGTTGCGCTTGTGCGACCAGACCTGGAACGGCACGTCCACCACCGCCACCAGCACGAGCGCCGCGCTCATCAGCAGCCCGGCAAGGCCGAGGAGCCACGCCGCCCCGCGGAGCGCGGGCCCGGTGGGCATGCCGGAAAGCGCCATCATGTCCGGCAGCATCCACCACACGACGGCTGCGGCCGTGCCGCCGACCACGAGGAACTTCGCGAGCGCCTTGGCGAGCTCCGCGAGCCCCTGCAGGCCGAAGACGCGCTTGATGCCCTCGATGGGGTTCAGGCGATTGAGATCCGGCCCGAGGGCCTTGCTGCTGAAGACGAAGCCGCCGGTCGCGAGCGGGGCGACCATCGCGACCAGGAAGACGATCCCGAGCAGCGGCGCCATCGCGAGACCGGACTCGACGATCGCCGCGTTGAAGGCGTGCAGGGCCGCCATCGGGTCGGCGAGCGCCGCGCGGTCGAGCGACAGGCCGGAACGCATCACCGACTCGAGGCCTCCGGCGAGGAGGCCGCCGGCCAGCAGCAGCGTGGCGGCGCCCGACACCATCACGGCGGTCCCCGCCAGCTCGCGCGAGCGGGGCACCTGGCCCCGCTCGCGCGCGTCCTGCAGCCGCTTGGGCGTCGGCTGTTCCGTGCGCTGGTCGCGGTCCGCCTGTTCCGCCACGGCTCAGCCTCCCCCGCCAACGCCGGCCGCGACGGAAAAGGCCCCTTCCAGCAGGCCGAGGAACACGCCCTGCAGCGCGGGCAGGGAGATCAGCAGGACCAGGAACCCGAACAGCATCGCGACGGGGAAGCCGACGGCGAACAGGTTGAGCTGGGGCGCGGCCCGGCTGACCACACCCATCCCCAGGTTGACGCCGAGCAGCGCGATCAGCGCCGGCAGCGCGATCACGAGGCCCGCCTCGAAGACCTTTCCCCCCCACAGCACGAGGGACCACAGGCCCTCCGGGCCGAGGCCGGCGGGGCCGACCGGCGCCCAGCGGAAGCTGTCCACGAGCACGCCGATGAGGGCGAGGTGCCCATCGACCGACAGGAACAGGAGGATCCCGAGAATCAGGAGGAACTGCGACAGCACCGGCGTGGCGCCGCCGCGGGCGGGGTCGACCAGGGTGGCGAAGCCGAGCCCCATGGTCATGGCGACCAGCTGGCCGGCCATGACCAGCGCGTCGAAGGCGATCTGGACGGCGAAGCCGATCGCCGCACCGATCGCGATCTGCATGGCCATCGCGAGCACGCCTTCGGCCGACAGCGGATCGAAGGCCGGAGGCGGCGGCGCGAGCGGCGACACCAGCACGGCGAGCGCCAGCGCGAGCACCATCCGCAGGCGCGCGGGCACGACGTTCGCGCCCAGAACCGGCGCCAGCAGCATCAGGCCCGAGATGCGCAGCAGCGGCCACAGCAGCGCCGTGACCCAGCCGGTGATCTGCGCGGCGCCGAATTCCATGCCGATTCAGCCAAGCACGGCGGGGATCCCCATGATGAGCCCCCGCGTGTAGTCGAGGATCACGCCCAGCATCCAGTGGCCCGCGAGGAACAGCGCGGCCACCATCACCAGCAGCTTGGGCACGAACGAGAGCGTCATCTCGTTGATCTGCGTCGCCGCCTGCAGCATGCCGATCAGCACGCCGGCGGCGAGCACCGAGAGCAGCAGGGGCGCGGCGAGCAGCGTCGTCACCGTGAGCGCCTGCTGGCCGATGCTCATCACGTCCTCGGGCGTCATGCGTGCGTCCTCACGTGTAGAAACTGGCGGCGAGCGTGCCCATGAGCAGCGTCCAGCCGTCCACCAGCACGAAAAGCATGATCTTGAAGGGCAGCGAGACGAGCATCGGCGACAGCATCATCATGCCCATGGACATGAGGACGCTCGCCACCACGAGGTCCACGACCAGGAAAGGCAGGAAGACCATGAAGCCGATCTGGAACGCGGTCTTCAGCTCGCTCGTGATGAAGGTCGGTATCAGCACGGTCATGGGCACGCTCTCGGGCGCCTCGAGCCGCTCGATGCCCGCGATGCGGGCGAAGGACTCGAGGTCGGACTCGCGGGTCTGGTCGAGCATGAACTGCCGGAGCGGCGCGAGGCTGCGCTCGAGCGCGGGCTCGGCGGCGAGCGTCCCGTCGAGGTAGGGCCCGACCCCCTCCTCCCAGGCCTTGCCGAGCACCGGCGACATGATGAACAGGGTCATGAACAGCGCCAGCCCGATCAGCACCTGGTTCGGTGGCGTCGTCGGCGTTCCGAGGGCCTGGCGAAGGATCGCCAGCACGATGACGATGCGCGTGAAGGAGGTCATGCTGAGCAGGATCGCCGGCAGCAGCGTCAGCGCCGTCATGAACAGCAGGATCTGGACGGACACGGACCAGGTGGCCGTGCCGTCCGGCCCGGGCGTCACGGTGAACGCGGGCACGCCGCCGGCGACCTGCGCCCACGCCGCCGGCGGCAGCGCGAGCAGCAGCAGCAGCGGCGCGAGCCGCCTCACGGCCTGCCCCGCTTCTCGAGCATGGCGCGCATGCGCTCGGCGAGCGGGACGTCGCCAGCCGCCGCGCCCGGCCCGGATCCCGCCAGCGTCACCTCGCCCTCGAGCAGGGTCAGCGCCGTGATGCCCGAGCCGCTGACGCCGACCAGCGCCTGCCGGTCGCCGACCGCGAGCAGCACGACCCGCTCGCGCGGCCCGACCGGGACCTGGGCCAGCACCCGGATCGCGCCGGCCGCGCCGAGCGGCGCCACGCGCAGGCGCCGCGCGAGCCAGGCGAAGGCGAAGATGAGGCCGACGACGACGGCCAGCGACAGCGCGAGCTGCACCACCGCGGCGCCCCCGGCCGGGATCGGGGCAGCGCCCTGGGCCATCGCGAGCGCCGGCAGCAGCCCGGGCGCGACGGCCGCGGCAGGGACTGCAAGCCTCATCAGCGCACGCCCTCGATCCGCTCCCGCGGGCTCACGACCTCGGTCAGGCGGACGCCGAAGTTGTCGTTGACCACGACCACCTCGCCGCGGGCGACGCGCACGCCGTTCACCAGCACGTCGAGCGGCTCGCCCGCGAGGCGGTCGAGCTCAAGGATCGAGCCGGCGGACAGCTGCAGAAGGTCGCGGACCTTGATCCGGGTTCGCCCGATCTCCAGCGCGAGCGTCACGCCGACATCGAGGATGAGGTCCAGGCTGACCTCGCTGGCGGCATGGGCGTCGGCGGGCATCGCGGCGGCGGTCTGGGTGGACATGCGCGGCTCCTTGGTGCGGGTTCAGCGCCGGGCCTCACCCGGGCGCAGGGCTTCGGTCACGGTGAGGGCATTGCGGCCGCGGGAGACGCCGAAACGGGCGCGGTACAGCGGCACTTCGCCGGCGAGCAGGACCGCCTCGCGGGGCGCCTCGATCGGCACGACGTCGCCGGGCTTGAGGCGCACCAGTTCTCCGAGGCTGATGTCCACCTCGGCCAGCACCGCGCGCACCTCGACCTTCGCCTCGGCGAGGCCGCGCGCCAGCGCGGGCGCCCAGGGGGCCGCGCCTTGCGTCTCGCGCAGCGCGGTGCCCGAGGCGAGCACCTCGCGCAGCGGCTCGATCGCCGCGGAGGGCAGGACGAAGTCGATGGAGCCGGCGGCGGCGCCGAGCTCGACCCGGAAGCGATTGACCAGCAGGGTCTCGGTCGGACCGGCGATGTCCACGAAATGCGCGCTGCGCTCCTGCTTGACCGGCTCGAGCTCGAGCTTCGCCACCGGCGCGAAGGCCGCGGCCAGGTCCGCCATCGCGTGCCTGATGACCAGGCGCGCGAAGCGCGACTCGGTCGGCGTGAGCCCGCGGTCGGCGTGGCGTGCGCCGCTGCGCCCCGCTCCGCCGTAGAACGCATCCACGAGCAGTCCGAGCAGGTCCGGGTCGATCGCGAACATCACCTGGCCGGGAAGCGGCCGCGCACGGACGATGTCGAGGCACGCCGGGGACGGCAGCGCCGCGAGGTAATCGCCGCAGCGCTGGGCCTGCACGCCCTCGTAGGTGACCTGAAGCTCGCGACGGACGAGGTCGGCAAGGTGGGTGCGGAACTGCCGGGCGAAGGACTCCAGCAGCAGCTCGAGCGTCGGCAGCCGGCCGCGCGTGATGCGCTGCGTGCCCGCGAGATCGTAGGCGCGGGCCTCGGCGGGCCGGCGCAGGGCGGGGCCGGCGCGGTCGAGCAGCGCCTGGACTTCCTCGTCGGTGATCAGCGGGGCCTTGCCTCGGGACATCACCTGGTCATGCTCGAGGCTGCTCATCATCAGCGTCAGGTTGTTGCGGATGAGCGGCCCGTTCTGCTGCACGGCGGTGATCGTCGCCGCGTCACGCGCCATCACCTCGACCGTCACCTGCAGGAAACGCACCGCGCCGTCCTGCTGGAAATTGACGACGATGGGCGGGTCGAAGGCGTAGTAGACGGCCGGCCCCGCCGGCTTCGCGCCGCCCTTGGCGCCTGCCGCGGCGGCCGGGGGCGCCTTGAGCGTGAGCCTGCCCTCCTTATCGAGGACCAGTTCCTGCGGCGGATGCAGCCTGGCGTTGATGAAGCCGCCGGCCACCACGGCGGCAAGCGTCAGCACGAAGATGCCCACGCCGTTTATGACCATGCCGAGCGCGCCGCCCGACTTGGCCGGCGGCGCTGCCTGCTGTTCTTCAGCCATGACCATCACCCTGCGCAGGAAACTACGCAGTCGACCGAAGCAATTTACGTGCCACGGCAGGGGTTCGAGGAAATTCCTATATTATTCAGAGTACTGTAGAGATTCAGCGAAGGCCCTTGCAGCCCTCGGCCATGGTCGCCGTCAGAATTTTGGCGCGTGGCGGCGAGCGCGACGCGGCTCGTGCCGCCTGCGCAGTGTTTCTAGAAGCCTGCGCCGCGCGCGAGCATCACGGCCGGCAGCGGCACGAGCGCCAGCAGGCCGATCTCCAGCGAGACCGTCGCGCGCAGCGCCTCGAGTTCCCGCAGCCGCGGCGCGAAGGCGGGCGGGCTGTGCGCCTCGCGATTCCAGCGCACGATGGTGCCCGTCGTGGGCACCGCGAGCAGCAGCAGCAGGACGTACAGCGCGATCTTCACGGCGAACAGGCTGCTTCCGGAGGCCAGGACCGGCGAGCCCCCCATCCCCTGGAGCCGGACGAGTCCCGTCGCCAGCACGGTGGTGATGGCCAGCAGGTATCCGAGCCGCGCCTGCCCGAGCAGGCGGACCTGGAGACGGTCCGGCGGACGCGCCAGCAGCCAGTGCTCCGCGACCTTGAGCGCCGCCGACACGCCGGCCGCGAGGAGGTGCAGGTAGGCGAACACGGCGTCCCAGGGCACGCGAGGACCCCTCAGCCGGCCGGCGCGGGCGCGGCCTGCAGGACCAGGCGCGCGTAGGAATCGGCGTCGATGTTCGCGCCGCAGACGACGAGGCCGACGCGGCGACCGGCGAGCCGGTGGCGCAGCGGCCCGAGCAGCGCCGCGGTCGCAGCCGCGCCCGCGGGCTCGACCGCGAGCTTGGCCTGCTCGAGCAGGAAGCGCATGGCGCCCACCAGGGCCCGGTCGTCCACGCGCACGAGTTCATCCACGTTGTCGCGACAGAGCGCGAAGGACACCGGCAGCGCGTACGGCGCGCCGAGGCTGTCGGCGATGGTGGCTACCCGCTCGATCGCGACCGGCCGTCCGGCGGCGAAGCTGCGGTGCATGGAGTCGGCGCCCTCGGGCTCGACGCCGAACACCTCGCAGCCCGGGTTGACCAGCTTCACCGCCGCGGCGACGCCCGCGCACAGGCCGCCCCCACCGATGGGCACCACCACCGCCTCGAGGTCCGGCGCCTGTTCCATGAACTCCAGCCCCAGCGTAGCCGTGCCGAGCGCCGTGCGCAGGCCCTCGAAGGGGTGGATCAGCGGGCGGGCCTCCGCGATCTGCAGCTCCTCGACCCGCTGGAACCCGGCGTGCGCATCGGCGGCGAACTCCACCTCGGCGCCGAAGGCCCGGCACTGCGCGACGCGGAAGGGATTCGCGGTCGCGATCATGACGATCTTCGCGTGCGTCCCGAGCCGGGAGGCGGCGTAGGCGGTCGCCACCGCGTGGTTGCCGGCGCTGATCGCGCAGACTCCGCGCACCAGTTCATCGCGCGACAGCGACATCATGTTGAGGAGCGCGCCGCGCGGCTTGAAGCTGCCGGTCCGCTGCAGCAGCTCGAGCTTCAGCACCGCTCGCGTGCCGGGCGCGAGCGCCAGGTCCACGGCCGGCCCGGTCAGCTCGTGCACGGGCGTGGTGAGCACGAGGTCGCCGAGCTGGCGGCGCGCGGCGCGGATCTCGCCGATGGTGAGGCTGGGCTGCACTGGCGCTTTCCCCGGGCCGCGGTCGCGACGGCCCCGGCATTCTAGCCGACGGGCCCCAGGGAAACTCTGCACGGGCGGCGCGAGGCGCGCCGCGTGCGCGCCACGCCTGCGCAGCTTTTCTAGGCGTAGAGGTCCAGGCGCGCGCTGGAGGGTGCGCGCCGGACCGGCGCGGCCGCCTCGGCGGGGAGATCCGCGAGGCGCCCGCCGGGCAGCATCGCCCAGCCCGGCGTCGGCGGCGACCGCTCGCTGAAGGAATGCTGCGACACGTTGACGTCCACCTGCGTGAAGCCCTGGCCGCCGAGCATTTCCCGCAGCCGCGGCAACGCCTGCTCGATCGCCTCGCGCGTGAGCTGGCTGTGGGTGGTGAACGCCACGCTTGCGTGGTCGCCGCTGACCTGGACCCGGACCTCCAGCGGCCCGAGCTGCGGCGGGTTGAGGGCGATTCGGGCGTGGGTCAGCTCCCGGTCGGCCATGACGACCACGCGCTCGCCGAGGGCTTGCGACCAGGCGTCCGAGCCGGGCGGCTGCGCGATCTGCATGGCCGCGGGCGGCGGCGCCTCGCGTGGCTGCGCGGCGGGCAGCGCGACCGGCGCGGGCTGGGGCGCGGATCCTGCGGCGGTGCCGGGCAGGCCCGTTTCCAGCTCTGCCGAGGTTCCCAGGGCCGCGACCGACGCAGGCGCAGGGGCCTGGGACGCGCTCGGCTCGACTCGGGGCGCGGCGTCCGCAACCACGGGCAGCGGATACCCCGCGACGGTCGGCGCCGCCGCCGGTCCCACCGTCGCGCGACCGGCCGGCGGTGTCGAGGGCGGCGGGCGCGTCGTGGCCGGGAACAATTCCGGCCCGGCTCCCGGCGGGGCCGCTGGCAACGGCCAGGGTCGCGTCGCGGCCCCGCCCGCCTGCGGCGCCGGTGGCGGGACGGCCTGGGCCGGAGCCGGCGCGGACGTCGCCGACGCGTCGGCCGGGAACCCCGGCGCGAGTGGCGTCGCGGTCGCGGCTACGGCGACGGCCGGAGACGACGCGGCGGCCGCCGCGAGCGTCGCGGGGGTCGGGCCCGGGGCCGGACCCGGACCGGCAGACAGTGGCGCGCGGTCCCGGAAGAAACCGGCCGAGGCCTGCGCCAGGACACTGGCCGCCGGCGAGGGGCCGGACGCCGCCGGCAGTGCGGGCGTGACGGTCGGCATCGACGGGACGACCAGCGGCAACGGGTTGCCATCCGGCGGCAAGCCGTTGCCGGTTTCACCCGCCTCGAGCAGCAGCGCGAAGCCGGCCTGATCCGATGCCGCGGCCTCGGGCGGGCCCGTGGCCGCGCGATTCCCCGGCGCGAGCGACGGCGCGGCGAAGGCCGGTACGGGGGTGATCTGAGGCACAGGGACGTCCATGCACCCGGCAAGGTGCAAGTGACGTGCCACGACACCCGTCAGGGCTGGCGCGGCCGCGGGACCGACTGGGCCAGCTCGTCCTGGTCGTGCTGCTCGCGGCGGTCCGCGGTCCGCCGCTCGTCGGCGTGCAGCCGCTCGACGGCCCGGTCGAGCGCCGCCGTCTCCGAGCGCCGTTCGCGCCACGCCTGCGCCTGGCGTTCCGCCTCGTTGCGCAGTTCCGCAACCCGCTTCTCCTGCTCGCGGATCGCGTCGTGGAGGCGGCCGAGAAAGGCGCCGTAGTTCGCGAGCCTCACCGCATCGGTGGTGCCGAGGCCGGGCGGGCGCCCCGAGACGTATTCCTCGCGGAAGCCCCTCAGCTGCTCGAGCCGGCGCTCCTGCTCCTCCACCTGGCGCCGCAGATCCGCGAGCGCGAGCCCGGCGTCCCGCTCGCGCCCTCCGGCGAGGTCGCGGACCGGCTTGAGTCGGTCGCTGCGCTTCACGGCGACGGACCGAGCAGCGCCGCGAGCGCCCGGGCGCTGTCGCCGAAGGAAACGCGGTCGTACATGTCCTGCGAGAGGAAGTCGACGATTCGCGGCCAGGCCTCGATCGCGGCGTCCACCCGCGGGTCGCTGCCCCGCTTGTAGGCGCCCACCGAGATCAGGTCGCGGTGCTGGCGATAGACCGCGTAGAGCTGCCGCACGCGCAGCGCGAGGTCCTGGTGCTCGCGCGGTATCACCTGGTGCATGGCGCGGCTGATCGAGCTCTCGATGTCCACGGCGGGGTAGACACCCGCCTCGGCCAGCGGGCGCGACAGCACGATGTGCCCGTCGAGGATGGCGCGCGCGGCATCGGCGATCGGGTCGTTCTGGTCGTCGCCCTCGGCGAGGACGGTATAGATGGCCGTGATCGAGCCCGGACCGCGGTCGCTGTTTCCCGCGCGCTCGACGAGCTGCGGCAGGCGCGCGAATACGCTCGGCGGGTAGCCCTTGGTCGCCGGCGGCTCGCCGATGGCGAGCGCGATCTCGCGCTGCGCCTGCGCGAAGCGCGTCAGCGAATCGAGGAGCAGCAGCACCTTGCGACCCTCGTCGCGGAAGTGCTCGGCGATCGCCGTGGCGAGCCAGGCGCCGTGCAGGCGCATCAGCGGGGGAACGTCCGCCGGCGTGGCGACCACGACCGCCCGCCTGAGGCCGTCCGGGCCGAGCGTGTCGTTGACGAACTCCTGCACCTCGCGGCCGCGCTCCCCGATGAGGCCGACCACGGTCACGTCCGCCTCGGTGTAGCGCGTCATCATGCCGAGCAGCACCGACTTGCCGACGCCGGAACCGGCGAACAGGCCGATCCGCTGGCCGCGGCCGACCGTGAGCAGGCCGTTGATCGACCGGACGCCGACGTCGAGCGGATCGCGGATGGCGTTGCGCTTCAGCGGGTTCAGCGGCACGCCCATGAGCGGCCGGACGTCGTCGCAGTCCACCGCGCCGAGCCCGTCGAGCGGCCGGCCGGCGCCGTCGAGGACGCGGCCGAGCAGGCCGTCGCCCACGCTCACCGCCGAAACCGACTGCACCGGCACGACCCGCGCGCCGGGCATGAGGCCGCGCATGTCGCCCGTGGGCATCAGGAAGATGCGCTCGCCGGCGAAGCCCACGACCTCGGCCTCGACCTCGCGGCCATCGGCCGCCGCCACGCTGCAGCGCGCGCCGACGGCCGCCTCGCAGCCGACCGCCTCGAGCGTGAGCCCGACCATGCGCGACAGCAGGCCTTCCACCTGCAGAGGCTCGATCTCCG
Organism: Steroidobacteraceae bacterium; assembly: GCA_025458865.1. Taxonomy (GTDB): domain Bacteria; phylum Pseudomonadota; class Gammaproteobacteria; order Steroidobacterales; family Steroidobacteraceae; genus SG8-30. The sequence continues at coordinate 50,047 of JALORP010000026.1, read as the reverse complement.
CGCAGCGTGAACGATGGGCCGCGAGCCGCCCCGCCCAGCGAGCCTGCCGGCCCTCCCGGCCGGGCGAGGCGATCACGCGCCGCCCCGCGCGTCCGCGGCGCGCTCGCCGCCGAGCAGCTGGGAGAGCACCTTGCCGAGCCGGGTCTCGAGCCGCGCGTCCACCCTCGAGGTGGCTGTCAGCACCTGGCAACCGCCGCGCATCATCACCGGGTCCTCGACGACCTGCCACGCGCGCTCGTTCTCGGTCGGCGCGAGGTACTGGCGGATGACCGCCGCATCCTCGGGGTGCAGGTGCACCCGGACTTCGCGCGCGGACACCGGCAGGGCCGAAACCGCCTCGCGGACCACCGCGATGATCTGGGTCGGGTCGAGCCGGATCTCGCGGCGTACGATCTGCTTCGCGAGCGCCATGGCCAGCCCCACGAGCTCCTCCTCGACCTGCGAGTCGAGCGCGTCGAAGGGTCGCGCCAGGTCCGCGATCAGCGCGTCCAGCCGCTCGACGCGCTCGCGCAGCTGCTGTTCGCCCGCGCGCCAGCCGGCCTGGTGGCCGGCCTGCCACGCTTCCTCCCAGGCCTCACGCTGCAGGTCGGCCAGCACGCCCGCGGTCAGCACTCCGCCCTCCGGCGAGGCGCCGCGCGGCGCCGCCGCGGCCTCGCCCATGGCCGGCGCCTGCCACGGCCGCGCCTCCGTCGCGGCGCCGGCGTCGATCACCCTAGACATAGTCGCCGCCGCCGCTGCCGCCGATCACGATGGTGCCGTCCTCCGCGAGCCGCTGCGCGACGCCGACGATCTCGCGCTGCGCCGCCTCCACCTCGGCCAGCCGCACCGGCCCGCGCACCTCCATCTCGTCCTTGAGGATCTCGGCGGCGCGCTTCGACATGTTGCGGAACAGTTTCTCCTGCACCTCGGGGTCCGCGCCGCGCAGCGCGGTCGCCAGCACGTCGGACGGAACCTCGCGGAGCACGGCCTGGATGCCGCGGTCGTCCACCTGCATCAGGTTCTCGAACACGAACATCTGGTCCTTGATCTGCTGGCACAGCTCGGCGTCGCGCTCCTCGATGAACGCGAGCGCGGCGCCTTTCTGGTCGGTCCCGAGCGCATTGAGGATGTTGGCCGCCAGCCGCTTGCCGCCGAGCCTCCGCGGCGCGCCCGAGGTAGCCTCGGCCGCGCGCTGCTCCACCAGCCCGTCGAGCTCCTTGAGCGCCGACTGCGGCACCTCGTCGATCGTCGCCACCCTGAGCACCACGTCCGAACGCAGCGATTCCGGCAGCAGCGCGGCAACGGCACCGCCCTGCTCCGGGTCGAGGTGCGCCAGCACGGTGGCAACGACCTGGGGGTGTTCCTCCCGCAGCAGGTCCGCGACCTGGCGCGGGTGCATCCACTTGAGCTGGTCCATGCCCGCGCCGGTCTCCGCGTCCGGGGCGAGGCGCTCGAGGAACCGCTCGGCGCGCTCGCGGCCGAGCGAGGTGGTGAGCATCCTGCGGACGAATTCGCGCGCGCCGCTGCCTCCGGCGCCACGCTTCTCGACCGAATCGATGAATCCGGCGACGACCGTCTGGGTCCGCTCCCGCGGCACGTCCTTGAGCGCGGCCATGGCCTCGCTGACCCGCTGCACCTCGCGGGCGTCCATGTGGCGGATGATGGCGGCCGCCTCCTGCTCGCCGAGCGACAGCAGCAGGATCGCCGCGCGCTCGGCCCCCGAAGCCTCCGCCACGTTACCGGCCATCGGCCGTCACCCAGTCCTTGACCACATCGGCGGCCCTGCGGGGATCCTGCCCGATCAGGCTGCGGGCGGCAGCGACCTGCTGCTCGTAATTCGCCGCCGGCGCGCCGCCCCGCGACAGCGTCACCCGGTCCTGCGCCAGGTCCGCAACCCCGGCTCCCGGCACGGGCACGAGGGCGCCGCCCGCGGACGGCCCCACGGTGATGGATTTCATGAGCGGCCGCAGCACCACGAACGCGAGCACGAGCACGAGCGCCGCGCCGAGCGCCTGCCGGCCGAAGCTCCAGAGCGCCGGGCTCTTCCAGACAGGCGGCGCCTCAATGCTGTCCAGTCCCGGCACCGGCGTGAAGCCCGCGTTCAGGACCTGCACGCGATCGCCGCGCGCCTCGTCGAAGCCGACCGCCTCCTTGACGATGGTCGTGAATCGATCGAGTTCCTCCGCCGTCCAGGCGACGCCCGCCGCCGGCCCGTCCGCTTCCGCCGCGCCCGCCGGCGCCGGCTTGTTGTCCAGGATCACGGCCACCGACAGCCGGCGCACGGAGCCGGTCGGCTCGCGGACGTGGCTGATGGTGCGGCCGATCTCGTAGTTGCGCGTCGCGCGCTGACTGGTTGCCATCGGCGGCGCCGGCTCGTCCTCCGCCGCGCCGTCGCCGGCCTGCTGGGCCGCCGCGGGTGGCGCCGGAGTCGTCGCGGGCGGCTGGTTGCTGAGCGCGCCGGGGATGCCCGCGGCGAGGTCGCCGGCGGGCCGCGCGTCGGCGCTCGTCTGCTCGCTGCGCACCACCTGCTGCTCGCGGTCGAAGTCCTCACGCGTGCGCTCCGCGATCGTGAAGTCCACGTCAGCCGTGACCCCGGCGCGCACGCGGCCCACGCCCACGAGCGGGCCGAGAAGTTCCTCGATGCGCTGCTCATAGCGGTCCTCCAGCTGCCGCTGGTAGTCGAGCTGGCGCGCGGTCGCCGCGAAGCCGTCGTCCTCCCGGGGCGAGGACAGGAGCGTGCCGTTCTGGTCCACGACGGTGACCTGGCCGGCCTCGAGTTCGGGCACGCTCGACGCGACGAGGTTCACGATCGCGGACACCTGGCCGGGGTCCAGCCTGCGCCCGGCGTGGAGCTGCAGCATCACCGAGGCGCTGGCGCGCCGCCGGTCGCGGATGAACACGGACTGCTTCGGCAGGGCGAGGTGCACGCGCGCGGCCTGCACGCCCTGCACGCGGATGATCGTCCGAGCCAGCTCCGTCTCGAGCGCGTGCTGGTAGCGGGCCGACTCCATGAACTGGCTGGTGCCGAAGCCCTCCTGGCCGCGCAGCATTTCGAGGCCGAGCCCGTCGCCCTGCGGCAGGCCCTCGCCGGCGAGCGTCAGGCGCGCGTCGTGGAGCCGGTCGGCGGGCACCATGACGGCGCCGCTGCCGGGATCGAGACGGTGCTGTATGCCCGCCGCGGACAGCGCCTGAACCACGGCGGCGGCGTCGCTGTCGGACAGGCGGCCGTACAGCATCGAGTAGTTCGGGCCCTGGGACCAGAGCACCAGCCACAGGGCGGCGGCCACCGCGGCCGCGACGCCGATGAGCAGCGACAGCTGCCTCAGGCCCGGGACGGTGTCGACCAGGCTGCGGGCGGGAAGGCTTGAGGCGTCGGCCATGGATCAGTTCCTCGCGGCGCGGTCAGATCGGCATGTTCATGACTTCCTGGTACGCCGCGACCAGCTTGTTGCGCACCTCGGTCATGGCCTTGAACGACAGGCTCGCCTTCTGCACCTCCAGCATGACTCGCGTCAGGTCGGCGCCCGGCGCGCCCGCCTCGAAGGCCTCGGCCATCGCGCGCGCGCCCTGCTGCGCCGCGCTGACCTGGCTGGCCGCCGCCTTCATCGCGGCGGCGAACTCGACGGGCGGCGCGCCCGAGGCGCCGGTTGCCTCCACGGCGCCGGCACCGGCCTGCGCCTTGAGCGCCAGCGCGCGCATCTCGAGCAGCAGCCTCGTCGAGTCGATGGTGTTCAAGTCGTTTCCTCCGTTCAGCGTCCGGCCGGGACTTCGAGGCCGGCGTCGCGCATGCGCTGCAGCTTGTGGCGCAGGGTGCGCGGACTGATCCCGAGCCGCTCGGCGGCAGCCTTGCGGCTCCCCGCAAGGTCTATCGCATCCATGATCAGCCGCCGCTCCCGGTCGCGCAGGTCGCCGTCGAGCCCGGCCGCGGGCGCGGGCGCGGCGGTGGCGGGCGGCGGCGCGTCGCCGCCCTCGAAGACGAGATCGGCAGCCCGCAGCACGCGGCCCGTGGCGAGGACGGAGGCGCGCTGCATCAGGTTGTCGAGCTCGCGCACGTTGCCCGGCCAGCGGTGGCCGAGCAGCGCCGCGCGCGCGCAGGGGGCGAGCTCGAGCGGCGCCGCGCCCGGCGCGGCGTGGCGGGCGAGCGCGGCCTCGGCCAGCGCCGGCACGTCGCCGGGCCGGTCGCGCAGCGGCGGCAGGCGGATGGGCATCACGTTCAGGCGGTAGTACAGGTCCTCGCGGAAGCGCCCGGCCGCCACTTCCTCGCGCAGCTGGCGGTTGCTGGTCGCGATCACGCGCACGTCGAGCCGTATGACGCGCTGGCCACCGATGCGCTCGACCTCGCGCTCCTGCAGCACGCGCAGCAGCTTCGCCTGCAGGCCGAGGTTCATCTCCGAGATCTCGTCGAGCAGCAGGGTGCCGCCCTGTGCCTGCTCGAACTTGCCGGCGTGCGCCTGTTGGGCGCCGGTGAACGCGCCCTTCTCGTGGCCGAACAGCATGGCCTCGAGCATGTTCTCGGGGATCGCCGCGCAGTTGATGGCGACGAAGGGTCCGCCCGAACGCGCGGAGCAGGCGTGTATCCAGCGGGCGTAGACCTCCTTGCCGGTGCCGCTCTCTCCGGTGACCAGCACCGTGACGTCCGTGCGCGCCACGCGCAGCGCGAGCTCCGCCACCGCGCGGCTCGCGGGATCCACCGCCACCGGCCCGCCCACCGCGGGCGCGTAGCGACGCGCATGACGGCCGACGACCTCGAGCAGCGCGTCGGCCTCGAAGGGCTTGAGCAGGTAGTCGGAGGCGCCGTCCCGCATCGCCTCGACCGCGCGACCGACGTTGCCGTAGGCCGTCACCAGCACGACCGGGACGGCCGGCCAGCGCGTGCGCACCTCGCGCAGCAGGGCGTGGCCGTCGATGCCGGCCATCTGCACGTCGCTCACCACCAGCGCGACCTCCTCGGCTGCGAGCGTGGCGAGCGCCTCCGCGCCCGAGCCGGCCGCGAGCGCATGGTGGCCCGCCGCGCGCAGCGTGTCGCACAGCGCCTCGCGCAGCGGCGCGTCGTCCTCGACCACCAGCACGGCGCCCGCCGCATGCACTCCCGTCGCTCGCATCAGGCTGCCTCCGTCGCGCCCGCCGGCGCCGCCGCACCGTCGCCGAGGGGAATCTCGATCACGAACGTGGCGCCGGCGGCGCCGGGCTCGAGGCGCGCGCAGCCGCCGTGCGCCACGGCGACCGAGCGCACGACCGCGAGGCCGAGGCCCGTGCCCGCCGAACGGGTCGTGAAGAAGGGCTCGAAGATCCGGTCGCGAAGGGCCTCGGGCACGCCCGGGCCGTTGTCGGCGACGGTGATGCGCGCGATGCCGGGCTGCGGCCGGCTGGCCTCGACCAGGACCTCCGCGCCGGCGCCGCCGGCGTCGAGGGCGTTGATCACGAGGTTCGCCACCGCGCCCGCGAGGGCATCGCGGTTGCCGAGGACGGTCAGGCCCGGGGCACGCGTGCGCAGCGTCAGCCGCCCGCCGGCCTTCAGGCGCCCGGCGAGGGTCTGCGCGACGTCCTCGAGGACCGCATCCAGCGACAGCGGCGCAAGCCCGCTCGCGCCACCGCGCGCGTAGGCGAGCATGTCCGCCACCTGCTGCTCGAGGTGTTTCAGGCGGTCGACCGTGCGCGCGGCGAGCGGCTCGCGCTGCTCCGGCGGCAGCGAGGGCGAGGCCAGCCGCGAGGCGTAAAGCAGCGCCGTGGTCAGCGGCGTGCGCAGCTGGTGGGCGAGTCGCGCCGCCATCTCGCCCATCTCGGCGAGGCGCCCGTTGCGCTCCAGCAGCTCGCGCACCAGGTGCGCCTCGGTCACGTCGGTCACCAGGACGATCCGGCCGGGCTCGTCGCCGAGGCTGCGCTGTGCGAGCGAGACGTGGCGACCGCTGGCGAGCGGCACCTCGCCGCCGAAAACGCTCGCGCGCTGCATCGCGCGCGCGCAGACGGCCGACCAAGGCTCGCCCTCGAGGGGACTGCCGAGCATCTCGCGCGCGGCCGCGTTGCACTCGCGCACGACGTCGTCCGCGTCCAGCACCAGCACGCCGCCCGGCAGCAGCGCCAGCAGCCGCTCGAGGCGCGAGGCGATGCGCTCCCGGGCGCGGTGCTCCTCCAGCCGCGCGCGCCGGACGGAGGCGAGCTCCTCGTTCAGCCGCGACACCTGCGACTCGAGGTCGCGGTAGGAGCGCTCGAGCGAGGTGGACAGCTCGTTGAAGGCGCGAAACGCGTCGTTCAGCTGGCGTTGTTCGATGGCGGCCGACATGGACCCTCGCCGGGGAATACCACCGGACAGTCCAGCAATATCCGTGCCAGACACTGACCATCTATAAAACAATGACTTAGCGTGACTCGACGCGGCGGGCCCGCGTCAAAAAACCGTCGACGGAGGAGTCTGGCCGGGACGGCGCGGCCACGGCAGCGGGGCCGGGCTCAGGCAGCGCGGGCCTCGAGGCGGTACTTGCGCAGCTTCTCGACCAGGGTGGTGCGCTGCAGGCCGAGCAGGCGGGCTGCCTCGGAAACGGTGCCGTCCGCGCGGGCGAGCGCCTCGCGGATCATGGTGACCTCGAGCTGCGCGAGGTGATCCTTGAGGCTCACGCCCTCGCCGGGGAGCGCAAGGCCCGCCTCCGGCACCGGCCCGGTCGCCACGCCGGCGCGGTAGCGCTCGGGCAGCAGTTCCGGCCCGATCCGCTCGCCGGGATACAGGATCACCAGGCGTTCGAGCAGGTTGGCGAGCTCGCGCACGTTGCCCGGCCAGCCGTAGCGGCCGAGGGCGGCGAGCCCCGCGGCGGTCAGGCTGACGCGCCGCCCCGTGGACGCCTCGAGGCGCGCGCCGAGCTGGTCGATCAGCGCAGGCAGGTCGGCGATGCGATCCCTGAGCGGCGGCATCTGGATCGGGAACACGTTGAGGCGGTAGTAGAGGTCCTCGCGGAAGCGGCCATCGGCGATCGCGGCCTCGAGGTCGCGGTGGGTCGCGGCGATGACCCGCACGTCGCAGCGCTGGCTGCGGTTGCTGCCGACACGCTCGAAGCTGCGTTCCTGCAGCACGCGCAGCAGCTTGACCTGCATGGCGTGCGGCATGTCGCCGATCTCGTCGAGGAACAGGGTGCCACCCTCGGCGAACTCGAAGCGCCCCACGCGCGTCGTGAGGGCGCCGGTGAAAGCCCCTTTCTCGTGGCCGAACAGCTCGCTCTCGAGCAGGTCCGGCGGGATCGCCCCGCAGTTGACCGGCACGAAGGGCCGGTGCGCGCGCGGCGACAGCTCGTGTATGTAGCGCGCCACCATTTCCTTGCCGGTGCCGGATTCGCCGAGGATCAGCACGCTCGTGTCGAATGCGGCGACCTGCTCCGACAGGCGGTGCACGGCTCCGATGGCCGGAGATGAGCCGCCCGGGCGCCACGCGCTCGCCCCGGGCGCCTGGGCCGCGCGCAGCCGGCGCGCCTCGTGCAGGACGGCCGACAGCTGCGGATAGCGCAGCGGCAACTCGAGCGGCAGCGGCACGAGCATCGACCCCAGCGCCGGGTCGTGGCCGAGCGGTTCGGTGCAGACGACGGGCAGCGGCCCGCCCGCGACGCCAAGCCGCGCCGCCACTTCCTCCAGGATCCGGCGCGGGCGGGCGTGCCCGATGACCAGGGCGGCCCAGTCGGGCGCTGCCCGCCGGGGCCAGTCCAGCGCCTCGAGCGTCGGGGCGATGACCGGCTGGTAGTCGAGGAAGTGGAGGGCGCTGTGCCAGGCCGGAATCCGGCTGGCGTCAGGCTCGATGACGGCGACTTTCGTGTCGGTCACGGCATCCCGCAGTCAGCGACCCGCCTCATGCGGATCTGGTTATTGTTCGAGATTTTCGATCTAAGCGTCTGAATGCAGACAGGCTGCCCTTCCAGACGCTTCGAATCCTAGAGAAATAACCACCGATACCGTTATGCGCAAAACCCTGAAAGCAATCTAAGGAATTACCTTAATGCCTGTCCACGACAAATTGCTGATCCGGATGCCTGGGGGCGTCAGGCACCCGCCCCGCGCGCGCCCGCCACCTGCCGGCGGTGCTGCCGGAAGACCAGTCGCTCGAGCATGTCCACCACCGGGGCGCTCAGCCCGCCGAAGGCGAACTGCGCCCAGAGTCCATGCCCGTCGCTGCGGTAGCCGATCACCCGGCCATATACCTGCAGCGGCTGCGGGAAGGACGGATTCACGTAGAGCGTCAGGCGGCCGCGGGCGCCGGTCACGGGGCGATCGTCCTGCGCCAGCCACTCGATGCCGCCCGCGTACATCCGGACCGGGACGGCGGCCGGCATCACGGCTTCGCGCGCGAGCACCCGGCCGAGCGTGCCGAGCAGCACGTCGAGCTTGAACTCGAGGCGGGCAAGGTCCGCCAGCCAGGGCCGCTCTTCGTCCTTGGCGTCCACCATGCGGTGCGACTCGGCCAGCGATGCGTCGGACTGCAGCACCTGGAGGTTGTCGGCATTGAGGCGCGCGAGCGTCGCGGGCAGCGGCTCGGCGTCGTCGCCCTCGAAGGCAAGCGACAGCTGCCCGTCGAAGTGCAGGCCGTCGGTGAAGTCGCTGTCGCCGCTGGCGCTCAAGGCAGGCTCATGGCCCGGCGGCGCCATAGGCGCGGACGGCGCGGCGACCCGTGCCGAGCGTCTCGACCTCGCGCGCGAGCGCGCGCTGCAGGTGGTCGGCGAGGCCGACCAGCACGTCGTTGGCCGCCACGAGCTCGCGCAGCAGGCCAACGCAGCGCTCGAGGTCCGCGGCCGGCGGCCGAACGGCGAAAAAATCCTCGAGCAGCGCGCGGCGCGCCGCCTCGAGGTCGGCGGCCGCCTCGAAGTCGCCCGCCTCGACGCAGGCGCGCAGCTCGGCGGTGAGCGCGAGCGCCTGCTCGAGCCCGTCGACCGGCTCCGCGGCGCGCGCGACTGCCGTCATTGCGGAGTCCGGGCCGCGGCGCCGATCGCGTCCCAGCCCGCCTTCACTTCGCGCAGGAGGCCGGCGACTTCGTCGATGGCCTGGGCATCGTTGCGCAGGTTGGCCTCGAGCAGGCGGCGCGTGGCGTAGTCGTACAGGCCGCGCAGGTTGGCGGCGATCTCGCCGCCGCGCTCGAGGTCGAGGTGGGCGTTGAGCGAATCCACGATCGCGATGGCGCGCGAGAGGGTCTCGCCTTTCTGCGGGATCCGCCCGGCCTGCAGGTGGCCCCGGGCGATCGCGAGCCGGTCGAGCGCGCCCTCGAGCAGCAGCTGCACGAGGCGGTGCGGGTCGGCCTCGGCGACGCGCCCGTGGGCGCCTGCGGACTGGTAGGCCTTGACCGCGGATCCGGTCCCGTAGGTCATCGTCTCGCCTCCTCGCCTATCGCTGCTGGTTGGTGGGCGTCAGCGTCGCGAGCTGGCGCGTGAGGAAGTCGCTGGTCTGGCGCAGCTGCGCCACCAGCGAATCGAGGGCGCCGAACTCGCGCCGCAGTCGCGCCTCGATCTTCTCGAGGCGGAACTCGAGCGCCGTGCGGGCGTCCGCGACGTCGCGCAGGCGGGCCTGCAGTCCATCGGTGCGGGCCTTGATCAGCCCGTCGCTTCCAACGTACTGGCCGAGCAACGCGTCGAGGCGCCCGGCAAGACCGGTCTCTCCCGCGGAGAAGAACCGGCCGACATCCTCGAACCGGCCGGCGAGCGCCTCCCCGAGGCGCGTCGCATCGATCGAGAGCGTGCCGTCGGCACGGGTCGTGATGCCGAGCTCGGCGAGCGAGCCGACCGACCCGCCGCCGGCCACGGCGCGCACGACCTCCGTGCGCACCGCGTTCAGGAAGTTCCGCGCGGTCGGGTCGCCGAGCAGCGGTCCGCGCGTGCCGGTGTCGGCGTTGAACGCCGTCAAGGGCCGGAGGGCGTTCACGAGGGCGTTGTAGGCCTGCACGAACCCGTCGACCTTGGCGCGCGAGCCCTCGGCGTCGTTGCCGACGGTCACCGTGGTCGGGCTGCCCGGGGCAGCGGACTTGAGCGCGAGCGTCAGGCCGCTGACGGCGTCCGAAACGACGTTGGTGGCCGAGTTGATCGTGAAGCCATCCACCCGAAGCTGCGCATCGCGCGCCGGCTGCACCTCGGTCAGGGTGGTGAGCGCGGCGAGCCCGCCATCCCCGCCCGACGCGGACACGCTGATGGTGCTGGCGGCGCCGCTCTGCGCGGCGGTCAGCACGAGGCGCGTGCCGTCGCTCGCGTTGACCAGTGTGGCCGTGACGCCGGAGTTGCCCGTGGCTGCGTTGATGGCGCTGCGGATGTCCGCCAGGGTCTCGCGCCCCGGCTCGATCACGACGTCGAAGGATTCGCCGCCGACCGCGAGGGTCAGCGTGCCGTTGCCGACCACGTCCTGGGCGCTGGCGAACGGCCCGCTGGCGAGCTTCTGCGCGGCGGCGAGCTGCAGCACTTCGACGGTGTAGCTGCCCGGTGCGGCCTCGAGCGTGGCGCTCGCGCCGAGCAGCGCCTCGCTGGCGACGACGGCCGTCCGGCCCTGGAAGCCGTCGAGCGAAGTCAGCGGCCGCAGTGCCTCGCGCAGGGCCTCGATGGCACTGCGAAACTGGCCAAAGGCCGACAGCCGCGCCTGCAGCGAGGACTGTCGCTGGTCGAGCCGCTGCTGCTGCGGCTGCCCCTCGGCTGCCAGCAGCTGGCGGACGATGCCGTCGATGTCGAGGCCGGAGCCGATGCCCGAGGCGATGATGCTCATGGAAGGTCCACGCCGTGAAACTGGGCTTAAAAGAGCAAGTTCCGTACCACCGGAGCCCGCCCCACGAACAGTTTAACGGCGCGAGATGGCGCGCCTTGAGCGGACGGGCGCCTCACGCGCAGTCCACCTGCCGCGCCCGGGTGGACACGGCCCCGGTGGCGGAGCAGTTTCGACTCTCAGGCCCGCAGGTCGAGGAGGCCGCCCGCGCCGGCGCTGTCGGCGAGGCGGCGCGCCACCGCGAGCGCCTCCTCGAGCGGAAACTGCCGGAGAACCTCGCCGGTAGAGCCGTCGCGCACGACGATCACGCTGCGGCCCGCCGCGTCGTCATAGGAGAAGGAGACGCTGCGCGCGGAGTCGCGGATGAACCGCTCGATGGCCTCGACGACCTTCGACAGGTCGGGTGCCGGCGGCACGGCCTTGCCGCCGGGCGGCAAGGCGCCACCGTCCCTGACCCTGGGCGGCTCGGCGGATGGCGCTGCGCTTCCCTGCGCCATACGCGCATCCGGCCTCGTGACCGGTGCAATCTCGTATGGCATGTGCCCATTCCCTCGGGCCCGGCCTCTGGCCGGGCGGCGTTCCCGGCGCCGAGGGCGCCGGGACCCTGTCGGGGACTCCCGCCGATGAGCGGGAGTCCCCGACCTTCGACCAGCCCTCGACGACTGCGATTACCGCAGCAGGCCGAGGACGTTCTGCGGCGCGGCGTTCGCCTGCGCGAGGATCGCCACGCCGGCCTGCTGCAGGATCTGCGCGCGGGTCAGCGCCGCGGTCTCAGCGGCGAAGTCCGCGTCCTGGATCCGGCTGCGCGAGGCCGTCAGGTTCTCGGCGGCCGTGGTCAGGTTGGCGATCACGGACTCGAAGCGGTTCTGGATGGCGCCGAACTCGGCGCGGAAGCCGTTGATGTCGTCGAGCGCGCCGTCGACCGCCGTGATGGCCGCGCTGGCGCCCCCGACCGTGCTGATGTCGGCAGTCGCGATGCCGAGGGTGGCCGTCGTCGCGTCCACCGTGGAGGTCACGGTGATGGTCTCGCCGGCGTTCGCGCCAACCTGGAAGACGGCCGACGTGAACGACCCGTCAAGCAACTCCGTACCGTTGAAGGTGGTCTGCGCGGCGACGCGGCCGATCTCCTCCAGCAGCTGGGTTACCTCGGCCTGCAGCGACGCCCGGTCGGAGGGCGAGTTCGTCGCATTGGCCGACTGCACCGCCAGCTCGCGGATCCGCTGCAGGTTATTGGTCACCTCGGCCAGCGCGCCTTCGGCGGTCTGGGCCAGGGAGATGCCGTCGCTCGCATTGCGCACGGCCTGGTTGAGGCCGCGGATCTGCGCCGTGAAGCGCTCGCTGATGGCGAGGCCGGCCGCGTCGTCCTTGGCGCTGTTGATGCGCAGGCCCGAGGACAGGCGCTGCAGCGCCGTCGCGAGGCTCGACTGCGAGCTCGAAAGGTTGCGCTGCGCATTGAGCGACAGCATGTTGGTGTTGATCACTTGCCCGGTCATGGTTTCCAGCTCCTGATGGTTGATTTCCCGGCCCTGTGGGCCTCTGACGCGTCGGTCGGATAGCCCCTCCGAGGGGTCCGGTAACCACGCTCAGGCGATGTATCGGACGGCGCCGGGAAATCTTTAAGGCTGGAAAAGGTGACGTACCGCGCGGAATGGACGATCGGAACCGGGCATGAACGGCCGCACCGCCAGCGGCGGCCCCGGCCGGGGGTCCCCGGCCGGCCAGGTCAGCCCCCGCGCGCAGCCGCCCCAAGGCGGGCGACTACAGGTAGTCGAACAGCGACAGGCCCTCGGCCCGCACGTAGGACTTCTGCGCCGCCTCGAGCGCCGTCAGCTGCTGCTCCAGCAGGGTGAGGGCAGCGGCGTAGTCGGTGTCGCGCAGGCCCGAGAGCGCGCCCTTGAGCTCGAGGGTGGCATCCTGGTTCTGGGACTGCCGGGACTCGATCGCGGAGAGTCGCGCGCCGACGCCCGCGCGCACGTCGAGCACGTTGCCGATGGCCTGGTCGATGTCCACCAGCGCATTCGACAGCTCGTTGGACAGCGCCGCCCGGTCCGCGGAAGTGCCGTCGGGCCTCGCGAGCGCCGCGAGCAGCCGCTCGATGGTGGCGAAGGCGCTCTGGTTCGCGCTCGGCTCCACGTTGAAGGTGTCGCCGGCCGCGGGGGTGCCCGCGAACTCGATGGACATGCCGCGAAAGCTCACGGCGTCGCCCGGCTGGTAGGCGCCGCCCGCCACGACGGCGTTGGAGGCGTCGCGCGCCTCCCACGCGTCCGGCGCGGTGAACACGATCCGGTAGCTGCCGGCGTCGTACTGCGACGCATCGGTCACCGTGAACTCGCCCATGCGGGCCGTGCCCGCGTTGCCCGCGGCCTGGGTCACGTTGAACGTGCCGTTGCCGTTGCGGATCAGCTCGAACACCGCGGCGCCGGAATCGCCGTCGGCCACGAACTGGTCCTCGGCGATCTGCTGCAGGCGCCGGCCCTGGTCGCCCTGGTAGGCGACGGCGCCGCCGCTCTGCACGAAAGGCTGCGTGCGCGTGGCCGAGCCCGCGAAGAGATACTCGCCGTTGCCGTCGCGGGTGTTGGCCGTGGCGACCAGCTCGTCGAGCCGCTCCCGCACCTCGGCCGCGATGGCGGCGCGGGCCTCGGCGGACTGCGGGCCGTTCGCGGCCTGCAGCACGAGTTCGCGAACCCGCATCAGCACCTCGTTCGCCCCCTTCAGCGCAGTCTCTTCGAACCCGAGCCGGTTTGCGGCGAGCGTCGCGTTGCGGTCGTAGCGCTCGTAGTTCGCGAGCAGCGTCTCGATGGACAGCGACTGCGTCGCGGCCACCGGATCCTGGCCGGCGGTCGTGAACTTGCGCCCGGTGGCGATCTGCTCCTGGGTGCGGGCGATGGCCGACTGGGACTGGGAGACGGCGTCGAGGTAGGACGCCCGCTCGGACAGGAAGGCGACGCGCACGGCTATCTCCTGGAAGTCGCGGCCAGCAGGGTCTGGAACAGGGTGTCCGCGACCGTGATGGTCTGGGCGGCGGCCTGGTAGGCCCGCTGCCACTTGAGCAGGTCGGCGGCCTCCTCGTCGAGGTTGACGCCGGAGACGGACAGGACGGCGTCGCGCGCGCTCGACTGGATGGTCTGCTGCGCCGCGAGCGCCACGCCGGACCGGTTCGCCTGGGTGCCGACCTGGCCGATGGTCCCGATGAGGGCATCGCCCAGCGTCGCGGTGCCGCCGCCGACGAGCAGCCCGCCCTGCAGCCGGGCGATCGCGAGGGCATTGCGATTGTCGCCGACGCCGCCCGCGTTGCGCTCGATGCGGAACGTGTCTCCCGCGAGGGGAGCGCCCGAAACCTGCACGCGCCAGCCGTTGACGACGATGTCGCCGCCCGGGACGTAGGCGAAGCTGCCGGCGCCGTTGATGCTGTAGGTGGTCGGCGTGAGGAAGCGGATGTCCACGGTCGCGAGCAGGTTCGGGTCGGCGGCATCCACCACCTCGCCCGCGCTGATGCTCCCGGTGCCGAGATTGGCGGCAAGCGCCGCGCTGCGGATGGGCGCGGCCGCGGCGACGCTCCTCGGATCGGCCAGCGCCACGGCGAGACCCGCGGCGGCATCACGCGTGCCGCGCAGCGTGAACCGGTCGCCAGCCGCGGCACCGGCGCCGACGGCGACCGACAGGCCGTCGAAGACGAGCGGGTCCGCCGCGCTGCCGCTGCCGGTGACCGTCACGGCGGCGCCGGTGGCCGCGCGGGCCACCGTCCAGGCCGCGCCGTCGAAACGCAGCACGTAGTCGTCGCCCGTCAGCGCACGGAAGTCCGTGACGGCCGCGGACGCCGTGGCGCTGCCGGCATTGGTCATCGCGGGGGCGACCTGCGGCGGCGGCACGGCGAACATCGCCGCGCCCAGCCGGCCGTTCAGGTCCATGCCGGCGGCCTGCTGCTCGTTGACCGAGTAGCCGAGCACGGCGGCGACCAGGCCCAGCTGCTGCCGGGCCGGGTCGAATACCTCGCGGCGGACGTCCAGCAGCCCGCCGATCTCCCCGCCCGTGATCGACTGCGTCACCACCTGCTGCAGCCCCGTGCTGCGGTAGACGATGTCGAGGCGGCCCGCGTCGAGCGCGCTCGGCGCGGTGCCCAGGCTGGCGGCGTAGTCCCGCAGCACCAGGGTCTGTCCGTTGCCGATGAAGACGTTCAGGGCGCCGCCGGAATCGGGGACGGTGGTCACGTTGACGAGCTCGGACAGGCGCAGGATCAACCGGTCGCGCTCGTCCATCAGGTCGTTGGGCGGCTGGCCGTTGAAGGCCGCCGATGACGATTCGATGTCCGCGTTCAGGCGCGCGATGGAGGTCGCCAGCGAATTCACCTCCGTCACGCGCGCGTTCAGGCGGCCGTTGATGTCGACCTCCAGCTGGTCGATGCGCTGGATCGTCGCCCGGAAGCGGTCCGAGACGCTCTCCGCCTGCGACAGGAGCAGCTGGCGCGCGGTCGAGGACGACGGGTTGTTCGCCACTTCCTGCCAGGCGGCGAAAAACGCCTGCAAGGTGGCGGGCAGCCCGCCATCCGGGTCCGCCAGCAGGTCGTCCACGCGGCCGGCCAGCTCCGAGTAGGCCGACAGCCTGCCGAGGTCCGAGCTGGAGGCGCGCCACTGGTTGACCGCGAACTGGTCCAGCAGGCGGCGGATCGTGGTGACGTCGACACCCGTCCCGACGAAGCCGCTGCCGAAGGGTCGCGGGTCGCGCGCGTCGAGCTCGATCCGCTGGCGGCTGTAGCCCTCGGTCGCGGCATTGGCGATGTTCTGGCTGGTGGTGGCGAGCCCGCGCTGGAAGGCGAGCAGCCCGGACACGCCGGTGCTGAGGATATCGGTCATGCGCAGTCCTCGCCGCGCTCAGCGGCACGGTGCCGGGAGCGGTGGTTCATATGGTCGGCTCCTCGCGCCCGTCCTTGAGCGATTCCCAGGCCGCCGCCATCGGCTCGCTGGCCAGGATGGCGCCGATCTTCCGGGCGTAGGCCGGGTCGGTCGCGTAGCCGGCCGACTGCAGCGCCTCGGCGTAACGGACCGGGTCGGCGCCGGCGGCCCGAGCCTCGGCATACCGCGGGCTATCGCGGATCAGCCGCACGTAGTCGGCAAAGGCCGAGCCCATGTCGTCGTAGGCGCGGAACTGCTCGCGCCGCTGCACGGCAACGCCGCCCTCGAACTCCAGGGTGCGGGCCACGGCGCGCTGGCCGCCCCAGCCCTCGCCGGCCTTGACGCCGAACAGGTTGTGCGAGCTTTCGCCGTCGGCGCGTCGCGGCAGGCGCCCGCCCCAGCCCGTCTCCAGCGCAGCCTGCGCCACCAGGGCCATCGGGTGCACGCCGAGTTCCGCGGCGGCGCGGCGCGCGTGCGGCAGCACCTCGCGAATGAACTCGCCCGGCGAGGAGGCGCGCGGCCCCTCGCCGCTCGGCGCCGGGCCGTCCGCCGGCCGCCCGGCGGCCCCGCCCGGAGCCGCGACCTCGCCCGCCGCGGACGCCGGCAGGTTGCGCGACATCTGCTCCACGATCAGGCGGGCGAGCCCGAGCCCGCCGCCGGCGGCGAGGCCCGAGGCGATCTCGCGGTCGAACATCTGCTGGTAGAGCTCCATCTCCCCGGAGTCCGACAGATCCGACGTCACCGTGGCGGCGCGCATGCTGTCGAGCATCATGCCGATGAACAGGGCCTCGAACTGCTGCGCGACTGCCTCGAGCGCTCCCGGCGCATCCTGCCCGGCCTGCGTGCGCAGCGCGCGAACGTCCGCGAGGTCCACCGTGGACGGTGGCGGCATTTGCGGACGGAAGCCGGGGTTTCCGATGCTCACGCGGGCCCTCAGATCACGATCAGCTGGGCGCGCAGCGCGCCCGCCTGGTGCAGCGCCTCGAGTATGGCGACCAGGTCGCCCGGCGCCGCACCCACCTCGTTCACCGCGCGCACGATCTCGTCGAGCGACACGCCCGGCTCGAACAGGAACATGCGGCTGCCCTGCACGCTGACGTCGATCGCGCTGTCGGGCACCACCACCGTCTGGCCGCGTTCCGCGAAGGGCGCCGGCTGGCTGACCAGGAGGTCCTCCTGGATGCTGACGGTGAGCGAGCCGTGCGAGACCGCCGCAGCGGTGACCCGCACGTTGCTGCCGATGACGACCGTGCCGGTGCGCGAGTTGACCACCACCCTGGCCGGGGCGCTGCCGGGCTCGATCTCGAGGTTCTCGACCATCGAGACGAAAGCGACGCGCTCGGGCAGCTGCGGCGGGGCGGCCACGCGCACCGCGACCGCGTCGAGCGGCATCGCCACGCCTCCGCCGAACTCGCGGTTGATCCGCTCGGCCATGCGGGTCGCGGTCGTGAAGTCCGGCGCATTGAGGTTGAGCACGAACGAGTCCGCGCCGCCGATCTCCGTGGGCACCTCGCGCTCGACCGTCGCGCCGCCGGGAATCCGCCCGGCACTCGGCACGTTGATCGACACGCGCGAGCCGTCGCGGCCGTCGACACCGAGGCCGCCGACCACGAGGTTGCCCTGCGCGATGGCGTAGACCTGGCCGTCGAGGCCCCGCAGCGGGGCGACCAGCAGCGAGCCGCCGCGGAGGCTCTTGGCGTTGCCGATCGCGCTCACGGTCACGTCGATCACCTGGCCCGCCTTGGAGAAGGGCGGCAGCGTCGCGTGGATGGCGACCGCGGCGACGTTCTTGAGCTGCGGATTCACGTCCGCCGGCAGGTTGACGCCGACCTGCGCGAGGAAGTTGCGCAGGCTCTGCGTGGTGAACGGCGCCTGGGTCGTCTGGTCGCCGGTGCCGTCGAGGCCGACGACGAGGCCGTAGCCCACCAGCTGGTTGGTGCGCACGCCCGCGACGGAGGCGAGGTCCTTGATGCGGTCGGCCTGCGCGGCGCCCGGCAGCAGCAGCGCCGCCGCGCTGAGCAGCGCGCCGAGCAGTATCGAGGCGGAGGCTTTCATGACGGGCCTCAGTAGGGCATCACGGGCGAGTTGAAGAACCGGTCCAGCCAGCCGGGCTGGTTGGCGTTCGCGATCACCCCGCGGCCGCCGTAGCTGATGCGCGCGTCGGCGACGCGGTCCGAGGTGATCGAGTTGTCGGTGCGCACGTCGAAAGGACGCACGATGCCGACGATCTGCACGAATTCGTCGCCGTGGTTGAGGCGCAGCCACTTCTGGCCCTGCACGACGAGGTTTCCGTTGGCGAGGCGCTGCACGACCGTGACGGTGATGTTGCCGGCCAGCTGGTTGCTCTGGCTCGCGGAGCCCGCGCCCGCGAACTGGCGGTTGCCCGTGATGGACGTGTCGAGGATCTCCGTGCCGTTCGCGGTGACGGGCCGGCCGGCGATGACCGGGCCGGGCAGGCTGATCTCGCTGTCCTTGTTGGTGCTGGTCGAGGTGCTCTTGGAGGCCGAGGTGGACTCGCGCAGCACGATGGTGAGGATGTCTCCGACGCGCTTCGCGCGGACGTCCTCGAACAGCGCGACCTCGTGGCCGTCCGCGAATATGGCGCCGGGCGCCGGCCTGGCCTGCAGCGGCATGGGCTGGGGCGAGGGCTCGAGCGGATACGGCTGGCTGTAGCCCGTGACCATCCCGCAGCCGGCGAGCTGCGCCGCCGCGAGGACCGTTGCGGCTGCCGCCGCCGTCGCGTGCCGTCGTTTCACTGCCTGCCCGCTCCTCAGACCTGGCTCGTCAGGAAGCCGGCCATCTGGTCGATGGTCGAGATGGCGCGCGCGTTCATCTCGTACGCGCGCTGCGTCTCGATCATGTTGACCAGCTCCTCGACGACGTTGACGTTCGATGTCTCGAGCGCGCCCTGCACGAGCGTCCCGAGTCCATTGAGGCCGGGCGAGCCGACCTGCGGCGCCCCGCTCGCGGCCGATTCCGCGAACAGGTTCTGGCCGCGCGGCTCGAGGCCGGCCGCGTTGACGAAGTCGGACAGCTGCAGCTGGCCGATGGTCGTCGGGGTCGAGCTGCCCGGCGTGGTGACGGTCACCGTGCCATCCGAGCCGATGGTGACGGACAGCGCATCGGACGGCACCGTGACCGGCGGCTGGACCTGGTAGCCGCTGGCGGTGACGAGCTGGCCGTCGGCGTTGATCTGGAACGAGCCGTCGCGCGTGTAGGCGCTGCCGCCGTCGGGCATGAGCACCTCGAAGAATCCCTGGCCCTGGACGGCGAGGTCGAAGATGCCGCCGGTCTGGTTGATGCCGCCCTGGGTGTACAGCTTCTCGGTCGCGACGACCCGTACGCCCGTTCCGAGGTACATGCCCGTCGGGTAGGAGGTGTCCTGCGAGGTCTGCGCGCCGACCTGGCGCACGTTCTGGTACAGCAGGTCCTCGAACACGGCGCGGCCGCGCTTGAAGCCGGTCGTATTGACGTTGGCGATGTTGTTCGAGACGACGGCCATGCGCGTCTGCTGCGCCTCGAGGCCGGTCTTCGATGCCCACAGTGCTCCGATCATGCCTGCTCCTGCCTGCCGTTGGCCGGCGTCAGCCCGCGCGCAGCAGCTGCTGCAGCGCGGAGTCGTTGTCGTTCGCGGTGTTCATGAGCCGCACCTGCATCTCGAAGGCGCGCGACACCTGGATCATCTCCACCAGCGCCTCGGCCACGTTCACGTTGCCGCCCTCGAGCGCGCCGCCGGCGACCCGGACCGCCGCATCCGCCTGCGGCGCCGGCGCGCCCTCGCGCAGGCGCACGAGACCGTCGGCGCCCTTCGCGAGGTCCGTGAGCGGCGGGTCCACCAGCTTCAGGCGGCCGACCTGGACCAGCGACTCGGGACCGAGGCCCTCGGGCACGACCGTCACGGTGCCGTCCGGGCCGATGGCCAGCTGGTCGAAGGCCGGCAGGGTCATCGTCCCCGTGTCGCCCAGCACCGGGTGACCGGCGGCGGTCTCGACCACCCCGCTCGGGGACACCCGCAGGTTGCCCGCGCGCGTGTAGGCCTCGCTGCCGTCGGGCGCCTGCACGGCGAGCCAGCCTGCGCCGTCGATGGCCACGTCGAGCGCGCGGCCGGTCTCCTGCCGCACGCCCGGCCGCGGATCGAAGCCCAGCTGCTCGGCCACCACGTTGACGCGGGTGCCGTAGCCCGGCCCCTGCACGAGGTAGCTCGAGAAGGCGTGCAGGTCGGCGCGGTAGCCGTGCGTCGACGCGTTGGCGAGGTTGTGCGCGACGATGCCCTGGGCATCGAGCATCTGCCTCGCCCCGCCCATCGCCACGTACAGAAGCCGGTCCATTCGCCTTGCCCCGTCCCGGCCGCCGTCAGCGGATGTTGATGATGGTCTGTGTGATCGAGTCGGCGGTGCTGATCATCTGCGCGTTCGCCTGGAAGCTGCGCTGCGCGGTGATCATGGCCACCAGCTCCTGCGTGAGGTCCACGTTGGCGCCCTCGAGCGCGCCGGCCTGGATCAGGCCGAAGCTGGCCGCCCCCGCCTCGCCGCGGATCACGCCGCCCGATGCGAACGATTCCCCCCAGGTCGTCTCGCCCAGCTGGCGAAGGCCCTGCGCGTTCGGGAAGTTCGACATCGCGACCTGGCCGAGCTCGAGCGCACGCCCGTTGGTGAAGCGCGCGAAGACGACACCCGTGTCGGAGATGTCGATGCTCGTCAGTCGCCCCGACGAGAAGCCGTCCTGGTTCAGCGCGCTGACGGCGAACTGGCCGCCGTACTGGGTCGCCTGCGCGAAGTCGAAGGTCATCGCGAGCGGCAGCGCGCCGTTCGCCGGGTCGTACGGCGGGAACGCGATGTCGCCGCCGGCCGGGGCGGTCTGCAGGCCGCTGGCCGAGAACTGCAGCGTCTGCGGCGTGCCGACCTGGGTCCCGTCCACGGCGAGCGCGACCTGCCACTCGTTCGGGTTCGGGGTCTTGATGAAGAAGAAGGTCGCCTGGTGCAGGTTGCCGAGGGAGTCGTAGACGGCGGTCGAAGTCGAGTGGCTGTAGCTCTGCGAGTCGGCCGGGTCGAACACCGGCACCACGGGCAGCCCCGCGCCGGCGGGAAGGTTGACCACCACCTCGCCGCTCGTGGTCGCCTGCGGCGTGCTCTGCGCGGTCTGCAGCCTGAGGTCGATCAGCGTGCCGGTGTTGAAGCCGCCCGTTGGAACCTGCGGATAGACCTGCAGCCGCTGGTTGTTGGCGTTGACCACGTAGCCGTCCCGGTCGACGCTGAAGGCGCCGTTGCGCGTGTACACGTAGCCCGAGCCGTCGCGCAGGGTGAAGAAGCCCTGGCCGTTGATGGCAAGGTCGAGGCCCGAGCTCGTGAAGCCGATGTTGCCCTGCGTGAACTGCTGGGCGACGTTGGCGAGGCGCACGCCGTTGCCGATGGCGACGCCACCGGAGTCGAGCGTGCCGGCGGCGAACACGTCGGCGAACTCCGCCCGCGAGCCCTTGAAGCCCGTGGTGTTGGCGTTGGCGATGTTGTTGGCCGTGACGTCGAGCTGCGAGCTCGAGGCGTTGAGGCCGCTCAAGGCGATTCTGAAAGGCATCTCTCAGCTCCTCCGATGAATGCGGGGCGGGCGCGTCAGCCGATCTGGCGGACGTCGCGGAAGGGAACCTCGCCGAGGCCGCGCAGCGTCAGCGACAGGCCGGTCTGGCCACCGCCCATCGTGACGCTCTCGACCGGGGCGGCGACCAGCGACTGCACGGCGCTCTGGCTCGTGCCGTTGATGGCCTGGGCGCGGAACGTGTAGGCGCCCTCGGGCAGCACCGAGCCGTCGTCGGCCACGCCGTCCCAGCTGAACCGGGCCAGTCCCGCGCCCTGGGGGCCGAGCTCGAGCGTGCGGACCACGGCTCCGCCGGGCGTGACCACCTGCACCCGCACCTGCTGTGCGGCCGAGGGCAGGTCCACCGCGCCGCGCACGGACTCGCCGGCGGCGAGGTAGCCGGCCTGACGCGCCACCAGGACGTCTCGGCCGAGCAGCGAAGAGGCCTGCAGCGCCTGGTTCGACACGAGCGAGCCGGCCAGGCCCTGGAATTCCTTCTTCAGCTCCGTCAGGCCCGACACCGTGCCGAACTGCGCAAGCTGGCCGAGGAACTCGCCGCTCTCGAGCGGCTTGAACGGGTCCTGGTTGCGGAACTGCGTGATCATCAGCTTCAGGAAGGCCTCGGCGCCGAGCTCCTGCCCGGCGGATTCGCGGGGCCGCAGGTCGCGCGACAGGCCGAGCGCCTCGAGTTCCGGGTTGATGCTGGGTATGGTCATGTGGGTCTCCGCGGCGCCGCTCAGCGGCCCATGGACAGTGTCTTCATGAGCAGGTCGCGCGAGGTGTTCATCACCTCGACGTTGGTCTGGAAGGAGCGCGAGGCGGAGATCATGTTGGCCATCTCCTCCACCACGTTGACGTTCGAGCCCCAGACGTACCCGTCGCCGTCCGCGAGCGGGTGGCCGGGCTCGTGACGCTTCACCGGCGCCGCGGGGCTCTGCCAGACGCCGAGCACGCGCACGCCTGCGGAGGCCTCGGGTTCGGCGCCCCATGCTTCCTGCATCGCCGCCTGGAACACGGGGTGGCGCGCGCGGTAGGCCGAGGCCGGGTCCGCGGCCACCGAGTCGGCGTTGGCGAGGTTGCTGGACACGACGTTGAGCCGGATGCTCTGGGCATTGAGCGCCGAGCCGGCGACGTTGAAGATGTTGAAGAGGGACAAGGCCTGCTCCGTCACTGTCCGCTGATGGCCAGCTCGACCGAGCTGATCCGCCGGTTGATGAACATCAGGCTCGCCTGGTAGCGGACCGCGTTGTCCGCGAAGGCCGCCTGCTCGACCTGCGCCTCGACCGTGTTGCCGTCGAGCGAGGGCTGGTAGGGATTGCGGTACTTGAGCGCTCCATCGACGGCGTCGCCCGCGGCGGGGATGTGGCCGCCCCGGGTCCGCACCAGGCCGAGCCCCGCCGCGCCGAGTTCGCCGTTCAGCACCGCGGCGAAGTCGAGGTCGCGCGCCTTGTAGTTGGGCGTGTCGGCATTGGCGATGTTGGTCGCGAGCACGCCGGCGCGCTGGCCGCGCAGCAGCAGCGAGGTCTCGTGGATCCCGAACACGTCGTTGAAGAAGCCCATCGTGCCGTCCCGCTCCCGGCCCCGGCCGGTGTCACGGGACATACAGCAAGTCGCGTGCCAAGCCCCGGGCATGCCGTCCCGAGGCCCGAAATGCCGTCCACGGGCGGGTCGCGGGGGCCGAGGGAGGGCGGCGAGCGGCAAGACCTCGCCGCCCGGGCGGCAAGATGCCGTGCCGCCGGCCGGCCCTGCCGGTAAATTGACGCCGGCCGGCCCCCTGCCCGTCGGGCTGCCCGGGGCCGGTCCGCAGGGCGGCAATCGAGCCCAGTACGATCAAGGACTTGCCGCCGCGCCTGATTGGCACGGGGGTTGCAGGACGATCTGCATGGCGTTCCTCGGCTCCGTGATCGCTGGTCTTGCCGTCGCCCTCGCCCTCCCGGGCGCGGCGCTCGCCGCCGACCATCCGGTGGAGGAAATCAAGGCGGCCGCTGGCGCAGAGGCGCTGCGCCTCGCCGACCCAGCCGCCCGCGGGCTCAAGGTCGGCGAGGCTCGGGTCGATCCCCGGCTCAGGCTGGCGCGCTGCAGCCGCCCGCTCGCCGCGAAGGCCGCTCCCGGCAGCCGGGCCGGCGGGCGCGCGACCATCGAGGTGAGCTGCCCGTCGCCGGCCTGGCGGGTGTTCGTGCCCGTGTCGATCGCGGCCCAGGTGCCGGTCGTCGTCGCCGCCCGGCCCCTGCCGCTGGGCGTGGCGCTGGCTGCGGAGGACCTGGTCCTCGCCGAGCGTGACCTCCACGCCCTTCCACGGGGGTACTACACCCGGATCGAGGACGCGGTCGGGCTGGAGGTCGGGCGGGCGATCGGCGCGGGCGAGGCGCTGACGCCGGCCGTGGCCCGGGCAGGGACCGTCGTGCGCCGCGGCCAGCAGGTGATCCTGCTGGCCCGCGCGGACGGCATCTCCGTGCGAATGAAGGGCGAGGCCCTCGCCGACGGCGGCGTCGGCCACCGCGTCCGGGTGCGCAACCTGTCCTCGGCCCGGGAAGTCGAGGGCATCGTGCGCTCCGCCGGGGTGGTCGAGGTGCCGATGTGAGACGCCCCACTCAAGTTTGATGGCGCCGGGACGATAGCTGGACCAACAGGCGCCGAAGGGCGCGGAGATTTCCAGGATGAGCAACAAGATCGATGGATTCGGGCAGCGGCCCGTGCAGGTCGACGGTGGCAGCCGGACCGACCGGGCCGGACGCGGCGACGGCGACGACCGCGCGGTCGCTCCCGCGAGCGCGGCCGACCGCGTCACGCTCACCGACTCGGCCCGCCAGCTGCAGCGGCTCGCCGAGGCGGTGGCGGCGGCCCCGGACTTCGACCCCGCCCGGGTCGCGGCGCTCAAGGACGCCGTGAACCGCGGCGAGTACCGGCCGGACGCCCAGCGGGTCGCCGACAGGATGATCGCGCTCGAGCGCGAACTGGCCGGCCAGTGAACGAGGCTCTCCGCATGGACGGCGGCAGGCTCCTGACCGAACTCGATTCCCTGGTCCATGACCAGCTCGAGGCTGCGCGCGCGCTGCGCGACGCGCTCGAGGGCGAGCACACCTCGCTGGAGCGGCGCGATGCCGAGGCGCTCGCCCGCGCCAGCGCCGACAAGAGCCGGGCCATCGCCCGTCTGGAGACCCTCGAGCAGCAGCGGCGGACGCTGTGTGGCCGCATCGGCGCGGGCCCCGGACACGCCGAGCTCGCGGCGTGGCTGGACAGTTTCTCGGACGGCAGCGATCGGGCGCGCCGGCTCCGCGAGCGGATCGACGCGCTGACGACCCTGCTGCGCAACTGCCGCGCGGCGAACGAGGCGAACGGGATCGTGGTCGGCGGCCTGCACCGCCGGGTGCAGCAGGCGCTGGGAATCCTGCGTGGCGGCTCGCCCGAGCCTTCGACCTACGGACCGGCGGGACTGCCGGTCGGGACCTTCGCCGGCCGCGCCTCGCTGCGCGCCTGATACGCAGGAACACCGAGGTTCAACATGCTGGTGCTGACCCGACGTGCCGACGAGTCCATCGTCATCGTGCCCGCCGACGGCACCGATACCCGCATGACCCTGGCCGAACTGTTCGCGCAGGGCCCGATCCAGATCACCCTGCTCGGCGGCAGCGGCCGGCGCGTCAAGATGGGCATCGAGGCCCCGAGCCCACTGGCCATCCGCAGAAAGGACGACTGAACGGCCGGGGCAGCCCCCCCGCCGGCTTGCCGCGTTTAGACATATTCCAGGGGTTTTGAACGTAATCCCCTGATTTTGCTCGTCCGTCCGCCTCTCGGAACGGCACGGCCATCGAAGCGCTTCCCTCCGCTTTCCCGGCTCGGCATACTCGGTCCCGCTGGCCTCTCCACGAACAATAAACGGGGATCGGGAGATGGAACGTCGCTTGCACACGCGCCACCGCGCGCGTACGACTGTCTACATCAGCGTGCCGGGACGCGGCGGCAAGCTGTGCCGCGCGCACAACCTGAGCGCCAACGGGGTGTTCGTGCAGACAGACAACCTCGGGCTCGCCAAGGGCACGATCGTCGAGCTCGCGTTCGCAATCAACCTCGGCAAGGTGACGAAGATCCATCGCCGCCAAGCCGTCGTGGCCCACGTCACTCGCGGGGGCACCGGCCTCAGGATGGAGAGCTACGCCGGCCAGTGACCGCGCGGCCAGTCCGCGCGAGACCAACGATTTCCATGTCGGGGGGTGCCGGTGCCGTCTGGCCCGGTTACCCCTTCTTTTTTTCCCTGACGACCGCGCCGGTGGCGTTGCACTACCATGGGAGGCGTGCCGGGCGACCTGCGTCCCCGGAGGGAGAAAAGATGCGCTTCCTGATTCTCGCCGCCGCGCTGCTGCTCGCCGCGTGCGCAGCCCCGCCCCAGCTGGTCGTGAGCCAGCCCGGCACTGATCCGGCCACGCTCTCGACCTTCGCCTTCCGCTCCTGGGAGACGGCCACCACGGCCGGCGGCGGCACGCAGGAGGCCGATGCCCGGCTCGGCGACCTGGTGCGCCAGCAGCTCGTGGCCAAGGGCTACGTCCCGGCCGCCGAAGGCGCCCGCCCGGATTTCATCGTGACCTACCGCGCCGCGATGTTCGTCCACGAGGGCGGGCGCGACGTGTACTCCCCGGTGCGCGACCCGACCGCCATCCTCGGCCAGGAGGTGGCCTTCGACCCGGCCGGCCAGGAGGGCCTGGTGCGTGAAGGCACGTTCGTCCTGATGGCGCTGGGCGGCGCGGACGAGAAGGTGCTCTGGCAGGCGACGGCATCGGGCGCGACCACCACGCGTCGGGAGTTCCGCCGCGGCATCCTGACGGCCGCCCGCGCGATGCTGGAGCGGTTTCCCGCCCGCCGCTGAGGCGGGCTCGACCCGCGCATAACCGGCGGGCATCGCGGCAGGCCGAGCAGGCATTTCCGGCCCCGCGGGGCGGGGCCTAGGCTGCGAGGACAGCGGCCCCGCCAACGGGCCGTCGTGGCGTTTTTCCCATCCGCCGGAGGCGGCACTCATGGCACGCATCTACGACAGCATCCTCGACACGATCGGCCGCACGCCGCTCGTCGGCCTCAAGAAACTCGGCCAGGGCCTGCCAGGGCGCGTCGTCCTGAAGCTGGAGTTCTTCAATCCCTGCTCCAGCGTCAAGGACCGCATTGCGGTGAGCATGATCGAGTCGCTGGAGGCTCAGGGCAAGATCGGCCCGGACACCGTGCTGGTCGAGCCGACCAGCGGCAACACCGGCATAGGCCTGGCCTTCGTCGCCGCGGCCAAGGGCTACCGGCTGGTGCTGGCGATGCCCGAGACCATGAGCCTCGAGCGGCGGCGCATGCTGCAGGCCTTCGGCGCCGAGCTCGTGCTCACGGAAGGCGCCAAGGGCATGAAGGGCGCGATCGCGAAGGCCCAGGAAATCGTCGCGAGCGACCCCGCGCGCTTCCTGCTCGTCGGACAGTTCACCAACCCGGCCAATCCCGAGATCCATCGCCGCACGACCGCCGAGGAAATCTGGGCGGACACCGACGGGCAGGTGGACTTCCTCGTTTCCGGCGTGGGCACGGGTGGCACGATCACCGGCGTCGCCGAGGTCATCAAGTCGCGCAGGCCCGGCTTCAAGGCCGTGGCCGTGGAACCGGCGGCGAGCCCGGTGCTCTCGGGCGGCGCGCCGGGACCCCACAAGATCCAGGGCATCGGCGCGGGCTTCGTGCCCGAGGTGCTCAACACCAGCATCATCGACGAGATCATCCAGGTGTCGAATGAAGAGGCAGGCGATTGCGCACGCCGCCTCGGCCGGGAGGAAGGCGTGCTGGTCGGCATCAGCTCCGGCGCGGCGCTGGCCGCGGCGCTCAAGCTCGCGGCCCGCGAGGAGAACCGCGGCAAGCTGATCGTCGTCATCATCCCGAGCTTCGGCGAGCGTTACCTCTCGACCTGGCTGTACGAGGACGCGCCGCAGGACCTGAAGCTGGTCGTGAACCGCTGAGGCCAGGGTGCGCAACGGGCCCCGCATCGCCGGACTCACCCGTCCCGTCACGCGACGGGGCTACGTCGCGCTCGGCGCGGGCGCGCTGCCGGACCGGGAGGCGGTCCTCGCCGCGGTCGAGCGCATTCACGCCCTGCTGGCCGCCGAGATGCACCCGGAGATCTGCTGCGGGATCAACGAGCGCCAGCGCTGGATCGGCGCGGAGCTCGAGTCGCTCGAGCCGCTGCTCGCCTCCCAGATCAGGCTCGCGCTCGATTTCGGCGACCGGCTCGAGGCGCGCGAGCGCAGCCCGGAACAGCGCGACGCCGCCAGCTACGCCATCGCCGCGGTGCTGTTCGACTCCCTGCCCGAACTGCGCGAGCGGTTGTTCGAGGACGCCTGGGCCGCCTACCGCGGCGATCCTTCGTGCCGCGACCCGGTCGAGGCGATCTACGCCTTCCCGGGCGTGTTCGCCATCACGCGCCACCGCATCGCCCACGTGCTGCAGCGCGAGCAGGTGCCGCTGCTGCCGCGGCTCATCGCCGAGCACTCGCACCGCCTGACGGGCATCGACATCCACCCCGGCGCCAGCATCGGCCGGGAGTTCTTCATCGACCATGGCACGGGCGTGGTGATCGGCGAGACGGCCGTGATCGGCGACCGCGTGACGCTCTACCAGGGCGTGACGCTCGGCGCGAAGAGCTTCCAGGTGGACGAGTCGGGCCACCTCGTGAAGGGCCAGCCGCGCCACCCCATCGTCGAGGACGACGTCACCGTCTACGCGAGCGCCACGGTGCTCGGGCGCGTGCGCATCGGCCGCGGCAGCGTCATCGGCGGCAACGTATGGCTCACCCACAGCGTGCCGCCCGAATCCCGCGTCTACCAGGCCGAGCCGCAGGAATCCGGCTTCGAGTCCGGCGCCGGAATATAGGAGAATCGGCAGGGGACATTCCCTTCGATCTTTCCGGCCACTCCATTCGACGGCGTGATGTCACGGGAAAGATCGAAGGGAAGGTCCCCTGCCGATTCTCACGAGCCACCGCCAATGACCTTCTCCCGCCGGGACTTCCTCGCGCGCAGCCTCGCAGCGTCCGCCCTCGCCTTCGCCCCGTTCGAGCGCCTCGCCGCCGCGGTGCGTTTCAGGTCAGAGCCCTTCCAGCTCGGCGTCGCCTCGGGCGAGCCCGCCGCCGACGGCTTCGTCCTGTGGACCCGCGTTGCGCCAGAGCCGTTCGAGCCCGGGCAACTCGGGACGACGGTGTTCGAGCTCGAGTGGGAGGTCGCCACCGACCGCGACTTCGGTCGCATCGCGGCGAGCGGCACGGCTTTCGCGCGGCCCCACCTCGCACACGCCGTGCACGTCGAGGTCGGGGGCCTCGCGCCCGCGAGCGAGTATTTCTACCGGTTCAGGCTCGGCCGCTACGAGAGCCCGGTCGGCCGCGCGGTGACGGCCCCCGCCGCAGGCGCTCCCGCGGAAAGCCTGCGCTTCGGCATCTCTTCCTGCGCGCACTACGAGCAGGGCTTCTTCGCGGCCTACCGGCACATGGCGGCGGACGGGCTCGACCTCATGCTCGCGCTCGGCGACTACATCTACGAGGGCAGCTGGGGCGCGCGGCGCGTGCGCCTGTTCGACGTCTTCGACGCCGTCACGCTCGACGACTACCGCCGCCGCTACTGCCAGTACCGCACGGATCCGGACCTCCAGGCGGCGCACGCCGCCTGCCCCTGGCTCGTCACCTGGGACGACCACGAGGTCGCCAACGATTACGTCGGCTTCACGAGCGAGCACGAACTCTGCGGCGGCGAGCAGGTGCGCGAGTCGTTCCCGGCGAGGCGCGCCGCGGCCTACAAGGCCTGGTTCGAGCACATGCCGGTGCGGCCGTCGCGGCTCCTGCCCGGGGGCGCCATCCGCCTGTGGGGCACGGTGGACTGGGGATCGCTGGCGCGGTTCTACCTGCTCGACACGCGGCAGTTCCGCTCGCCGCAGGCCTGCAACCCGCCGCCCACCGAGATGCGCTGCGACAGCGTCGCCGGCCGCAAGCTGCGCCCAGGCGGCACCGGCGGCGGCGGGCGCGTTGATCCCGCCGAGCCCGCCTGCAAGGCGGCACTCGAGGACCCCTCCCGCACCTTCCTCGGGGAGGAGCAGGAGCGCTGGCTCGACGGCGCCTTCGGCGACAGCCGCGCGCGCTGGAACCTGCTCGCGCAGGCCGTGATGTTCGCGCCCCTCATCGAGGGCAGCCGTGAGTCGCCACGCGTGCGCACCGACAACTGGTCCGGCTACCCGGCGGCGCGCGAGCGGCTGCTCGGCTCGCTCGCGCGACACCGCGTCGCCAACCCGGTGGTGCTCACCGGCGACGTGCACGCCTTCGCCGTCAACGAGGTGGAGAACGCCCGCGGCCAGCTCCAGGCAGCCGAGTTCGTGGCCTCCTCGATCGCCGCGGAGACGACGAATCTCGCCGCCCAGCAGCCGCTCAACCCGCGCATGGTCTACCAGGACAGCGAGCACAGCGGCTACGTCCGCTTCGACGTCGCTCCTGTCCGGCTGCGCGCGGACATCGTGGGCATCGCCGACATGCGCGATCCCCGCAGCGGCCGGGAGACACTCGCGAGCTTCGAACTGGTCCCCGGCGACCCGCGGCCGCGGCGTCTCTGAGCCGGCACGGGGCGCTTCCCGTTTCGGGGGCGAGCCGCTAACCTCGCCGCGGTCCACCCGCCCGGAGCCCCGGCCTTGGAAGACATCGGCCTCGCGCAGGGCCTCGCGCGCTTCCTGCACCTGCTGCTGTTCGTGTACTGGCTCGGCGGCGATGCCGGCGTGTTCTACTCGAGCAGCTTCGTCGTCAACCCGAAACTCTCGCGCGACGCCCGCATGACCGCGGCAAGGATCTTCCTCGACCTCGACATGCTGCCGCGCTACTGCATGGCGCTGATGCTGACCGTCGGCGGCATCCTGGCGGAGCTGACCGGCATCGCCCACCCCACCTGGGAGATGGTCGCGATCGTGCTCCTCGGCCCGGTGTGGCTCGCGCTCGTCGTGCTCGTGCACGCGAAGGAAGGCTCGGCCGCGGGCCGGACGCTCAAGCGCGTGGACGTCTGGTTCCGCTGGATCGTGATCGCATCGATCGTGGCGTCGGTCGCGCACTCGCACTGGACCGGACGGCTCGCCGGGCTCGAGTGGTTCTCGGCCAAGCTCCTGATCTTCGCCTTCCTCGTCTTCTGCGGGCTGATGATCCGCCGCCTGTTGCCACCGTTCATCGAGGGCTTCCGGACGCTCGCCACCACCGGGCCCACGCCCGAGAGCGACCGCCTCATGATCGACGGCCTCGCCCGATGCCGGCCCTGGGTGCTTGCGATCTGGGCGGGGATCCTGCTCTCGGCCCTGCTGGGCATCCTGAAGCCTTCGCTCGGCTGATCCCTGAAACGAAGAGCGGGTGGCCAGCTCCTCGCCGGCCACCCGCCCTTCACACCTTGCCGCCGCGCGCGGCGGCCCGGGCGATCAGCGGTACTGCGGCAGCAGCACGCTGTCGATCACGTAGATCACGCCGTTGTCGGTCACGATCGCGCTGCCGGCCACCTGCGAGTTGTTGATGAACAGCGTGTTGCGCTCACGCTCGGCGAAAACCTCCTGGCCCTGCACGGTGCGCAGGTCGCGCGCGAGGTAGGAGAAGCGCAGGTCCTGCCTGCCCGGCGTCACGTGGTAGAGCAGGACCTCGGTGAGCGCGGGAACGTCGTTCACGAGCCCCGTCAGCACGTCGGCCGGGATCTTGCCGAAGGCGTCGTTGGTCGGTGCGAACACCGTGAACGGGCCGGGGCCCTGCAGGACGTCGACCAGCTGTGCCGCCTTGAGGGCGGTGACCAGCGTGCTGAACGCCGGGTTCGACACGGCGACGTCCACGATCGTGCCCTTCACGCGCACGATCTTGTTGATCTCGGGAGCGCCCTTGCCGCTGGCCGCGGCCGGGCCGGCCAGGAGGACGGAGGCCGCGAAGGCCGCCGCGATCGCCTTGAAAGAAATCTTCACCGCTTGGACTCCTCTGCAATTCGTTGGGGTTGTCGGGGCCGCATCAAGCCATGGATGTCGTGACGCGCCACACCTTTTCGGCTGCCGCAACGGTCCGGATTCTCCGGCTCGCCCGATATGCGCGTCGTCGAACGGCCCACGCGACCGTCCAGTACAGCTCACGGCCGACCGGCCTCGGCGCGGCGCTCAGACCGCCAGCGAACCGACGTCCAGCCGGTGCTCGATGCGGACGGCGCCCGATATGTCCCTGACCTGCAGCCGCACGGACGGCACGCGTTCGGTCCAGTCGATCTCGATCCAGCCGAAGTTGACGTCCCGGTAAGCCTCGCCGACGCGCAGGGCGTTCGGGGGAAGCACCGGCCAGACCTCAGTGAGCCCGCTCGAGGTGAGATCCCACAGGGGATAGGGCACGTTCACGTCGAGGCGCGACAGCTCGGCGTAGTGCGTGTCGCCGCTGATGCAG
Organism: Steroidobacteraceae bacterium; assembly: GCA_025458865.1. Lineage (GTDB taxonomy): Bacteria > Pseudomonadota > Gammaproteobacteria > Steroidobacterales > Steroidobacteraceae > SG8-30. The sequence goes on along the minus strand of JALORP010000026.1, from coordinate 18,478 downwards.
ATGAGGCCATTCGCGCGCTGGCGGCGTATGGCGTCGATGAGTCGCTGGTGGTCGTGGGCGTAGTTGATCCAGGCTTCCCAGCCCGGAAAGTCGGCGACCACCTGCAGGCTGGAGCAGAGGAGGCGCACCTCCGCGGGCACGGAGAGCTGGTCCTCGAGCCAGCGCCACTGGTTCTCGCCCAGCATCGTGGCCGCGGGCTCCGGGTTGCGTTCGTAGGGACCGTATACCGGCTTGCCGGCCTCGTGCAGCGACTCCGCCCAGGCCTTGTATTCGGTGCCAGCGAGGTCGCGCGCCAGGATGGGCGTGCGGTTGAAGCGCAGGTCGGGAAGGATCAGCTGCAGGCGCTGGCCGGCCGGCCCGAAGACGTAGGCGGCGTAGATGCCGTCCCGCCGGCGACGGGGCGAATCGGCAGCCTCGCCCCAGAAGTCGCAGAAGATGCGCCGCGACTCTTCCTTCATGGGGTACCCGGCGCCGGCATCGTTCTCGCCGTAGTCGTGATCGTCCCAGATCGCGAGCACCTCGGTGCGCTCGCTCAGGCGGCGGAAACCGGGAATCGCACCGAGCATCTCGTACTTGGCAGCGAGCTCGGCCATGTCCACCGTGTCGCCGTAGATGTTGTCGCCCAGGAAGATGAACAGTTCCGGCTCGAGGGCGTTGATCGCGTCCCAGATCGGCTGCGGCTTGTCCTGCTTCGCGCAGGAGCCGAAGCCGATGCGGGTGATGGCCCGCCCGGACGCCGGGTGCGGGTCGGGTGCCGGGGAAGCCCCGGCACCCGCACTACCCATTCCCGCCAGCCCGGCCGCGGCCGCGCCGCCGAGCGCCAGCGACTGGCGCAGCCACTCCCGCCGCGACGGATCGAAGCCGGCCATCCTCAGAACCTTCCGTCGAGCGTGATGAAGTACTGCCGCGGCGCGCCGTTCAGCAGCGTCTGCCGGTCGCCGGAATTGCCGAAGCCGCCCGAGCCGACCGTCGAGATGTAGTCCTCGTCCGTCGCGTTGGCCACGTTCGCCTGGAGGGTCAGCTGGCGCAGGAAGCCGAGGTCCTTCATGCGGTAGCCGAGCGACAGGTCCACCAGCGTGCGCGAGTCCACCTCCTGGTCGTTGAGGTAGGTGAAGTAACGCGCGTCGATGTAGTCGAACCCGACCTTCGCGAACAGCCGGCCATTGTCGTAGCCCACCTCGCCCTTGAGCATGTTCTCGGGCGTGTCGACCACCGTCTTGCCACCGGTCGGGATGACCGCGCCGGTGCCGGTCACGACATCGTCCTCGTAGGTAGAGTCGGTGTAGCTGTAGCTGCCGAGGACACTGAAGTACTCGATCGGCTCCCACAGGACGCCGACCTCGAAGCCCTTCGTCTCCACGGATCCCACGTTGGCGAGCGCGGACGGCGCGCCGACGATGGCCGAGCCCAGCGAGATGGCGAGCAGGCGGTCCTCGAAGTCCACCTGGTAGACGGAGGCGACGCCCTGCACGCCGCCGAGGCGGAAGCGCCAGCCCAGCTCGTAGGTCTTCGAGGTCTCGGGCTCGAGGGAACCCACGATCGCGTCGAACCCGTTCTGCGTGGTGCTGAACGGACCGGCGGTCGCCGCGGAGACGAAGGCGCGCATGAACCCGAAGCTGAGCTTCACCGCGTCGGTGACAGACCAGGTGTCCTGCAGGTGCCACTGCACCGTGCGGGTGTTGAACGTGTACTCCCACTGGGTGAAGAACGGGTCCTTGGGGAAGTCGAGGAAGGAGCGGGTCGGCGCGGTGCGGGTCGGCTCGCCGTAGAAGCGCCGCGCCTGGTCGAAGTCGTTGTCCTCCACCCACACGCCGCCATTGACCTCATGGTTGCCGAAGCGGGCCGTCAGCGCCGAGATCACGCCATAGCGGTCGATCTCGTATTCGGTCGTGCGCACCGAGATCGGCGCGCCGCCCGGCGTCGGCACATAGGGCGTGCCCCACAGGCCCATGCCCTCGTTCTGGTGCAGGTAGCCGGTCGTCTTCCAGGTCAGCGCCTCGCCGAAGGGGATCTCGAGATCGATATAGGCCAGCGTGTCCTCGCGCAGGCCCGAGGCGTTCCAGTACTGGTCGTCGCAGATCGTGGCGTTGAAGCCGGCCGCGGCGCAGGCGTCGGCCGCGGCCACCGCCGCGTTCCAGTCGGGGAAGAAGTTATCGGTGTTAGGCCCGAGGCGCTCGATGATGTCGAGCGACAGGTCCTGGTAGTCCTGCTCGGCGCGGTCTGACCAGGCGTAGTAGGCTGTCACGGTCGCGCTGCCGATCGGCTGCAGGAGCTTGAAGTTGACCTGCTGCTGCTCCTGCACGCCGCCGCCCTTCCACTTGTCCATGTCCTGGTCGGTGTAGCTCAGGTAGGCGCGGGTGCCCAGGCTGCCGAGCTCGCCGCTGTCGAGGCGCCCGAAGATGCGCAGCGCGCTGTCGCTGCCGCCGGTGAGCGCGGCGCGCACGCCGAACTCGCTGGCCGGGTCATCGGTCAGGAACTCGAGGGTGCCACCGAGATTGCTCGTCGAGGCGGTGTCGAGCGCGCCGGCGCCCTGCGACACGACGATGCGGCCGATGTTCTCCGAGGACACCGCGCGGCTCGCGTGCAGGCCGTTGTGGTTGCCGTAGGACATGTCGCCGAGCGGCACGCCGTCGAGCGTGAAGCCGAGCTGGTTCTGGTTGAAGCCGCGGATGGAGATACGCGTGGACCACTCGTAGGCGCCGTAGGGATCCGCCGACTGGAAGTTCACGCCCGGCAGCTTCTCGACCGCCTTGAGCGGGCTCGTGCCCGGCGGCAGCTGTTCGATCTGCACCGCGGCGACGCTCTGCACCTGGCGCGTCTCGCCGCGGCCGAAGACCACGACCTCCTCGAGCACCGGCCCGGTCGCGGCGGCCTCGTCGGCCAGCGCCAGTCCGGACACCAACATCAGCGGCGCCACGCCGAGCGACCGACGGACCGCCTTCGCCACGCCATTCCTGCTGTTCACGTTCATCCCCTTGTTGCACAGTCGCCACGGACGCGCACCATGCGCGCCGGCGAGGAGCGCGAACGTTAAGGGGCGATGTTGAACATACGGTGGCGGTGGCGTTGCGGCTGCGTGGCGGCGGTGTTGCAGGCACGTGACGGGCGCGGAGAGGCCCGCGCCGGGACCAGGTCAGCTCAGGCCGCGCGCCGCCGCGCGCGGTGCATCCGGCGGGCCTTGCCGTGTTCGTCGGCGAGATAGGCGGCCGCCGCGGGCAACAGCCCGAGATCGAGATCCGGCTCGCCGTGATCGGCCAGGCGGAAGATCTGCTGGTAGTACCAGGCCTGCGCACCGAGCACGTTCACCACGCGCATCGGCAGGAAGGGACTCGTGGGTGAGCGCCAGCCCGATTGCGCAAGGCGCAGACGGTCCTCGTGGCGCACCGCCGCCTGCGCCTCGCCGGAGAGCAGCCGCAGCGGCAGGTCCGGCTCGGTGATGACCGGACGGCCGAGGCCGATGACGTCGCAGTCACGCGTCGCCAGCGCCTCGGCCATGCCTGCGCGCGTGCGGAAGCCGCCCGTGATCATGAGCGGCATGGACGCAACCGCGCGGATCGCGTGGGCATACTCCGCGAAGTAGGCCTCGCGCCGGCGCGTGCTCTCGCGCATCGGCACCGCGCTGTCGCGCTTGCCTTCGAAGCCGAGCAGCCGCGGTTGCTCGTAGGTGCCGCCGGAGACTTCCAGCAGGTCGATGCGCTCGGCGTTGAGCCAGCGCACGACCTGCACGCATTCCTCGTTGCTGAATCCGCCCTGCCGGAAATCGTCCGAGTTGAGCTTCACCGCCACCGGGAAGTCGGTGCCCACCGCCGCGCGCACCGCCCTCACGGCCTCGAGCAGGATCCGCGCGCGGTTCTCGAGCGGGCCACCCCAGGCGTCCTCGCGCCGGTTGGTCACCGGCGATAGGAATGAGCTCAGCAGGTAGCCGTGGGCGCCGTGCACCTGCACGCCGGTGAAACCCGTCTCGCGCGCGATCGCAGCGACCGTCGCAAAGCGGCCGATGAAATCGCGGATCTCCGCCTCGGTGACCGCCCGGGGCCGCGCATAGTTGCCGAGCAGCTCCAGCTGCACGGCCGAAGGCCCGAGCGGCTCGCCCGTCACGTAGCGCGGCGACTGGCGGCCTGCGTGGGAGATCTGCATCCAGAGGTGGTTGCCCACCTCGGTGCCGGCGCGCGTCCAGGCAAACAGGCGCGCGCGCGCCTCGGCGTCCGTCGTCGCGGGATCGGTCGGGTCGATGGCGACGTTGCCGGGACGCTCCAGCACCCGCCGGTCCACCTGAACGTTGCCCGTGATGGACAGCCCCGCGCCGCCCTTCGACCAGACCCGATACAGCGCCGCCAGGCGCGGCGCGGCTCGCAGCCGGTCGTCCGAGAGACCCTCCGTCATGGCGGCCTTGCACAGCCGGTTCGGCAGCGTCGCGCCACAGGGCAGGATCAGCGGGCTGTCGAGCGATGGGTGACTCACGGAGGTCCTTGTCTTTGTCGCGGGACTAGGGTCTCCTGCGCGCATGCAGAACGACACCTCTCCCTCACGCCGCAAGGTACTGGTATTCGGCGCCAGCGGCTACATCGGCACCAACCTCGTGCCGCGGCTGCTGCGCGAGAGCAGCGTGGTCGTGCGGGCCGCGGCGCGCTCACGCCGGGTGCTGGAGGCGCGCGGCTGGGCCGGCGCCGAGCTGGTCGAGGCCGATGCGCTGCGGCCCGAGACCCTGGTGCCCGCGCTCGACGGCGTCGACACCGCCTACTACCTCGTGCACTCCATGTCCGCCGGGCGCGGTTTCGGCGCGCTCGACCTCGCGGCCGCCCGTCACTTCGCCGCGGCCGCGGCCACGGCCGGCGTGCGCTGCATCGTCTACCTCGGCGGCCTGGTGCCCGAAGGCGCGGACAGCGAGCACATCGTCTCCCGCCGCGACACCGGCGACGTCCTGCGCGAAGGCCCGGTGCCGGTCATCGAGCTGCGCGCCGGCATCATCGTCGGCCCCGGCTCCGCCGCCTTCGAGGTGATGCGCGACCTCGTGCTCAACCTGCCCATGATGGTCACGCCGCGCTGGGTGCAGGCGAAGTCGCCGCCCATCGCCCTCGACAACCTGCTGGAGTACCTCGTACGCCTGCCCTCCGTGCCCGAGGCGCAGGGCCGGATCTTCGACGCAGGTGGCCCGGAGGTCATCACCTACGCCGAGATGATGAAGCGCCTTGCCGTCGCCGCCGGTCAGCGCAGGCCCTGGATCATCCCCGTCCCGGTCCTCACGCCGACGCTGTCCTCTTACTGGCTGAGGCTCGTCACGGCGGTGCCCACGCCGATCGCCCGCGCGCTGATCGGTGGCCTCAAGCACGACTTCCATGCAAACGACGCGGAGCTCAGGCGCCTCGTGCCCCAGCGACTCCTCGACTTCGACGAGTCGGTCGAGGCCGTGTTCGAGGCCGAGCGCCGCCACGAGGTGCAGGCGCGCTGGACCGAGGGCGCCTTCCCGATGCGCGGCTACCGAGTCGAACACGCCTACTACGCCAAGCGCGCGAGCGGCACCGCCGAGACCGACGCGCCGCCCGAAGCCGCGTGGAAGGTCGTCGAGGCCATCGGCGGCGGCAACCGCTACTACTGCTCCGGCTGGCTGTGGTGGCTGCGCGAGCTGCTCGACTGGACCATCGGCGGTCCCGGGCGCAATCGCGGGCGGCGCGACCCGGAGACGCTGCGCGTCGGCGACCACGTGGATTCCTGGCACGTCATCGGGCTCGAGCCCGGCCGGCGCCTCACCCTCATGATGGGCATGAAGGCGCCGGGTGCCGGCGTGCTCGAATTCGAGGTGGAGCCGCGGCCCTCGGGCGGCGCGCGCGTGACCGCGACCGCGTACTGGCACCCCGCCGGCGTGTGGGGCCTCGCCTACTGGTACACGCTCGTGCCGGCGCACCTGTTCATCTTCAGGTGCATGACCTCGAGCATCTGCCGGCGGGCTGAGGGCCGCTGACGGACGGGGCGAACCACAGGCAGGCAAGCGCGAACGCGGCGAGTTTCTCCTGGCGGTTCATGCTCAATAGCTTCGGTTGGAGGCGCGGTCGCCGAGTATCGCCGCGGTGAGAGTAAGGATGCCGTCGCTCATGCAGGTCGCCGGCACCGGGGCGGCGCCGTCCCCGGCTGCCCTGGAGGACGGCACGGGCGCGAAGCTCGGCAGCGCACCGTGGCCGCCGAGCGCCACGAGCAGCCGCGCCACGGCGGGATTGCCCTCTCCGCCGAGCCGCGACGCCGCTGCCGCCCCGGTGTCCAGGGCGAAAACCGTCCTGCCTTCCTTGATGGTCTCGACGACCTTCAGCTGGTCGAGGGTCTCCGGATCGACGGCGGTCGGGTCGGCGGACAGCAACACGAAATCGGCGAGCTTGCCCGCCTCGATCGAGCCCTTGCGGTCCTCCTCGAAGTGCTGCCAGGCCGGCCAGATGGTCATCGCCTTGAGCGCGGTGAGTACATCCACCCGGTGCGCGGGACCGAGGATGTCGCCCGAGCGGCTGCGGCGCGTGACCGTCGCATCGAGGATCCGCATGGAGTCCGGGAACGCCACCGGCGCGTCGTGGTGAGAGCCGAACTTCATGCCGCGCGCCAGCACCCAACCCGTCGGCGAGATGTTCTCTGCGTTGACCGGCCCGACCGTGTGGTCGCGGTGCCAGTCGCCCCAGTAGAAGGTGTGCATCGGGAACAGCGAGGGGAAGATCCCGAGCCGGTCGTAGGCCGCGACCTGGTCCTCGCGCAGGAACTGGCCGTGGATCAGCACGTCGCGGCGGCCCTCGGCGCCGTGCTTCTGCTGCGCGGCGCCGTGTGCGGCGATCAGCAGGTCCGACGCCGCCTCGCCGTTCGAGTGGGTGAGCAGCTGGATGCCGTTCTCGTAGGCCCAGTTCACGGCGTCGAGGACTTGCTCGTTCGTCACTGCGGCGTAGCCGACGTAGCCCGGCGGGTAGTTGCCGACCGGGGCGTAGTAGGGCCGGTCACGCCAGGCCGTGAAGCCCTGCGGCGAGCCGTCGATCGTGAGCTTGGCGCCGCCGAGACGGTAGCGGTTCCGGTACTCCCGGCCGACGTTCTTGACCGTGTAGCTGCGGTCGGCCAGCACGTCGGAGTAGGCGACCACGTCGATCGCGAGCCCGCCTTCGTCGGCGACCGCGCGGATGACCTCGGCGCCACCGGGCTCCGTGCGGCCTTCCTGCGCCGTCGTGTAGCCGAAGCGCGCCCACAGGTCGGCGCCCGCCTTGATCATGGCCTTGGCGCCGGCCTGGCCGATCCGGGGAACGAGCTTGAGCAGCGCGCCGAAGAATGCCGTCTCCTCGAGCACGCCGTCCGGCTCGCCACCGGCGAGGCGGCGGATCACGCCGCCGGGCGGGTTCTCGGACTGCGCCGTGATGCCGGCGACGTCGAGGGCCTTGGTGTTCGCCGCGCCGATGTGGCCGGACTGGTGGATCAGCATGATCGGCACCGTGGTCGAGATCGCGTCGAGGTCCTCCCGCGTGGGATGGCGCAGCTCCGCGAGCTGCGCGTTGTCGTACCCGAAGCCGATCACCAGGTCGATGCTCTCGACGATCTTCTGGTTGGCGGCCATCCAGTCGCGGATCGCCCGCTGCAGCGAGGCGATGTCGGTCACCACGCCGTCCGGCGGGGCCAGCAGGTTCGCCGACAGCGCCTGCAGCCCGCCCATGTAGACGTGGCCGTGGCTGTCCACGAACCCGGGCAGCAGCGCTCGGCCGCCGAGGTCGATCACCTCGGTCGCCTTGCCCCGGTGCGCCATCACCGACTCCTCGCTGCCCACCGCGAGGATGCGGCCGTCCTTGACCGCAACCGCCTCGGCCCGCATCGCGGCGTCGTTCATGGTCAGGATGGTGCCGCCCGTCCAGATGCGGTCGGCGGTGGCGCCGTAGGCGGGCAACGCCGCGACGGCGGTGACAAGGGCCAGGGCCCTGGCTCGAAGCAGGTTCATCGATCGGTCTCCCTCGAGTGATCTGAAGCTGTCGGCGCGCTCCCCGGATGAAGCGTCCGGGGATCCTTCCTGTCACGGCGCGCAACCGCCGGAGGCTCGTGGATCTTCGTCGGTAGAAATGTCACAAACATGGCAAAGCGCACACGTGACCGCTCGCGGCGAGGGCGGTTGGTGCCGGGTGCAGGAATCGAACCCGCGACCTTCTGATTACAAATCAGCTGCTCTACCGTCTGAGCTAACCCGGCGCTGCCCTGCAATTCTACTTCAGCCGGGCACGCCGGCCGGCACCATGGCGGGCTCGACCGGCTGGCTGGCACGCCCGTCGGCATCGCAGGGCCGCATCTCGAGGCGCGTGATGCGGCCCTGCTCGCCCTCGAACGAGGCGGGATCCGGGAACCGCCCCGGCACCGGCAGGTCGGCGTCGATCCAGTAGACGGTGCCGGTGCGCTGGCGCTCCGTGACCACGGGCTCGTAGCCGAGGGCCTTGACCTCATCGAGACGGCGCAGCGCGCGCGGCTGCTCCGAGAAGAGCCCGAGCGACACGGTCACGCCCGCCTCCTCGCCCGGCATGATGTAGGCGTCCGTGACGCCGAACTGCCGCAGCCGGGCAACCACCTGCTCCGCGGCCTCGCGCCCCTCGAGGCGCTCGAGCGCCACCCACCAGCCGGACCACACCGGCCCGTCGCTCACGCGCTGGCGCGGACCGTAGCCAAGCTCTCGCAACCGCGTGGACGCCCGCGCCGCCTCGGTCAGGTCCAGGAACGGCCCGATGCTGACGCAGCTCGCCAGCGCCTCTTCCTCCGCGGCCGCAGCCGTCCGGGGCGTGGGCTGCGCCTCGCGCGCGAGGACGAGTGGCGCCGCCGCGGGCAGCGGCGAGAGTCCGGTCACCAGCGGCACGGCGATCCAGCGCGACCAGGCGAAGAACGCGAGGTTGGCGAACAGCAGCAGGAGCAGCAGGGCACGCAAGATCAGTCCTCCCCCGCCATCACGGCGAGCCCTTCCAGCACGAGGTCGGGCGCGATCTCCGCGGGCCGGCCAAGGTGCGGCGCGAGCCGCGCGGCGTCGCCGCCGCCGAGGAACACGCGCGGCGCGGCGCCGCAACGCCCGGCGGCCGCCTCCACCGCGCGCGCCGCGAGCGCCGCGAGGGCGTGCAGCGCGCCGAGTTCGACGGCCGCGGCCGTGTTTCGGCCGAACAGGCCATCGGCGGCCGCCGGGCCGCGCGCGAGGCCGGGCGCGATGTCGCTGGTGCGCTTGAGAAGGGTCTCGATCATGAGCTGGTAGCCTGGCGCGATCAGGCCGCCGAGGTGGCGCCCGGAACCGTCCACCGCGTCCACGGTGAAGGCGGTGCCGGCGGCGATGCACACCAGCGGGCTTCCCACCCTGCGCCAGGCGCCGACGAGGCCGAGCCAGCGGTCCACTCCGAGCGCATCCGGGTGCTCGTAGGCATTGGTGACGCCCCCGGCGCGGGCGGACGCCTTCAGGAACCGCGGCCGCAGGCCATGGCGCTCGAGCGCCCACTCGCCGATCGAGTGCGCCACCGCGGGACCCGCCACGTTCGCGACGAGAATCGCATCGGGCCGGCCGGCGGCGGCGTCGAGCGGAGCCAGCCACTCGGCCGGCGCAGCGCCGCGGTGGGTCACCGCCCCGCGGGCGCCGAGGCGGCCCGCCTCGAGCGCGGCCCACTTGAGGCGGGTGTTGCCGACGTCGATCAGCAGCTTCATGCGACCGGCCTCAGGCTGACCTCGCCCGACACGAAGCGCCGGTTGCAGCCAGCCACCTCGAGGAGCAGCGCGCCATCCTCGTCGATGCCGCGGGCGAGGCCGTCCACGCGCGACTCGCCCTGCACCACGAACGCGGGCCGGGCGGCAAGCGCGTCCGCCGCACGCCACTCGTCGGCGAAGGGCGCGAAGCCGCGGACCTCGAACTCGGTCAGCACGCGCTCGAGCTCACCGATCACCGCGGCGGCGAGCTGCGTTCGGGAAGGCGTCACCGCGCAGAAATCATCGAGGCTCGCGACCGCAAGCCCTGACGCAGCCACCTGCGCCCGCGCGGCCTCCGGCAGCGTGACGTTGAGGCCGAGGCCGATCACCGCAAAGGCGGGCCCAGCGGCCTCGGCGCGAAGCTCGATCAGGATACCGCCGAGCTTGCGAAGCTCGTGCAGCAGGTCGTTCGGCCACTTGAGGCCGACGCCCGCCACGCCGAGGGTCCGAAGCGCGCGAAGCACGCCCACGCCGACGGCGAGCGACAGCGCCGAAAACTGCGGCGGCGTCTCCCGGAAGGTCCAGCTGAGCGACAGGCACAGGCCGGAAGCGAAGGGCGCGACCCAGCTGCGGCCGCGCCGTCCCCGGCCGCGGGTCTGGAACTCGGCGAGGCAGGCGTCCATGCGGCCGGGCGGCAGGGCCGGCGCCGCGAGCAGCGCCTCGTTGGTGGACTCGATCTCGTCGGCCACGGTGAGCGTGCGCAGCCGCGCCACTGCGGCCTCGGGCAGCGCCGAACGAAGCGCGGCCTCGTCGAGCAGGTCGAGCCGCTGCGCGAGCCGGTAGCCGCGGCCCGGAACGGCCTCGACCTCGAGGCCCCAGGCGTCGAGCTGCTGCACCTGCTTCCAGACCGCAGCGCGGCTCACGCCCAGCGCGGCCGCGAGCGACTCGCCCGAGTGAACCGCGCCGTCCGACAGCAGGCGAAGCACGTCCGTGCGGCGCGTCACCGGCCGGCGTCCCGCGGCCGCAGCAGCCACAGCCGCCGCGCCCGGTTCTCGGTGCCGGCGCGCATGCGGACGATGTTCGCGCGGTGCGTCCAGGCGATGAAGACGGCCATGGCGATCCCGAAGGCCACGAGCGGCTGCGCGCCCGGCCCGCCGATCGCGGCGAAGGCAACCGGCAGCGTGGCGCAGGCGAGCATGGTCGCAAGCCCTACGAAACCGGTCAGCATCACGACGACGAGCCAGAGCAGGAAAATGGGCGCCAGCACCAGCGGCTGCAGCACGGCCACCGCGCCGACCAGCGTGGCCGCGCCCTTGCCGCCCTGGAAGTCGTGGTAGAGCGGCCAGACATGGCCCGCGACCACCGCCGTCGCGCAGGCCACCGCGAGCCAGATTCGATCCACGGCGGGGTCGAGCCCCACGCCCGGGATGTCGAGCCCCGGCAGCAGCCCGACGGCGACGAGCGCCTTGCCGACGTCCACCACCACCACGGCCAGCGCGAAGCCGAAGCCCTGCGTGCGCAGCGCGTTGGTCCCGCCGGCGTTGCCGCTGCCCATCCGGCGGATATCCACGCCGCGCACGCGCCCGGCGATCAGCGCGCCCATCAGCGAGCCGAGCAGGTAGGCAAACAGTGACTTCAGGGCCAGTTCGAACACTCGCGGGGGACTCCGCCGCAGGCCTCGCGCCGGCCGATTCTAGCACCGCGTCCAGGCAGGCCCGCGCAAGGTCCCGCGCGCGTGCCGGCAGTCACGGTTCGCGCGGCAGAAACACCTCGGCGAGCATGCAGCGCACGCTGCCGCCGCCATAGCGCTCGATGACCGGGACCGGCGCGGCCACCAGCCCGCCGTGGCGCTCGAGCCGTCGCCTGAGGTCCGCCCCCAGCGCCGCCAGCGCCGTGGCGGACAGCGCGATCACGCGCCCGCCCTTGCGCGTCGCGAGCTGCAGCAGGTTGCCGGCGAAGGCGTTCATTTCGGCGCGGCTGACCTCGAGCACCTCTCGCCCCGCGGCCTCGAGCGAGCCGCGAAGGCGATGCCGCCGGGAGTCGTCCGCGACCGCCTCGAGGCAGGCCACGGCAAAGCCCTCGCCGACGCTCATCACGACATTGGTGTGGTAGACGGCCTCGCCCGCCGGGCCGGTCGCGTCGAACGCCTGCGTCGCATAGCCGAGCTCGCGCCCGAAGGCGAGGAGCGGCGCCGCGTGGGTGCGCGGCGAGCGGCAGGCATACGCCACGCGCGCCCGATGGTCGAGCACGAGGCTGCCCGTTCCCTCGAGGAAGGCTCCCTGGCCCTCGAAGTACGTCAGGTCCACCACGCGCCGGACGACGAAGCCGCGCTGCCGGACGAGCGCGAGCGCCTCATCGCGGCGCTCGCGACGCCGGCTGGGCGCGAGCATGGGGTAGAGGACCGCGGTGCCGTCGTGGTGCAGGGACAGCCAGTTGTTGGGGAAGCAGGCGTCGGGCCTGGCCGGCTCCGGCGTGTCTTCGAGGACGAGCACCTCGACCCCGGCCGCGTCGAGCGCCGCGGCGAGCGCGTCGCTCTCGGCACGGGCCTGCTCGCGCAGGTCGGCTCCCGCGGTGCCCGCCGCCTGGAAGGCGTTGGTCGAGGCTGTCTCGGGATTCGCGCCGAAGGCCGCCGGCCTGACCACCAGCACGGCCGACGCGCACTGTGCGCGACGGCCGGCTTCGGTGGCCGTGGTCACGGCTGGATCAGCCGCTCGCCACCTGCGCCAGGGCGACGATGCGCTCGCGCGAGGACACCATGACGCCGCCCGGGGCCTCGACGGTCACCGCGAACAGCGCGGCCTGGCGCACCGGCAACGTGGCCTTGATCGGCACGACCACCTCGGTCGCCCCGGCGGGAACGTCGAACACGCCGCCGTCCACGGGGAAGCGATCGTCGCGGGTGCCGTCGAAGATCCACAGCTGGTACTGGGACTCGGAGGGGTCGTTCGCCGGCAGGCCGCTGAAGCGCATGTAGCCGGTCTGCGTCGCCTCGTCCCATACGACGTCGCCCTGGACGGCCACCGATGCCGGATCCTCGGTGCGGGCCCACTCCTCCTTCAGGGCCGCGGGCGCCGCCGCAAGCAGCGCCTCGCGCTGCTCGGCGACGCTGGGGACAGGGGCCTCGACGAGCGCGGGGGGCGCCTCGGTCTCGAAGCGGGGGAACCAGGCTGCCAGCGCGATGAGCAGTGATGCGGCGGCGGCATACCAGCCGTAGCGCGCGCCGGCGGCCGTGCCGACGGGCACGGCCGGGGTCCGTGCGGACGGCGCAGCGACCGCCGGCTTGCGCACCGGCAGCGGCTGGACCTTGTTCGCGGCCTTGACCCTGACCACGGTCTCGCCCTGCTTGATGAGGGTCTCGCGCAGTGCGGCCGGCAGCGGCTCGGAAGGCAGGCGCGCGGCGAGCGTCACCGCGGCTGCGGCGCCGGCCAGCGCATCGGGCATGCCTGACGTGCCGGCCAGCAAGGCCTCGAGTTCCTGCCGCTGGGCCGGGTCGAGGCCCTCGGTGACCTCGAGGACCAGCAGGTCGGCGATGCGTTCGTCGTCGAGGAAATGCGCGCTCATGCCTCGCCTCCCGCGACCTCGCCCGGCGTGACGCCGAGCATCTCGCGCACCTGGATGAGCCCGCGGCGCATGAAGGTCTTCACGGTGCCGAGCGGCATGCCGGTGACGGCCGCAATCTCGGAATGGGACAGGCCCTGCAGCAGCCCGAGCTCGATGACCTGGCGCTGCTCGGGGCGCAGCGTGGCGAGCACGCGGGCGGCGCGCTCGGCCTCGACGCTGATCTCACCGGCGGTGTCCGGCGTGTGGAAGCCGAGTTCGTCGAGCACGTCCGTCGACTCCGTCGGCACGCGGTTGGAGAGCCGGCGCATCCGGTCGATCAGGCGCCTCCTGGCGATGGTGGTGATGAACACTTTCTCCGTACCGGCCGACGGGTCGAAGCGGTGAGCGCTGCGCCACACGTCGGTGAAAATTTCCTGCACCGCGTCCTCGGCGTCCGACGGGTTGCGGGTCAGCCGGCGGGCGATGGACCAGACGAGCGCGCCGTACTGGTCTATCACTTCGGCGACCGCCGCGTCTTCACCGCGCGCGATCCTTGTCATCAGGGACTCGGACATGTCGAGTTCCGTACTCCGTGTTTCGGGGGGCTCAGCGACGCGGATTCAGGGACGCGCAGCTTGTGCGAAATTTCGCGCGAGTATAGCAATGACCGTGATGCACTTCGCTGCTTCAGACCGCCTTGCAAAGGTTTTGTTCAGGTCAATCTCTATACACCAGGAAGGCCCACCCTGAACGAAAAAGGCGCGGCGGGTGGCCCCCGCCGCGCCTCGTCATCGCAAGGGCAGGCCCGCGTCAGAACTCGATGCGGATGCCCAACTGGACGCGATACACCGACGGCAGCGCGGAGACCGAGAAGTCCGGACCCGTCGGGGCAGTCGTGCCCTGGCGTGGACGATAGACATACTGCCCGTTGGCGTTGATGGAGGTCTCGAGCACCGGCGCGAAGTACGGGAACGGGACCTGCGATACGCGGCCCCAGTCGTCGTTCAGCAGGTTGGTCAGGTTCTCGATGTCGAGCGTCAGCACGCCGCGCGTGCCCGGGATGCCGGTCGGGATCTCCTGCGACAGACGCAGGTTGGCGAGCGTAATCCACGGGCTGCGGAAGGCATTGCGAGGCGCGATCTGCCCGCGGTAGGCCGCCAGCTCGCTCGAGTCGATGAACGCGTTGACGGCGTCCCTGAACGCGTCCGAGGAATAGACCACGTTCGGATCATCCACCAGCGGAACGTAGAGGAGCTGGCGAGGCGAAGTGGTCGTGTTGGCCGGATCGCCGAATACTCCGAGCGAAGCGCCGCCGAAGGTGTAGCTGAAGGCACGGCCTGAGCGGTGCTCCATGAACAGTCCGGCACTGGTGAAGTACTCGCCGAAGAAAGCCTTGCGCCAGTTGAGCGACGCCGAGAAGCGGTGCTCGATGTCGTAGTTCGACGCCGCCAGCCCGGGATCGTTGGCCACCGAGGTCCCGACATTGCCCCAGTTCGAGTTGGCGGTCGAGCTGGTCGCCGAGTTGATGTCCTTGATGTCCTGGTTGGCGTAGCCGAGGAACAGGTCGAATCGCCCGGCCGAGGTGTCCCAGCGCTTGTCCAGCTCGACCGAGAAGACCAGCCCTTCGCCGTCGCTGGTGTTGTCGAGAATCAGGTCCTGCGTGGTGAAGGCGCGACTGTCGCCCGGCCGCTTGCCATAGATCGGCCTGCCATCGGGTGCAGTTCCGGTCTGGACCAGCCGCGCGTCGAACCATACGACCTCGTCCTTCACACGCGAGTAGACGACGTCCGTGTTGACGCGCCAGCCGTTCTCGAATGTGTGCTCGAGGCCGAGGTTGTAGCGCCACTGCGACGGGATCTCGAACCCGGGGGCGACCGCATTCACGCCGCCGTCTCCACGCAGCGTCTCGTGCGTGTCCAGCACCGCCTGCGGCAGGTCGAAGCCGTCCACGTTGTCGAGGCGCGGCTCGATGCCCGAGCCGGGGCGGCTGAAGTCCTGGCTGACGACGGTGACGCCGTCGTTCGAGAAGCTGTTCGAAATCCACACGTTCGGCGAGCCACCACCGAAGAGTCCAACGCCACCGCGGACGATCGTCTGGTCGGCCACCGCCCAGTTGAAGCCGAAACGCGGCATCAGCAGGTCGCGGCCGTCCAGCGTCTCCTGGTTGGAGTAGCCGTAGCGGTTGACGAAGTTCTGGTTGAAGTTGGGCTCATCGCTCGACGAGAAGGTGTCGTAGCGCAGGCCGTACTGGATCTCGAGGTCCGGCGTGATGCGCCACTGGTCCTGCAGGAAGAAGCCCAGCACGTCGTAGCTGAACGCCGCGGCCGCGTCGTTCTTGTCGTTGGTGAAGGCATTTCCGTAGCGCAGCCGCTGGGCGCGCTGCGCCGCGTAGTCGGCGATGCTGTTGAAGTAGTACTCGCCCTCGGCGCGCTGAACGAACAGGTTGAAGATGTCGAGGGACTCGTATTCGACGCCGCCCGAGATCGTATGGTCGCCGAGGAACAGGATGCCCTTGAGCTTGGCCTGGTCCAGGTCGTTGGTCAGCTGGTTGGCGTGTCGGGAGATGTCCGGACCGACGATGATCGTGCCGCCACCCGGCGTGGTGACACGCATGTTGGCGAACTCCGTGCCGTTCAGGGAGACCTGCTGGGTCTCGACCTCCTTGCGGCCGATCTTGACTTCGGTCGAGAAGGTCTGGGTCCAGTCGGAGAAGACCTGCAGCGAGTAGGTCTCCATCAGGATCGACCGGTCGTACCAGGTCGACGGCGTCGACAGCTCGCGGAAGTTCGTGCTGTTGTTGCTCTGGATGACCTCGTTGCCCTCGGTCCGCTGGTAGGACAGCGACGCGCGATGGCCGTCGGTGATGTTCCAGTCGATCTTGGCGAGGATCTTCTCATCCTCGGCCGGCAGGGTGCTGGGAACATCGAGCGGGTCGAAGCCATAGACGTCGCGCGTGATCTGGACGACCTGGTCGTACTCGGCCTGGGTCGTGCCCGAAATCGTGATCGCCGCGTCCGAGTCGCCGGCGCCGAACTCCTGCGGCGCCTCGCGCTCGAGCTTCTCGTAGGACGTGAAGAAGAACAGCCGGTCCTTCAGTATCGGCCCGCCCAGCGTGAAGCCGTAGGTCTCCTGGTCGAAGGAGAACTTCAGGTCCTGGCCCTTGCTCTTGTCGCCCACGAGGCCGTCGTCATAGGTGTAGTAGAAGGCCGAGCCCTCGAACTCGTTCGTGCCCGACTTGGTCACGATGTTGATCGTCGAGCCGCGGAAGTTCGAGTACTGAACGTCGAAGGGCGCGGTCAGAAGCGACACCTGCTCGATCGCGTCGATCGATATCGGCGAACGCTGGGTCGGGTAGCCGTTGTTGTTCAGGCCGAAGTCGTCGTTCTGCCGGACGCCGTCGACGGTAAGGCTGTTGTAGCGGTTGTTGACGCCGGCGACCTCGAGTGCGTCGGAGTTCGTGGGATCGATGAACGCCTTCGGATCGATCGACAGGGCGTTCTTGGGGTCGCGTGCAATGCTCGGGATCGCCGCGATCCTGTCCCGGTCGAAGTCGCTGCCGACACCGACGGCGGCGGCGCGCTCGCCCTGGCCGACCACCTCGATCGCGGCGAGTTCCGCGACCGGCTGGATCGCCAGCGTGACGTTCACGCGTCGACCAAGCTCCGTGTAGACGTTCTCGACCGCGCCGCTCGCGTAGCCGCTTGCCTGGGCCGTCACGGTGAAGGGACCGCCCACGCGCAGGCCGGTGGCAACGAACTGGCCGCTCGGCGTGGTCGTCGCCGTCGCGACCGTGCCGGTTGGCACGTGCAGCAGCGTGACCTGCGCGCCGCCGACGGGGGCGCCCGCGGCATCCACCACCGTGCCGGTGACCTGGGTGGCGGTTTCCTGCGCGCGCGCTTCGGGCGCGACACCCAACGTGGCGACGAGGCCAAAGCCCGTTGCAATGGCGGGCGCGGCAAGGATCGAGGACACGGCCATGGCGAGCCGGGTGGAGCGGCGGGTGGTCATCGGATTTTTCTCCCCTGAGCCTGTGGTGGGATAGCGACAGGCGGTTATTGCAGCGCACGAATGTTACAGGAAGGCGGGCGCGATCCTGAAGCGCGGCAAACCGCATTGCGCTCGGCTCGGCCGCGGCTGGCCCCGCCGGGACGAGCGGAGCGTCCCAAGGCTTCCACCGGCTGTTGCTTGAGCGCAACGAACCGGCGCCGACACGCCGCTAGATGACTGAATCCACGTGTATTTTTGAGGGGCGCTACGGCAGACTTGACCGGGTCGCCTTCCGCAGGAGAAACGACCCCATGCTGGCCAGGATCGCCCTGATCACCCTCGCCGCGCTTGCGCTCGGCGCCTGCGCCACGAGCCCCACGGGCCGGTCGCAGCTGATGCTGGTGTCCGAGGACCAGGCCATCAGCGCCTCACGGCAAGCCTACGTGCAGAGCATGGGCAAGCTCAAGGACGAGGGAAAGCTGGTTACCGAACCGCGGCTGCTCGCGCGCGTCGAGCGGATCACCGAAAGGCTGGTCGCGCAGGCGGTGATCATGCGTCCGGCGACCGCGAACTGGCAGTGGAGCGTCGAGGTGATCGACGAGCCGGAAACGGTCAACGCCTGGTGCATGGCCGGCGGCCGCATGGCGCTCTACACCGGCCTGATCCGAAAGCTGGACCCGACCGACGACGAACTCGCGCAGGTGATGGGCCACGAGATCGCCCACGCGCTCGCAAACCACACGGCCGAGCGCATGTCCATCGCGATGGCCTCGCAGATCGGCGTCATCGCCGTCGGCGTGGCCTCAGACCAGCCGGGCCGGAACATGGCGCTCGCCGCCACCGCGGCGCAGCTCGCGATCCTGCTGCCGAACAGCCGCACGGCAGA
The DNA here is from genome assembly GCA_025458865.1 of Steroidobacteraceae bacterium. Taxonomy (GTDB): domain Bacteria; phylum Pseudomonadota; class Gammaproteobacteria; order Steroidobacterales; family Steroidobacteraceae; genus SG8-30. The sequence continues at coordinate 420 of JALORP010000026.1, read as the reverse complement.
GACCGAGGCGGACCGCATCGGCATCGAGCTCGCCGCCAGGGCGGGTTACGACCCGAATGCAGCAGCCACGCTGTGGCAGAAGATGGGGGCGGTGGGCGGCAAGAACCCACCGCAGTTCCTCAGCACCCACCCGGCGCCGGGCAACCGCCAGCAGTCGCTGGCGCAGCTCGCGCCGCAGATGGAGCCATACTACCGCGCGGCCCGCAGCCCGCCGACGCACCCGGTCGCGATCGGCGTGGCGGCGCGCGGAACGAACCGAAGATCACCGTCGCGACCGAGATCCGGCGGCTGAGCCTGCGCCGCAACGAGGATATGGGCTCAGCCTCGCGCGCCGGCGGGATCCGGCCGGGCCCCCGCTTCGCTCGCTCGGGAAGAAAACTCGCTCGCTCCGGGGGGCCACTGGCCACCTCGCCGGCGCGC